>NZ_JAUTWQ010000006.1:0-400153 GCF_046719735.1 Halobacillus rhizosphaerae
TTACCCTTACCTATTGACCTTCTATTAGCTGGTATACTTGAAGACTTGATTTCGAATGAACCACACTTATTGAATCTGACCCGCTCCCCACTCGCACAAAAAAACCCGCTAAAGCAAAATACTTTAGCGGGATCTTCTTACAGGTATTTATTATATCTTCTTTCTAAATAATCCTGCAAAGCAGAAAATACCATCGTCAGCGGCCAGTAAATCAACGCTGCTAGAATGTACATCGTCATCGAATCCGTGGTCCTGCCGGCAACGATTTGAGCCTTATTTAATATCTCTGGCACCGAAATCATAGCGGCAAGCGATGTAGCTTTCAACAAATCCAGAAATACATTCCCAAGTGGCGGAATAGCAATACGAGTTGCCTGGGGAACAATGATCCTTCTCATTGTCTTCCAATAAGTAAACCCTAAAGCTCTGGAAGACTCCCACTGACCCTTGTCCACACTATTTAGGGAGGACCGGTTAATTTCCGCAATATAAGCGGCACTGTTGGTACCAAACCCAATGACTGCTGCTACAACAGCCGGCAAAGTGATCCCCACTACTGGCAGTCCAAAATAGAGGACAAATAAGTAGACAAGAATAGGAGTCCCTCTCATAAACGAAATGTACATTCTTGCGGGCCAGCGAAATAGAATACGATCTGATTTCCTGGCAACTGCTAAGAAGAAACCTATAATTAATCCAAGGATCATCCCCAGTACCGCTACAAGAAGTGTAAGCGGTACGCCTTGCAAGACGAAGGGGAGATTTTCCCAAGCGCGCTCAGGAACGAATAGCTTGTCGATTTGAATATCACTAAAATGGATTCCGAACATATCTATTCACCCTTATAAATCTAACCCTTTAATTTCACGAATGTCTTCTTCCGGTTTTTTAGATGCATCTTTGCCACCGAAGAATTTTTTCGAAATTTTAGTAAGTGTACCATCATCACGCATTTCTTTAATGGTGGCATCTATTTTCTGTTTCAGCGTATCTGCATCTTTAGGCATGACAATCGCAGATTCCGTTTGGTGGAATTTCAAATCCGGATGTAATTGGACTTTAATATCAGGCATGGCTTTCAGAGCTAATGTTTGCAGATAGTAATCATTAATGATGAAGTCCGTACGGCCATTCTCTACATCTCGCAGGTAAACATCATTGGTTACATTTCCATAAGTTTTGGTCTTAGCCCCAAAATGCTCGGCAATTTTCGAAAAGACGGTCGTCGCTCCGCCGCCATGAACCTTTCCGTCCAGATCCTCTAAGGAATGAATTCCAGAAAGATCACTTTGTCTCACAATCATAGTTGAATAAGAATACTTATATGGAGTGCTGAAGGCGAATTCCTTTTGGCGATCTTTCGTTACTTCCATGTCATTGATTACTGCATCGATTCGGCCGCTTTTCATAGCAGCTAATAATCCGTCTACTCCATACTCCTTAAATTCTACATCGAGGTCAAGCCGGCTGGCTGCCTCTTTCATAACCTCAACATCATATCCAGTCAATTGATCGGAATCCTCCGGATGATAAGAAGCTGGAAATAAGGTGCCAGAGGTTCCTACCACAATTTTTCCTTTTTCCTTGAGGCTGCTCCACTTTGAAGAAGCAGAAGATTTATCTTTATTGCTGTTGTTCCCGTCACTGCTATCATCTGATGAACCGCAGGCGGCGGTGACTACGGCAAGCATTACTATAAGAATTAATAAAAGACCTTTACGCATTTTCTTTCAACATCCACCTTCCGTTTTTAAATTACACACCTAACCAATATAGCAATTCGCTGATTGCAAGATCAACCGTATTGCTTCATTTATTCATAATAAACCGAAGAAAACTTATTTTTTAAAAGGAAAACTCTTGACTGAAACCGAACTTCTGATAATATAAATACATACACTATTTAAAATAATTATAATGTAGAAACTATTTTAATCCGTTGTTTATATCGTTTTTAAACCACGAAAAACATAAATGATCATGGTTATCATTATCAATTAGTAATAAGGAGTTGAGAATATGTCCTCAGAGACAAGAGCCATGTCCAGACTTACTGAAAAAGATTCAAAGCTATCTTCCCCGTTTATATCTAATTTACGCGAGCATGGAGAGTTAATCGCAGCTCTGTTAAGTGGTCTGCTCATTTTATTTGCCTGGCTGAGTGATGGCCGCATCTTGCCAAGTGCAACGGTAACTCTGTATCTATCTGCCTTTGTTATTGGTGGCTTTGCCAAAGCAAAAGAAGGAATAGAAGAAACCGTATATGCAAAAGAATTGAATGTAGAAATGCTGATGATTCTGGCTGCCATAGGGTCTGCCGCTATTGGCTACTGGACTGAAGGTGCCATCCTTATTTTCATATTTGCACTTAGTGGTGCTTTAGAGACCTACACCATGAATAGAAGCCAAAAAGAAATCAGTTCACTTATGAACCTTCAGCCGGAAGAAGCCTTAAAAATTTTAGATAATGATTATAAATTAGTGTCCGTACAAGACCTGCAAATTGGCGACCGTGTACTTATTAAGCCGGGGGAACGCGTCCCCTCTGATGGGAAAATCGTTAAAGGGCAGACTTCCATAGATGAAAGTGCCATTACCGGTGAATCTGTGCCTGTGAGTAAAGAGACGAATGAGGAAGTTTATGCAGGGACAGTGAATATTAACGGAAGTATTACAGTAGAAATTACTAAAACCTCAGATGATACGTTATTTCAGAAAATCATTCAAATGGTACAGTCAGCTCAAAGTGAAAAATCTCCTTCTCAGCTCTTTATTGAACGATTTGAAAGTACTTATGTAAAAGTAGTGCTTCTCGTTGTCGCCATAATGCTATTTCTTCCCCATTTTCTATTTGGCTGGAGCTGGATGGATACGATTTATAGAGCGATGATTCTGCTTGTGGTTGCATCTCCTTGTGCTTTAGTAGCTTCCATAATGCCGGCAACATTATCCGCAATTACAAACGGAGCACGCAATGGAGTTTTGTTTAAAGGTGGTGTTCATTTAGAAAACCTCGGTCATTTGAATGCCATTGCTTTCGATAAAACCGGCACGTTAACCAACGGGAAACCGGAAGTGACAGATTTCATAGCTGCAGAGGATGAAGATGTTTCACAAGTCCTTCCGATCACTGCTGCTATTGAACAAGAGTCCAACCACCCATTAGCTCAAGCTATCGTGAATTACACGGCTGAGAATAAAAGAAAACGTATAGAGATTCATAATATGCAGGACATCAGTGGAAAAGGTGTCACCGCTTCTGTGCATGGAGAGCAATGGAAAATCGGGAAAGCTGATTTTGTTGGGAAAGAGGCAAGTCGTTCTTTTCAACAAGGAATCGCACAACAATTAGCTTCCGAGGGTAAAACCGTCGTCTTTATCAAGCGGGAAGAAAAAATTGCCGGACTGATCGCCCTAAAAGATACGGTCCGAGAAGAAACAAAACGAGCGATCCAAGTTTTGAAAAAACATGGAGTTTATACAGTCATGCTTACCGGAGATAATCATACAACGGCCAAAGCAATCGCAGAAGAAGCTGGACTAGATCATTTTATTGCGGAATGTATGCCGGACGAAAAAGTAGAAGAAGTGAAAAAGCTTAAACAGCATTTCAACACGGTTGGCATGGTGGGAGATGGAATTAATGATGCACCGGCCTTAGCTGCTGCAAACGTTGGAATTGCTATGGGAGAAGGGACGGATGTCGCTCTCGAAACCGCGGACGTGGTATTAATGAAGAATGATCTCCCCCGCATTTCCCAGGCCATTCAACTCTCCAACCGGATGAATAAGATTGTTAAACAAAATGTCATTTTTTCAATCGGGATAATTGCGTTATTAATTATCAGTAACCTTCTTCAAGTGCTTGATCTTCCTATGGGTGTAATTGGGCATGAAGGAAGCACCATTCTCGTCATTCTCAATGGTCTGCGCCTGTTAAAATAGCTCCTTGGGGGAAGAAGCGCACATTTCACTAACTATAAAAACCCGAACCAATTGAAAAAATCAATGGTTCGGGTTTTTGGTTATATCATTCTTAAGGGGACACCCTGCGCCTGTAAATAATTGCGTTAATTTCTCCGCCGGTAATGATAACAATACCGGAGAGATAGAACCAGATCATCAGCACGATCACTCCGCCTAGGCTTCCATAAGTGGTAGAAAAACTCCCCATCTTACTTACATAAAATGAAAATAACAAAGATACGAGCTGCCAGCCGATGGTCGCAAATACTGCCCCCACGACTGTGTCCTTATATCTTAATGGTTTATTGGGCGCCATAATATACAGAAAGGAAAGAACAATAAAAAATATGACCGAGGAAATCACCCACCTTAACGCATCCCATACCGCAATAAAACCATTGGACATTCCAAAGAAAGAGAAAACATAGGTGCCAATAGTGTTACCTAACACAGGCAGAAGGAATGCAATAGCGATCACAAGGACCATAGCAATGGTTAAGACAATCGCTACAACTCTTGAAACAAAAAAGGACCGATTTTCCTCTACGTGATGGGCCCGATTAAAGGCTTTAATAATCGCATTTACCCCATTTGAAGCAGCCCATAAAGTCCCAATTACTCCGAATGATAACAGTCCGCCATTCTGATCATTAAACAGTGAAGTAATGTTTTCCGATAAAATATCAATCGTTTCAGGCGGCGCATAAACGTTTATTAAGGCAATTACCCGGTCTTCCTTAATATTTAAATATCCTAACAAGGTGACAAGGAATATCATAAAGGGAAGCAAAGATAACAGAAAGAAATAGGCAAGCTGGGCGGCGAGCCCAAATATATCATCTTCTGCAAAGCGCGAAAATAGTGTTTTAATAAAACCAATCGCAGACCTCAAGATATCCCCTCCACCCTTATCTGTTAAGATGCTTCTTTAGAATTATTTACAGCTCTCAGTTGTTCTTGCACCTCTTTGTCCATTTCGTTCACCTTAATCATTATATCCTCTAATTTGTTCAGCAAATCAAGTACACTATCCGCTCCATCATTCAATCGTTTCGCCATGGACTCATAATTCACCCTAAGGGAATGGACAGCTTCCGACGGATGTTTCGCAAAACCTTTACACGTTCTTCCGGCTGAACGGGATTTCTCTCCCACATACGATCGCGTATCACGATCAAACAGCATAGCTGCTCCGCCTACCAATGCACCTAATAAAACACCCTTCCATAACTTATGCTGTGACATAAGATTTCCTCCCTATAATTGATGGTTTTTTTTAATCGATTCAAGCAAGCCTTCACAGCCTGCCTGAACAAGCTCATAAACATAATCAAAATTACCAGAAAAATACGGATCAGGTACTTCTGATTCTACCGGGTTTTCTACATAGTCCATTAACTTCTGAACTACAACTTCATTCTTTTCTCGGATCGCTTGCAGATCTTGGATGTTCTTTTCATCCATGGCAATAAGATAATCGTACTCATCCCAGTCTTCTGGTTTTACTTGTCTTGCCGCCAATCCTTCATAGGAAACCGTATGGGCATCTAGTACTTTTCGCGTTCCTTCATGAGGAACAGATCCGATGTGCCAGTGACCAATCCCTGCTGAATCCACTGAGATTTGATCGTGAAGACCTTCTTCTTCCACTAACTTTCTAAAGATCGCCTCTGCCATTGGTGACCGGCATATATTTCCTAAACAAACAAATAAGACTTTAATCATTTTAACTCCCCCGATATTAGTATCTCTTCTGTATGAAATTATATAGGAAAAAACATATTTCTTCACTCTTATTATACAGCTAATAGTAAATCATTTCCTAATCAATCGCTTACTAAACCAATGATTATTTAGACAACTTTCCAAATTTCCTTGACTTTTTACAATAATTTTCGGAATATTTTATATATGGACAAAATTTTTACTACATACAAAGAGGGGGAGTTTGATGGAAGATCGTTCAGTATTATATAACTTTTTTAACTGGGCAAGCGGAATCGTCTGGGGACCTGTATTATTGGTTCTCTTAGTCGGCACTGGTATTTATTTAACTTTACGCCTGGGTTTTCTACAATTTAAAGCTCTGCCTTACGCTTTAAAACTTGCATTCGTTCCGGGTAAGAAGACAAAAGGAGAGAAAGGTGATATATCCCATTACCAGGCTCTGACAACAGCCCTGGCAGCCACGATCGGTACAGGTAATATTGCCGGGGTAGCAACCGCCATCTTTCTAGGCGGGCCAGGGGCAGTATTCTGGATGTGGATCACTGCCGTATTCGGGATGGCCACTAAATATGCCGAGGCCATACTTGCTGTAAAATTCAGGGTCACAGACCAAAACGGACATATGGCCGGTGGTCCTATGTATTACTTAGAACGCGGATTAAAAGCTAAATGGCTTGGCGTGTTATTTGCTATTTTTGGAGCAGCGGCTGCCTTTGGTATTGGAAATATGGTTCAATCAAATTCCGTGTCAGACGTTATGGAGACTTCATTCAGTGTTCCACCACTCGTTACCGGACTGATCCTGACCTTCTTTGCCGGCTTAGTCCTGCTGGGCGGGATTAAAAGTATCGGAAGAGTGACCGCATTTTTCGTTCCTATAATGGCTTTATTTTATGTCATCGGTGCTCTAATTATCATTATCTTAAATTTTGATCTTGTCCCTCACGCATTTGCCACCATTTTCAGTGATGCTTTTACAGCCAATGCAGTCGGAGGCGGGGTGCTCGGTACAGTGATTCGGTACGGTGTGGCACGCGGAGTATTCTCCAACGAAGCAGGGCTGGGTTCTGCTCCGATTGCGGCAGCAGCTGCTAGAACAGACTATCCTGGACGTCAGGCTTTAGTTTCCATGACGCAGGTACTGATTGATACCATTATTGTCTGCAGCATGACCGGACTCACCATCGTTATGGCGAATCAGTATAGCGGCAGTTACGATGGTGCAGATCTGACCTCTAAGTCTTTTGAAATGTTTCTTGGGTCTGCCGGCTCTTATATCGTAGCCATTGGATTAATATTCTTCGCCTTTTCCACTATTGTAGGCTGGTCTTATTATGGTGAAAAGTGTTTCGGATATTTAACTGGACAGCGTGGACTAGGCATTTACAAAATTGTCTTCGTTTTGTTTGTTCTGATCGGTGCTATTGCCCATCTGGATACCGTATGGAAATTTGCCGATGTTATGAACGGGTTAATGGCCTTCCCGAACTTAATCGGTCTGCTGTTGCTATCCGGCGTAGTCGCTTCAGAGACGAACAAGTTTTTAAAAGTAGCGAAAAAAGAGAAAGAAGCAGAAAAGCGGGAACGGCAAACAGGATAATATAAAACCCCGGGGCAAATAATTTTACTGCTCCCCGGGGTTTTTCATTTGGTTTAAATAGGTTTGTTTACGTGTTAATAACTTCTCCATGTCATCGGGAGCTAGAGGCTTGCTGAAGTGATAGCCTTGATAATACGCACAATCGTTCTCTTTGAGAAAATCCAGCACATCCTCTCTTTCTACTCCTTCTGCGATAACCTCAAGCTTAAAAGCTTCTCCAAGCTGAATCATTGCTTTCACAATTTCAGCATCACTTGGATCCTTCAATACATCCTTAATAAAATCCTGGTCAATTTTCAGAAAATGGATAGGAAATTGCCGCAAGTAACTGAGGGAAGAATATCCTGTGCCAAAGTCATCGATTGCTAATGAGACCCCCATTGCTTTCAAATCCTGCATCGTACGGATACATTCCTCAGTGTTTTGCATCACACTGTTTTCGGTGACTTCTATTTCTAAATACTGAGGCTCCATTTGCGTGGCAAGCAGAACTTGGTGAACCTTTTCTGCAAAGTCATTCCGCTGGATTTCATTAGCTGAAACGTTTACCGCTACCCGTTCGGGAGCATATCCTTGATCAATCCACTGCTGATTCTGCCTGCAAGCTTCATGCATCACCCAGTCATCCACTTGTGAGATTAATCCTGTTTCTTCAGCTACAGGAATAAACTCTGCCGGGGAAATGGTGCCTCGTTCTGGATGTTCCCAGCGCACTAAAGCTTCCATTCCACTGATAAAACCGGTAGCTACATTCACTTTTGGCTGATAGTGCAAACTAAGTTCATTACGGCTCAGTGCTTTCCGCAAATCCCCTTCAAGAGAAATTATCTGATTATAAAAAAGATCCATTTGCTCCGTGTAGAACAATATATTATGTCGCCCCTTGAGCTTGCAGTAGTGCATGGCAATGTCAGCCCTGCCAATGATCTCCTCTATACTCTCCGCTCGTTCGGGGTATTGAGAGACTCCGATGCTTGCCGTAATAAAGAAATCTCGATTCATTAGACGCAGCGGTTGTTCGATTACCTTTAAAATTCTTCGTCCAAGTCTTAAGATTTCCTGATTACTTCTTTCTTCTTTAATAAGCAGGATAAATTCATCTCCGCCAATCCGATACATGGAGTCATCACTGTCCAAGCATGAGAGGATACGCTTGGCCATAATTTGCAGCACCTGATCTCCTGCCATATGACCGAGTGCATCGTTCACATACTTAAATCGATCAAGGTTACAGAATAAGGCCGTAATTTCGTCATACGTCTGATAAGCAAGCCACTGGTCGAGATCACTTTGCAGTTTGGCACGGTTAGGGAGGTCCGTCAATGGGTCATGCCTGGCCATATGCTGTATTTTAAGTTCAGCTTCTTCATGAGAGGTAATTTCAATGGAGCTTCCGATTATTTCGACAACCTCCCCGTTTTCTTCTACGGGAGATAAAGTGGAATAAAAGGAACGGTTATGATATTGATGCTTATAGGAAATACTATTCCCTAGAAACGCCGATTGGTATTGGGCTTTGTAGAAAGCGGCTTGCTGCTCCCCAAATAATTCCGCTAACGTTTTCCCTTGTACTTTGTCTGTGGTGAGATCAATATCCTGGGCAAGCTTTCCTTCAAACATCTTATAATAATATTGGTTACGACCGGGATCATAGCCGACCTTAAACACTAAATTAACTAAAGCGTTCATCGTCCGGTTATATTCATTTCTTGCTTGTTCAACCACCGTTAATTCCTGTTTTTTATAGGGAGTTACGTTAGCTCCGAGAAAAAGAATAGAAGGATTAGCTTTGTTCGGCTCTCTTAAAGGAGCTATCGTGGCATCTAAATAAACACCCGGATGGTCAGAAAACAGGATACTCAATTCTCCCTTCCAGACTTTCCCTGCTCTGATTTTATCCATCATTTCCAAATAGGTGGCATCCTCTTTTTCCATGCCTAAAAAATCATTAAATTTACGCCCCGTTAATTTCTGCTTTGTCCATTTTTCAAATTTCTCATCGGTATATTGAATCAAACCTTGTTGATTAATGACCAGCACAGTCATCGCATAGCTGATTGCATTCATTAAATCTTTATACCCGCAGATGGAGTAGGAAATCATGGATTTCAGTTCTTCAACGATGTAGGCAGAACTTTCGTTTTGTTGGTGATCTGACAGCATGTTATAAAGATTTTCAACCTTTTTCTGATCAAGAATTGTATGTAAGCCCCACCTGTTCATAAAATCCCCCGTCATTTCTATTCACTCTGCCTAAGTATACCTCATCCCTTATAGGAAAAAAAGCCTGCTAATGTCAGTAGCAGACTTTTCATCTATCTTTATTCCTATCCATTAAAATTAGGGTAATTGTATGAATTAACCCCTTTAAAAACTCCCTTTTAAAAGCAAATCAGTGCCTGAAACACCTTGAATCATCTATAAAAATCAGAGCATTCCCTTACCCTTAATTAGGCATTTAGAATGATACGATTTTATAAACAGGTGTCGAACGGACCAAACCATACCCTTTCAGCCTTTATCCTTCTATAGAGGCAATACATTCCGGGCCGGTGTGTTTAGCAGAGTTCACGTATTGGCTTACTTGATAAGCTTGTAAATCTTCCATATTCAACTGTTCAATAAAGTCGTGAGCCTCTTCCGCGTTCCACTTCACCGGTTCAATCCAGCGCTCTTCGAAATCTTTTGGCAGAATGACAGGCATTCGGCTGTGAATCTCACTCATAAAATCATTGGCTTCTTTTGTTAGGATCGTACAAGTGAATCGTTCCTCTTCATCCTGTTTCCAGTGGTCCCATAGGCCGGCAAAAGCAAACAGCTTCCGATTTCGGGAGGAAATGCGCAGCGGCTGCTTTCCTGATTCAGTTTTCTTCCATTCGTAAAAGCTATCCGCAACAATCAGACACCTTTTTGAAGATAATAATCGTTTAAAACTCGGTTTTTCATGAGCGGTTTCACTTTTTGCATTGATCATTTTATAGCCAATCTTTGGATCTTTGGCCCAGGAAGGAACAAGCCCCCAGTACATATAGCCCGCTCGCTTCTGCTTGCCGTCGTTAATAATTGCTAATACCTTCTGGCCGGGAGCAATGTTATAACGGGGCTCATAATCTCGAATGACGGTATCTAAATCAAACTCTTCTACGATCTCGGCTTCCTCTTCTAACAGCGTATAACGTCCGCACATCTACGTTTTCCTCCTTACTTCATACTTACTTCTGCTTTGTTGCTCCAGATTTGCAGGTTCCTGCAAGCCTCCAGCTTTCCTGCGGGAATTGTGACAACTACCTATTCTGCGGGTTTGGACAACCCATGCATAATAAAGTGAATCGTTTGTTCGAGTTCTTCTTCATCATTCCATTCGCCATCAGGAGCTATAAGAAATCTGGTGACTAAGAAACCGACAATTGCCGACACAACCATTCTAATGATCGTGGTTGTTGGATAGTCAATCACCGTCTGATCTGTTTTAAAATGATCCAGTATTCGTTCAAATTTAGGAAATACTTCTTCTAGAAATACTTCCTGAATTCTATCCTGTAATTCTTCGTGGAAAGCAATTTCTTGAATTAGTATTTTAATTAAGGGAGCATTTTGTTTAGCGAATTCAAATCTATTCTTCAAGAGATTTCTTAGCAGCTCTTCAAACTCAGCAGGGGGATTTTCGAATACTTGATTGGCAAAATGAGTGGCAAAGAAGGGAACTGTAAACTTCGTCATCACCGGCGTCACAATAGAAATTAACAACTCTTTCTTAGTCTTGTAATGACGAAAGATGGTTCCTTCTGCAACACCTGCTTTTGCAGCAATTTCACTGGTAGAAGATGAAGCATAACCTTTCTCAGCAAAGATCTCTACAGCTGCCTGGAGAATTTGTGCCTGCTTAGGGGTAATCTCCTTAGCTTGCCCTTCTTCTTCTAATAATTTTAATAAATCATGATGATCTTCCATAAACAAATCCTCCCCGTTCAACTATCTATCCTTATTATAAACGGCGGTGACGCTTTAACGCGAGTATATTAAGCAAAGTAAACAGGATAGCAAATCCCGCCAGGATATAAATATAAAGTTGAATGTCCGCCAACCCTTCTCCTCTCAGCATTATCCCTCTCAGTGCTTCTGCCCCATAAGTAAGCGGCATAATCTTTCCAATTGCCTGCAGCCAGAAGGACAGTCCTTCTACTGGAAATAAACCAGAGAAAAAGACTTGTGGAACAATGACTAAAGGGATAAATTGAATCATTTGAAATTTATTTTTTGCAAAAGCAGAAAGCAGGGTACCAAGGCTGAGAGCCGTTAAGGCAAGTAAAAACGTGACAAGCAGCACATAGATAAACCACCCAATCATAAAAACTTTTAATACATAAATGGAAAACGCGGCAATCAGCAAGGATTGAAGTATTGTAAACAGACCAAATCCTCCGAGGTAACCAAGTACTAGTTCGCTCCGCTTTAACGGTGTTGCCAATACTCTTTCAAGAGTTCCCTGTGTTCGTTCTCTTAAAAAAGACACGCCTCCCACTATAAATACAAAGAAAAAGACAAAAAATCCAATTAATACGGGGCCGATATAATCAAATAAATTTAAATCACTTGAACCATGGAGAAATTCCACACTCATAGGAGACTTAGAGGTCCCGCTTAGTGTTTGCTGTAAAAGGTTTTTCACGGAGCTTGCTGTACTTGGATCACTGCCCTCTATGACCACCTTCGGCTTACCATTATGCCACTGGATCACAGCATCCAGGGAAGCATCAGACAACTGATCCATCGCTTCTGCTTTGGTGAGCTGATGGAGCTGGATGTCCTCATTGTCCAACTGATTTGTTAGTTGAGCTGGAACATCTACTATGCCAATCTCCAAACTTTGATCGTTATTATTTAGAACGAGCCACATTAAAGTTAGAACTAGCATAGGAGCAATGATCATGAGGGCCATACTTCTTTTATCCCGTCGAAACTGCATCAATATCCGCTTCATCACTGTCCATGTATTCATGAATTCGACCTCCCGTAATGAAGAAATACTTCTTCTATAGTGGTTGCCTGAATCTCTTCTTTTAGTTGGGAAGGGGTGTTGGAGGCAATGACTTCCCCGTCCCGAATCATCGCCAGACGATCGCATTTCTCTGCTTCATCCATAACATGAGTTGTCACGATAATCGTGACCCCTTTATCTTTAAGTTGATGAAGTTCATCCCATATGGATTGCCTTAAGACGGGATCAATACCTACCGTTGGTTCATCCAGGATAATTAAATCCGGCTGATGAATAAGAGCTGCCGCAAGCGAAAGCCTTCGCTTCATTCCTCCCGAGTAATTCTCCACGACTTGATCCAGATGTTCCGTTAAATCTACCATCTCCATAACTTCTGCAATTCTTTGCTTGCGCTGTGCTTTATTTAAACGATAAATCGAACCAAAAAAATCCAAGTTTTCTCTAGCGGTTAGCTCTTGATAAAGCGCATCAGATTGCGCCATAAACCCGTACCTTTTCATTTGATTTAAAGAAGGCATTTTTTCTCCAAATACAAAGACCTCCCCTTTTACAGGAGATAGAATTCCAGTCATCATTTTGACTAATGTAGTTTTACCGGAACCAGACGGCCCTAATAACCCAAAGATCTCTCCCCTTTGAATGTTTAAGTTAATATCCTTAATGATCCACTTTTTATCAAACCGGTGAGAAATTTGATGCAGCTGAACGACAGCCTCCATCACAAAAACCTCCTTTAATCTTTAAATGAGTGATTACTCACTTATATTATCTATTAAAAATTCTTTTTTGTAAAGTGAGTAATCACTCATCTATAATTTCTGCCTCAAATTGATTGAAAATTATCCCTGGACAATAAAAAAACTGCCAGAACTCTGCCGGCAGCTTACATACCCTATTCCATTTTTTCTTTAAAACCCTAATTGACGATGAATTTTGCTGCTATATTGCTTGAATGCCTGGGATGACTTCCGTTTTTCCATCATAATATTAAACCTAAGCCGCTTCTCTGAGAGCTCTCTTTTATAATATGCGGATTGTTCAGGATCATTGGAGCATGCTAATAAATCCTCGATCTCTACAATTTCCTTCTTTAATTGCATTTCTTCAGGAAGCATGTGGGCATTCTTTAATATTCGGTAACTGTTCCGCATCTCATCAGGGACATAAGCTAATTCATCCTTTGGCAGAGGTTTTCCCTTTCCAGGCAAATTCTCAAAATCTCCACGAGCAATAGATTGTTTAATCTTTTCCTCTATAATATTGCCAAAATCCATGGAAATCGCTTCCTCCCTTAATTTGTTTCCAATTCTTCCAATCGCTCAAGCAGAGAGTGACGAAGCCCTTCCGCTAAAGCACCCACTTTAGTCACCCTTTCTATTTTGTACTTATTCTCTCGATCGTGATATTTAATGTCATTCACTTCTTCAACGGTCACCTGATGCGGATCCTTCTCGATACACTGCATCTGATCTCCGGCGGTTATAACTCCCTCTTGGATCACTCGTAAATAAAACCCGGTATAGCCGCTTTGTGTCACCCTGGCAGGAAAGTCACTAATTCCATGCGTTCTGCCGATGATGTAACAGGGTTGTCTAGGTTCTGTAACTTGCAATATCGCTTCACCAAGTTGAAACTTATCCCCAATGCAAGTGCTTGATTCTTCTATCCCATCTACTGTAATGTTCTCTCCAAACGCGGGATAGGGAAAGTCCATTCCGTATTCTTTTTCCCAATGGGGATAGTGCTGAGCCGGGTAAAGACAGACGGCTTTATCTTTACCTCCATGATTCTTCTTGTCCGCTTGTTCATCTCCATCAAAGTTAAGCCTATTTAAGAAAACAGGACGAGTGACCGGCGTTTTGCGAAATGCACTTTCCAGCTCCCCTTTATCCGTTTGAATGGTCTCTGGTTTTCCAACATTTAAGGATACCAGTTTATACTTCATCTAATGTCCCCTCTCTCCACTGTTTAATCCAAGCAGGCAAATAGTCATAACTCCAAACATCCGCTGGATAGTCCACTATCAGCTCTTCCCCATTTTCCAGGAGAACTTGCAGTAGCTCGTTTACAGCACTAAAGTAATAATCATACAAAAATTCATAGCTGAATGGCTCTTTTGGTAAATCGTTCTCCGCACAAACCTGCGGGTCACTATAATTCAAATAAGTTCTGCATGGGATGGGACGCACTTCATAAGCCATACAAAGCTGTGTTTCCGGGTCCAGCATCGGACATGGCAGGTTCAGCTTCTTATAGTCCTTTTTTGTTGCCGGGTCTTTATGATCCATAGCTAATCCCTGCTCCAGCTTCTCTGCCTGCTTTTCATAATAGTTCTCCCAATGGTTGTAAATGACCTCTTTGCGATCCTGAGGAAATTTCTCAATGGAACGAAACATCATTTTGGCTTCTAACCGGCTAAGAACAATGGGAAAATAACAGCAGAAGGCACACCCCTTAAAACAATTAGGACGCATATCTGCAAATTGCTCCATCCGGTCAATCTCGTGATCCACTTCTGAGAGCAGTTTCTGAAAGCCCTGTAAAATGACTTCCTCGGTATCTAAATTACTATCAAGCAATTCATCCACAATTTCATCAAAAAAATGAGGATCCAACTCATACGATGTATTTATCTTTTCACATTTACTTAAAATTTCTTCGTGCTTTAAAAATTGATTCATAAGGTAAAAACCCCTTCAACTGGCATTATCTTTATTATACATGTCCTTGGGCAAATGTATCTAGTTCTTCACCCGCCATTAATTCCCTCTCGAAAGACCCCCAAAAATCTACTAAAATAAGAGAATCCCTATAGGAGAATCTGTCATCTTTGGAGGTACGTCTAAATGTTATCAAACGCTGAAATCGGTATCGATCTTGGTACTGCAAATATATTAATCTATTCTAAATCAAAAGGAATTTTATTAAATGAGCCTTCCGTAGTAGCCTACAATACTGAAACTAAAAGTGTAGTCGCTGTTGGAAAAGAAGCAAAGGAAATGGTAGGTAAAACTCCCCGCCATATCATCCCTGTCCGGCCGTTGCGTGATGGAGTCATTGCAGATTACGATATGACTGCTCAAATGCTTAAAGAATTATTAAAAAAGGTCGCCAGGAAATCAGGTATCTCTATGCGCAAACCTACAGTAGTTATTTGCACCCCATCCGGATCCACTTCTGTGGAACGAAGAGCGATTCATAATGCGGTGAAAAGCTATGGAGCAAAGAACGTTCACTTGATAGAAGAACCAATCGCAGCTGCGATTGGAGCGGATCTACCGGTAGATGAGCCCATTGCAAATGTGGTGGTCGATGTAGGCGGCGGAACCAGCGAAGTCGCCATTATATCCTTCGGCGGAGTAGTTTCTTGTAAATCCATTCGCACAGGCGGAGACGTTATGGATGAGGAAATTATTCAATACGTCCGCAAGAATTATAACGTTCTGATCGGCGAGCGGTCTGCCGAACAAATTAAAATGGAAATTGGATATGCACTCATTGATCACCCAGAACAAACAATGGAAGTACGCGGACGTGATATGGTGACGGGTCTTCCTAAAACGATCACCATCACATCAACAGAAATTCAATCAGCCATTAAAGAATCCCTGGAACAGCTGCTCGAAACCATACGTTCCACACTTGAAGATTGTCCTCCAGAATTAAGCGGGGACATTGTAGACCACGGAGTAATTTTGACCGGAGGAGGGTCCTTGCTTAAAGGAATGCAGGACTGGCTGTCTAATGAAATTTCAGTCCCTGTTCACATGGCACCGAGTCCTCTGGAGTCTGTAGCTATCGGAACAGGAAAATCATTAAAAATGATTCAAAAACTTCAAAAAGCAATAAAATAACAGAATTTCTGCCCGCATATCTTCTTATGCGGGTTTTTTCATGCAATTCGTTTGACTTAAACAGGATAAATGAATAAAATGTCGAAATCATGTTATATAGAAAGATAAGACTATAGAAGGGGTTTAGAAAGGATGAATAAAATGGCAAAGCTTTCACCTTATTTATTTTCAAATAATGCCCGAGAGCAGGCAGACTTTTACGTTACTGCTCTAGGGGGAGATATCATAAGTAGTAAGACATATGATGAACTGCCTGATTCGGCCCCTGAACTTAAAGGCAGGGTCATGCACTTAGAGTTTCAAGCAGCAGGAGTTCAATTCTATATGGCTGATTCGGCCAAAAGGGTTGAACACGGGAACTCTATCGATCTTACGCTTGAATTTAATACAAAGGAAGACGCTGAGATGGCGTTTAACGGGTTAGCTGATAACGGCCGAATCCTTATGCCTTTCGAAAAAATGTTCTGGGGATCCTCCTTTGGGCGTTTGGAAGATCGTTATGGTGTACGCTGGCAGATATCTGCCATGACAAATGAAGAAAAGGAGAATCAGCAATGAGCATATCCACTATTTTAAAATGGCTGACAGGAATAGCAGAAGCTTTGCTGGCCATTCCTCTCGCAGGAGGGGCTTTTGTTGTAAGCACTGGCTGGACAGCATTATTGGTCATGTTTATTTTTCATCTGGTTACTTTAATCATTTCTATCCGAGAAAGCCGTTTTAGTTCTGGAAGCGTGTTAGGACTCATAACAAGTGTCGTTGGAGCCATTCCTATCCTTGGATGGATCATGCACACCATAACAGCCATTGTTTTACTGATTGACGGCGCGATTTCCACACGGGCTGCAAATCAAGTGAAAGAGTAGGACTTTTCATAAGGAAGCAGGTTCATCTCTTCCCTGGAAAGGGAAAGAAATGAATACAAGAAGATCTGGGTAGGAATTCCATTGTTTCTTTAACATTTCATTATATAATAATAAATGCAAGGTACAGGAAACCTGGGTATTTTTATTGCCTATCAGGGGGAGAGAAATATGTATACGATTATCTGCTTCTTTAGAGTAAAAGAAAAAGACGTACAAACCTTTTTAAAGTTAACAACTAAATCCGGCGACCTATTAAAATCCCATGGCGCCATTGATCATCACATCTATTTCTCTAAAGAACTAACCGGCAGGCAGGGTTCAATGGGAATTCTAAACTTAATTGAAGTAGAAGAAGATGAAAAGCTTCTATTAGGCCAGTCGATGTTCAAGGATGAAGAACACTATTATGAAGTTATGAAAAAAACCGGCTCCGATGACATCATTCATTACCTCAACAGTCACATTAAAGACATTGTTGAAATGACCCGGGTTGTTACCTCAAGCTTTTACCACTAAATTAAACCTCTTTCGGCATTCCTTTAATAATGCGAGAGAGGTTTTTTCATTTTAAAAACCATTTTTGCGCCCATTGATTTTAAAGAATTCTATTAGCCATTTCCTGAGGGGAAATCTTTAGCAGCAAATCCCTGACTTCAGCCTTATCGCTGGAGTATGCCAGGAAACGTGCTATCATGGAGATAGATTACTTTGGAGGTGGATGACTATGAAAATTGTTGTACTTGGAGCAGGAGCCCTTGGAGCATATTTCGGAACAAGATGGAGTGAAGCAGGTCATCAAGTCATTAATCTAGTAAGAGAAGGTCGTGCCGAACAATTACGCAAGCACGGAATCAAACTACATAGTGAAATGGGAGATTACACGCTTGAAAGCGGCCCTGAAATCGCAGAAAGCCCTGAAGAAATAGAAGACCCTGATTTAGTATTCCTAGCGGTCAAAGGATACCACTTACCTGGAACCATGGAATGGCTGAAAGCACTCGTAGAAAAAGGAGCAAAAGTTTTTCCGGTGTTAAATGGAATGGAGCATTTAACCATTCTGCAGAAGGAATTAGGCGAAGAAGCAGTTCTAGGGGGACTGTCCTACATCATTGCTACTCTAGACGAGCAAGGACATGTGGTTCATACAAGTCCTTTTCATGATCTAGTATTCGGGCCACTGCACCCGTCTCAGCAGCAAATCTGTGAAGAATTGGCATTAGCTTGTAATCAAGCCAATATGAACGGGACGCTTAGTGCACACATCCTAGAAGAGATGTGGAAAAAGTACATGTTCATCACCTCCTTTTCAGGAATAACCACCGCAGTCAATCAGCCTATAGGTGAAGTCCGAAGCTACCCGCAAACTTTCCGCATTGCTAAAAGAATACTGGAAGAAGTAAAAGAATTGGCAAATGCACACCAAGTGAATCTGACAGATGAACATGTAGAAAGCGCATTTGAACGATTAGGGAAACTTGACCCCGAAGCGACATCTTCTATGCACCAGGACCGAAGAAAAGGACTGCCATTAGAAGTAGAACATCTTCACGGCGGTGCCCTTCGCCTCGGCAGCGAAGTACACCTGCCCATGCCATACACAGAAACCATCCACGCCATGATCAAACCCTACGAAGAATACAAAAAGTAGGAACAAATGTGAAAGAGAGCGGTTAGATTCCCCGGGCTAAGCCAGCAGCTGCAAGAGGGGCGCTATTTCCCCTCTGGAAGTTGATGACTTAGCATCGCGGGGATCTGCGAGCTGCAACTGGATGGAACAAATGTGAAAGAGAGCGGTTAGATTCCCCGGGCTAAGCCAGCAGCTGCAAGAGGGGCGCTATTTCCCCTCTGGAAGTTGATGACTTAGCATCGCGGGGATCTGCGAGCTGCAACTGGATGGAACAAATGTGAAAGAGAGCGGTTAGATTCCCCGGGCTAAGCCAGCAGCTGCAAGAGGGGCGCTATTTCCCCTCTGGAAGTTGATGACTTAGCATCGCGGGGATCTGCGAGCTGCAACTGGATGGAACAAATGTGAAAGAGAGCGGTTAGATTCCCCGGGCTGAATCGAACAGATAAAAACACTCCAAATGGTTTCAAGATAAGCCATAGGGAGTGTTTATTATTTTTCAGCTAAGTTATTTACTTTGGGACGGTTTCCATTTTTAAGTTCACGAATCGTTAGACCAAAGTCCATTTGAAGATGAGGATAGTCCTTAAAAGAAGCCCAATCTCCTCCCCACTCAAACCCTAGATCTTTGGCGATCGACACAACTTCCATCCAGTCAGCCTTTCCATTATGGTTCCCGTCTCGCTGCATATCCCAGACAATGTTTCCATTTTTTTGTTTCAATGCAAAATCAATAGCCAGACCATAGTTATGGTAGGATCCGCCACCTCGTACATTCGTGACCACCGAGCCTTTACTTGTCCGTCCTTTTTCATACAATTTATCCTGTTCTTCTTTGGATCTGTAACCATCTGTAATTACGATCGAAATCCCTTGCTTAGAGCTGCGGTCTATAAGCTCTTCCTTCTTTTCCTGAACCACCGGATGCAGCATCGTAGGCATAGGTGTTTGTTCCTTCTCATTAATGGAGTCCGGGAATTGGGGTTCAATTCGGGGCACCACAAATAAGAGAAGCAAGACAAGCCCAGTGATCAATAAAGCTACTCCAGCAATATTCGGTAAATATCTCAATTTATTTTCCCTTCCTAACTGAATGGATCTAATTCGAGAATACCATATTTGAAGAGTGATAGACATCTCAATAATTCAGTGCAGCTGCCTCAAGATTACTTCTCGAAGTCTTCCTCTCTGTTTGCACCGCCCTTTTCTGGATCAAATTCCCATACCTTTTCTGTCAGCATGTGCCGTGTCCTATGGAACTCTAAATGCTATAATAGCAATGAAATGAACACTAGCTTTAGGAGGCAGTCATGAAATTCTTCAATCGAAAACCATCTAAACTATTTTATGAACTGCTCATGCTGATTTTAGCCGGTTTATCCGTAGCTACAATTTGGCAGCACACTAAATATGATAGTTATATTTTCTGGGTCACCTGGTCCATCTTTTTTATTGATTTTCTATACCGCTTTATTAAAAGTGACAACAAATGGGAGTTTATTAAACGAAATCCCTTTATAGTAATTGCTGCAATTCCTTTAGATGCAGTCTTTCAATTTGCCCGGTTCGCGCGTCTTCTTCATTTGTTACGTTTAAAATCGATTACTAAATATTATACAAAGCCATTTATCCGATTTTTAAAACGCCAGCACTTATCACTCGTTGCCGGTATTACTTTCTTTTTGGTCTTCCTCTTAATTATTCCGCTTAAATTACTTGAAGATAAGCTCGACAGCTATAGTGAAGCGTGGTTAAGCGCCATAACCTCTCTTACTTTTTTCGGAAGAACTGGCTTTAAGCCGGAAACAGCAGGTGGTCAAATCATCATTGTGGTCTTTACTATCTTAGGTGTAATTATCCACGGCTTCATTATAAGCACGGCATTTGATTATATTGTTCATACGAGTAAATTAAGAAGATGGATTAAACGATTTAAAAGTAAGCTTTCCACCTAATTCATATGGTTGGCCAGGGGGGGTCTTCTAAGTACCACTCCTTTAAATCATCATTGCAGATCTTGAATCTATTTCCGTTAATTATTCAAACACTTAGTCAGCATCTTTCACCAAAAATAAGCATACATGTATCTAGTCGGAACCATTTCTTATAGTTCTTTATTTGGTTTAACTGTAGAAAAAGAGCTGGCTGTAATTGGATAATCAAGCATGTAGATGAATTAATGAATAATTTTTTCCAAAAACTCTATTTTTCTTATATCTTTGTTGTCATTTTGATCTGCTCTATAACTATCCTTAGATGAAGCAGTATACACACTCAAATATTGTTCAGGGCGCAGTAAATAATAGCTAACCTCTCCATGATGCTGCATAACTAAATCTTCTAATTGTACTCCGGCGAAGTGTGGCAAAGTGTCCATAATTCCAAACTCCACGAGCAACCCTTCTTTAAGGAACGCATGTTCATGCAAGTCAATCAGCCTATACCCTATAGATTGCATAACCTTCCTAACGTCTGCCCAGTTATGTATAGATAATTCAGGCGGCACCTCCCACCCTCTTTGATCCCCTGGTACATGAATATCTAAGTCTTGAGGATGCCAACTTTTATTTGTAATTACTTCTAAACCAACAGAACCCATTAATAATGGAATAATTTTCGTCTCATTTAACTTTTTGGCTATTTTCAAAAACTCATTAAACTTGTGATGATCCATTTGTCCCTCCACACTTATCAAATAAGATTGATGTTATTTACTGTTTTATTGTATCATTTCCCTAATAAATTGGATGTAAATAGGAGATTCACCCCCTCAGATCTACCCCTGCCTTTAAACTGCCTCTCCCGCAATACTGATCATTCGTTCCCTGTCAAAATCACAGATAAATCCTTGCAATTTGTCTTTTAATTTTAGTTTAAAAATCACCAAAAAAAGGAACTTAATAGTTGAACGTATAAAATTTGAGGTGATGACTTGGCGAACGAAAATAATAAAAAAAATAATCGATTAGTTGAAGATGACCAAAGCTTTGAAGAAAAGGCAAAGAAAGAGCAGCTTATAGATGATTCACCAAATGAAGATATTGAGAAGGAAGAAAAAGAGCAGCAGCAAGGTGAAAAATCAAAAAACGATTCTTCTACTGAGGAAAAATACGATGAGGATTTACGTCCAAAAAAATAATATCAGCTGACACTGTATAAGGAGTGATGCCAATGACAACATTTCAAGCTTATAGAATTACCCGCGAAGACGATACAATTAATGCAGAGATTGAAGAATTAACAACGGAGGATCTGCCAGAAAGCGATGTTCTTATCAGAGTACGGTATTCCAGTGTTAATTTTAAGGACGGAATGGTTTCCCAGCCAAATAATTCACTCGTAAAAGAGTACCCTATTGTTCCAGGTATAGACTTAGCTGGAGAGGTCGTAGAATCCAAAGATTCGCGCTTTCAATCAGGAGATCAAGTGATAGCCACGAGCTATGAAATTGGCGTGAATCACTTTGGAGGGTATAGTGAATACGCGAATATCCCGGCGGATTGGATCGTTCCTCTGCCTGAGAATTTGACTCTGGAAGAATCCATGCTTTACGGTACAGCGGGATTTACGGCCGCATTATCCATCCACCGATTGGAGTTAAATGGTTTAAGCCCGGAAAAGGGTCCGGTTTTAGTAACTGGAGCAACGGGCGGTGTAGGTAGCATGGCCATTGCAATGCTGACTAAACGCGGTTATCAAGTGGAAGCAAGCACAGGCAGTAAAGAACAATCGAATTATTTGGAAGGGATTGGGGCAGATCGAATCCTTTCTCGAGAGGATGTATATAATGGAACGATTAAACCCCTAGCCTCTTCGCGATGGGCAGCTGCAATCGATCCAGTCGGCGGTGAGCCGCTTGCATCCATTCTATCTCAATTGAAATATAACGGAGCTGCAGCTTTAAGCGGGTTAACGGCAGGAACTAAAGTGCCCGCACAAGTTTATCCATTTATTTTACGGGGTATTAGCCTTATTGGAATTGATTCTGTGAATTGTCCTATGGAAATAAGAAAAGCCATTTGGGAGCGTCTCGCTGCCGATTTAAAGCCAGAACATGCCTTAGACCAAATGAAGTCCATTATTTCTTTAAAAGACCTTCCGCATACATTACAGAAAATTCTTAATGGGAATACACAAGGCCGCATTATAGTTAAGCTATAACGCCTTTCAATGGTAGTTTTTTAAAGCAGAACGTCACTTATTGACACAAATAAGAAAAAGTATTATAATGTTTAATTAGTGCCTTCGCTAAAGGTAACTCGGAATAATGAAAGAGTGATGTGTATGAAACTGGCATTCTGCTACGTTTTATCACAACTTAATCACACTGGATCAGCTTCGGAGCTGTAAGGATGCAATAGAGGTAGGGATTGCGTCGTTTAAGTTGATAAAAACTACCATGTAGAATGAACCGCGGCAAGTTTCGGTTCATAACCCCTTACAATGGATTGTAAGGATTCAACAATAACAAATAGCTTCATTTATCCGATTTACAAAGCGGGTCAGACAACAGTCTGGCCCGCTTTTCCAATTTATAAAGGTTTATCCTCATGGTAATATGTAAGAAGAAGGAGGAATCAACTGTGCACCGATTTTTAAAACGATTAAAACCTGAAGACGTTCATTTCCTGCTGGATTTTTCGGAATTCAAGGAATTTGTAGAAGAAATGCTTGGACAAGCTAATCCACTGGTAACGATAGAAATAGATAGTGACGAGATTAAAGATCCCTATGATGTTACAGTGATTCGTCCCCTGGTAAAATTGCGAGAGGTAAGTACTTTAACAGAAGAAAACCGCCATACGATCCTTGAGTCTGGATTCTCCATTGATAGAGAGCCTTTTGATAATGGAGACTATGCGATGGAGCAGATTTTCGGAGACAATTATACTATACTTGCCGCTACAGAGGATGAAGACGGCTCATTTTTCACAATTGAATTGCCATACGGAGATTATATTCAAATGAAATAAAATCATCCCTTTTTGCTGATATAGTAAAAAGGGTTTTTATTTGAAAAAAATTAGACTTAACATATAAGGCATGCACTTTGGGCAACGTAAGAGAACAACAAGGAGGGATCAGCAAATGTTTAATAATCTCACAAAAAGACTGTTACTAGGAATTTTAGCCGTCGGACTCACTGTGCCCACTGCGGTATTTGCAGGCACCGGAAACATTCCGGATGGAGCACACTTTAAAGACAGGCATGGAAAATTCCACCTCCCTCCTCTTGACTCATTAGATCAGGGGACGAGAACGAAAGCTGAAAATATTTTGAATCAGCTAAAGAGCGGTGAGATCACTATAAAAGAGGCAAAAACTAAGCTGACTGATCTGGGCATTAAAATTCCAGAAGCACCTTTTGCTAACCTTGATGAAGCAACAAAGACAAAATTACTAGAGATTAAACAACAGGTGAAGGATGGGAAGATTACGAAGGAAGAAGCCCGTACGAAGATGGAGAAACTTGGTATTCAATTACCTTCAAGACCTTGGGATCACTTAGATGAAGAAACTAAAGCTAAATTTAAAGACATTCACCAGCAAGTAAAAGATGGAAAGATGACGCGGGAAGAAGCACGAGCTAAGAAGAAGGAGCTTGGTCTTACTGATTTCCGTCACGGCGATCATCATCATGGTAAGTTTATGAGAAATTTAACAGACGAGCAGAAAAATCAGTTAAAATTAATTCGAGGGCAGCTTCTATCTGGCGAAATCACGAAACAAGAAGCAAAAAATAAACTAAGAAAATTGGGCATTAAAGTTCCTATTCACAGGGAAAATTCACAATCCGATTCAAGTGATAAAGCGACTGATTCCAGAAAAGACTCTGCAGGTAAGAGTCAATCTTAATCCAATGTAAACCACCTGGCTCCGCTATGTTCTAAGCATAGCGGTTTTTTTACTTTTATTAGAAATTGATTTAACCTAATATGAACTTTTTACGTTTCTTGTAATAGCTCTCAACAGGGAACTGTTTCTTAACGAATCATCCTCAAAGTGAACGGACCTTTAGCATTAAATATCCTGATAAAAAAACCTGACTGCAGGTGAATCATTCACGGAGTCAGGCTTCTTGCTTAATAAATATTTTTCACTCTTCCTACTTGTCCATCTTCGAGTCTGACTTTAATTCCATGTGGATGATTGCTAGATTTCGTTAATAAATCCTTCACAACTCCGCGTGTCAGCTTTCCAGTACGCTGATCTTTCTTTAATACGATATCTACTTCCAGACCCGGTTTAATATCATTTCTATTCTGTCCATTCATTTACAACCCTCCCCCACACATCCTCCCTATCATATCACGTTCCAGACTTCCATTTCGAATGAGACTGTATAAAAAAAGACACCTTCAGCTAAGGTGCCCTGCTCATCCATAACTGCAAGCGAAGTTAATTAATCGTTAATCATAGGACTTCTGCTCTTGAATACTTCCATCCTTTTTATGAATAATCACTTTAGTTCCTTTATTCTCAGCGATTTCTTCAGCTCGCTCCACTGCCTCTTGTTTATTATCAAATACATCTGAAGGTTGTTTAGCATCTTCTGCCTGCACTGCCCATCCATCATCATGGGAGACGACATGCTCCCCTTTTTCCATAAGTTCAGGTCTGCTGTCCCGGGCGCTCTTCTTATGCTGTTTCAATTCTTTATCTGCTTTTTGTTTCATTTCCTTAATTTCATTTTGAGTAGCATTGTTATACCATTCTTTTGCCTGTTCTGTGGCGATGGGAATCGCGCGTCCTTCCTCATATCCTTCTGCAATCATCGCATTCCCGATTTCTATCGCCTTCTTACGGACAGGAGTGTCAAGATTTTTAAGGGAATTAGGGTAATCATTCGTATCCCAAGGCATACCATATTCCTCCTCTAAAAAAAGTAGTGGTGTATATTTACCGCATCTTCTCTCTTCTTAAACCACGACAGAATCAAACAATTAGAATCCTTATTCTCCCTATTCATGCCGCTCTAAAATTTCGATGCGGTTACCAAACGGATCATGAATGTACATCCGATTTGCTCCTGGCAGTTTTCCATCAGGTTGATATTCAATGCCTTGTTTTTCTAAATGATTTTGTAGAGCTAAGATATTTCTCACAAGGAGAGCAGGATGAGCTTTCTTTGCAGGAACAAATGGCTCTTCTATCCCAATATGAATTTGATAAGACCCAAAAGAAAACCAAACCCCGCCATTTTTCTTTAATGCTGGAGGTTTTTCAATTTCTTTAAGCCCTAAAACATTTCCAAAGAAATGTCTAGCCTCCGCTTCAGCTCCTTCAGGTGCTGCCAACTGAATGTGATCGATTGATTCAAACAAAAAAGACATTTAACTCCTTCCCTTCTTTTCTTAAATTTTAATGATTTGTCCAATAAGGCAGGGATTTAATTCAACTTTCTAAGTGTTGCAAATCAATACCCTCAACGAGATCGAGAAATTCTTCAAGTTGTTGAGCATAAACGAGAGGCTTCTGCTCATGTACGAGGTGGGAAGCAAATGGAATGACACTTACATGGACATTTTCATACTGACGCTGATACTTTACCGCTGATTCAACTTCTGCTTTGTTCCCCTCTCCTACAATGTATAAAATCGGAACCTTGATTCCTTCCAGATCTGAGGTGAAATCAAAGGGATACCACTCTTTATTTTCTGCTATATGGATTAATTGTTTCCAATCTGACTCATGCCTCTGATCAAGCTGTCTCACAAGCTCTTTATTATTAAGAAGTTCCTTTTGAAAGGAAGCTTCATCCGCATGAAGCTCGTCCCAATTGTCAGGTTTATCCGCTGTAACACCTGAAAGAGTTAAGCTGGTTATTCGCTCAGGATATTGTTTAGCAAACAACAAGCTGACTAGCCCGCCTAACGAACAGCCCACTAAATGAACTTTATCAATATTGATATCATCCAGCGTTTCCTTTAAATCTTCAGCAGAATCTACGAAATAATTTTGAAACTCTTCGTGATGAGATTTTCCATGTCCTCGCAAGTCTGGAAAGAGAACTTTGCGCTGATCTTTAAGTATTTCTCTCGGCAGCTTAAAGTCACTTGCACCTGTTTGTAATCCAGTATGTAAAAAAACAACAGGTTCCCCTTCTCCTATCGAATCGAAGTTTAAAATCATTTTCTCTCCTCCAATATATAAAAGATTCTCTCCTCCTTAAGACCTTTCTACTACATTCCATAAAATACCTCCTTCACATAATCCTCCATTTAGCTTGTAGAGCAATAGGCAGGAAGAAACACACTGGAAGAGATCAAACCAGCACCTCTTTTCCATTTTCCGCCTCATTTTAAACATTCATTAATATCCGCCCATCCGTATGCCACTTCAGTAAGCTCTTTCTCTCCTATATAAATTAGTTTATGATCAACCTTCCTCCCTCCAAGCTTTTCATAAAATTCACGGGATTTGCTCTCCGATAACACCCACACCAGCAAAGATCCCATCCCTGTTTCTTTCAATTTGCCTGCCAATTCTCTTATTAGTCTTCTTCCAATCCCGCCTCCCTGATAATCTTTATAGAGATAGATCGCATAGAGTTCTCCTTGATAGAAATATTCGTTCGTTCTTTCACTTCCGCCATGAATGAAGCCAATCACGCTCCCGTTTTCTTCTGCTACCAGGACCTTGCCCTGTTTCTCCAAAATCACATGGTTCCATTTGTTTGTTTTTGAATGATAGTCTAACTTAGTTAAGAATTCATTAGGAAGGATCCCTTGATAGGCAGTCTTCCAACTGCTCACACTCACTTTAGCTATTTCTTCAGCGTCCTTAACCGACGCTTCCCGTATCACTATATCCATCATTCCTTCTCCTTTCTCTTAGTCGATTTCCTCATCTCAATTGTTGGGTTAATTTTATCGAATGTATGATAAAAGGGTATTCTCCCTGTATATCACCAAGGTTGATTGTCGAGGTTACTCCTATGACTTTGTTCTACTGAAGTCTTCAGGATTTTTCCTTCTCCAACAGTCCTATACGCCCAAACAGAACCCAATATTTAAACAAGAAAGAGAAGATCAAATTCATCTCCTCTTCCTTTCATGCTCTCTATTCATCATCAGCTTCTACGAATTGCTGCAGCTTGTCCAGCTGTTCATCCCAATAAATTTCGAAAAAGGCAAGCCAGTCTTTTACTTCGAGTAGAGGTGCGGGTTTGAGTTTGTATCTCATTTCCCTTCCAATCTTCCCTTTTGTCACAAGACCTGCCTCTGACAGTACTTGAAGATGTTTATTAACTGCCGTTCGGGTGATAGGATATTCGTTGGTTATCGCTGCTATTGACATTTCTTTATCGGCTAGCAATTTTAAGAAGCTTCGCCGGGTAGGGTCAGCAAGTGCTTGGAATACATCGTGATGATGGGCAGCAGTCATCACTTTATCCCTCCATATAATTTTTAAGACTTCTGGTAACCAGGTTCTCCCAGCCTTTCTCCATATGGCCGCGAATCATAGAGTGCGGCTGTCCAAATTCGGTGGACTTATCAAGATCCCATCCTGAATGAATCAGTGTGAATTCCGTTCTATTTTCATCCAGTTTACTCAACTTAAAAGTCAGATGCCAATCCTTTCCCCAATCAAACCCAAGTAAATATGGAGGTTCTAATTCGGTTATTTTACAGGGGGAATCTCCATACTGTTCTGATTTAAGTACAAAATCACTTCCTAATTCAGGTGTGAAAGTATTCTCCATCCACCAGGAGGAAAGCCCCTCGGAAGTTGCTACAGCTTTCCAGACTTTTTCTATTGGAGCTTTGAGTACGATTTCTTTACGAATTTCTGGCAAGTTATCTTCATTATGCATTTTTATAATCCTCCCTTTTATAACACCTTTTAGTGTTACTTTTATTATAACAGATCTTTACCTTCTTTGCGGATGAAATTTTTCTGCTATCTTCTATGAAATTTATCTATAAGGCTAATTAAAAATGTTTAGTTTTATATTGATAATGATTCTCAATATCGGTACAATGTAACTATAGTAAGGTTGAAATTAAATACACTATTAATTTAGCCCTTTGAAAACGGCAGCCTAGTTATGGATTCCTGTCATTATCTAACTAATTCGATCGATCATTAACGACGGTTCTACATATATCTTTCTTAGAAAAGTATTAAAAGGAGTGGGCTCCATGGATACGGAGGAAATTTTCGATGTAACAATTATTGGAGGCGGACCTGCGGGATTATATTCTGCCTTCTACAGCGGTCTTAGAGAAATGAAGACAAAAATCATAGAATTTCAACCGCAATTAGGCGGAAAGGTTCATGTTTATCCAGAAAAGATTGTTTGGGATGTCGGGGGTCTTCCTCCTATTCCCGGTGAAAAACTGGTTAATCAGCTTGTCGATCAGGGCTTATCCTTTAACCCTGAAGTCGTCCTTAATGAAAGAATTCTCTCCATCTCTAAAGAGGAGAATGGTCTATTCACTCTGACGGCAGCATCCGGAAGAGTTCATTACTCTAAGACGGTTATTGTTTCCGTAGGAAGTGGGATATTACAGCCGCAAAAGCTGGAGATTGAAGGGGCGGAACGTTTTGAAGTCTCGAATCTTCATTACACCATCCCCTCACTTAAATGGTATAAAGATAAAACGGTATTAGTTTCTGGAGGAGGCAACGCGGCCATCGACTGGGCAAACGAATTGACTCCGATTGCTAAACAGGTCTTTCTCACTTATCGTAAAGATCAGCTGAAGGGACACGAAGCTCAAATCACTCAATTACAGAATAGTTCAGCTAAGTGCATGATGAATACTGAAATAAATCGGTTAATTGCTGGGGATGGTTCGAATCATATTGAAAAAGTAGAATTAATCGACCATCAGACAAACGAAACCTTTCAACTGGACATAGATGATGTCTTAATCAATCATGGGTTTGACCAGGATGCATCCTTACTGGAGAACAGCCAATTAAATATTGCGATGAAAGACAATTACTTCATATCGGGGAATTCTGTAAGTGAGTCTTCCATTTCCGGTTTATATGCAGCGGGGGATATTCTGGCCCATGAAGGAAAAGTCAACTTAATCGCTGGTGCATTTCAAGATGCTGCGAACGCTGTGAATAAAGCAAAACAGTATATTCAGCCGGAAGCATCGGCCAAGGCAATGGTTTCCTCCCATAATTCTGTATTCACTGATCGAAATAAGCAAATTGTGCAAGAATTGATGGGGTAGTGCATACAAAAACCCGAACCAACAAGATGGTTCGGGTTTTTGTATGCAGGAAATCCTCACTTTCTAACTCCATCGCTCCAATTACCCTCATGTTCTTCTTCCCCATCCATCAGGCTTTAAAAAAATGATCCGATGGCGGGCAACCGTAGCGTTTCTTAAAACTTCGATTAAATGTACTCAATGACTGATAGCCTGATTCAAAGGCAGCTTTCGTAATTTCCATGTTATTCTTCCTAACTAGAATTTCAAACCGATCCAGCCGGACTTGATGTATGTATTCTAAAGGGGTACACTTTTCCTCAGTTTTAAATATTCTCAGTAAATGATACTTACTTATATGAAATTCTGAAGCTAACAAATCTAAAGATAGAGATTTCGCAGAATTATTTCTAATAAATAATTTTATTCTTCCAACGGTATCCCCTGCTATCGTTCTCCTTTGTGTCTTATTCCATAGATCACTATGACTTCCCTTCATCGTGTCCAGAAATGTATAAGCCGCTTCATCCTCAAGCTTCATCGCTTCAGGTATACCTTCTAATACAGCTGCATGATAAATTTTTTTGATTTCCGTTAGTAAGGGCAATTTAAAATCGGTTTGCTGGTTACTAAACTCGATCGCAGATAAATTTCTTCCGGTGACTTCTTCAAATACACGCTTTAAATGGTCTTCATAAAAGCTGACGATTAGAATTTCCTTCCTGTCACCGACCGCCTCATGCTGATGGTAATCACCGGGAGACACAAGGAAACCTTCTTCACTGTCTAAATGACAATTCCAGTCGTTGTAATGAACATCAAGCGTTCCATTTATAGGAACAGTCAGCTGAAAATGGTCATGGGTGTGACGTTCATCGGCTTCCCCTTGATTCAAATCAAATTGGACAAAACTTGTGTTGTCGAGTTCGAGACGCATTTCCATAACCTTTCCCTCTTTTCATTAGACATCAAAAAAATACAGCAAGATCTGCCTAGCAGCTAAGCAATATTTGAACAGTCAACTCCCCCTTTCTTCTTTATGCTAAAGAAACTTAGCTAGAAGAGGAGGCAGACCATGAAACCTTACATTAAGAAATTTCACAGCGTCATTTGGATTCAGGCCGGCGGGCATTTGCTCACATCGTTTACTGCCGTTATTCTGCTTCCATTTTTAACATTACACCTTTATAACCAAACGAACCATAACGTCTTCCAAGCGACGTTGATTATTGGCATCCAGCCTCTTGCAGAATTCTTATTAACCATAACGCTTGGAGGCTGGGTCGATCGTTTCTCCAGGCGGACCATTCTATTAAGCTCTATGATGATTCAAATCGCCGCTCTCAGCGGATTTGCCTTTGCCAATGGTTTCATTGCATTTGGATTATTAAATCTACTGAATGCCTGTGGCAGATTCATTTATATTCCTGCAGCAAGAGCTCAGGTTACGGATGTAACCCCGCTGCCTCATAGGGCAGAGGCCTTTGCGATTTTAAGTACTGCAGATAGTGTAGGCGCCCTTTGCGGACCTATTCTAGGAGCCCTATTATTTAAAGCCAGTCCAACTCTTATGTTTCTCGCTAGTGCTGCTTTACTGCTTGTATATCTCTTCATAGCGGCTAAACTATTACCTGAAACTTATTTGCCCGCGCACCTTGAACCTGCTCAAAGAAATGAGAAATTCAAATGGACTCGTCACTCTCTATTACTTTGGTTAATGATAGGGTCCCTGCCGTTAAGTCTCTTTCACAGTCAAATGGAAACCAATTGGCCTTTGTATTTAAAGAACCATTTCATTCATGATATTTTTATTTTCTCTTTGCTCTCTACTATTGGAAACCTACTCTTTATCTGTCTTGAAATCTATATAGTAAATAAATCAGCTAAGATTTCTTTAGTGAAAATCGTAGTAGTCAGCTACTTTCTCTACACGGCTGCAGCTATTGGATTCGGCTTTTCCCACCATGCAGCTCTCTTCATTCCAGCTGAAATCTTATTTACACTTGGTGCCATCATGAGCCTGAACCGTCTGCAAAGTGTAATCTCCACCATCGCTCCGCCTCAGTTCATGGCACGGTATTTCGCTATTTATGGCTCCCACTGGGATATTTCACGAGCGCTGGGGCCGGTCGCAGGTGGGTGGATCATGGCCAGGACCGGGGGATATGGTCTCTTTATATCTTTAATTCTCGCACTCCTGGCAGGCGCCTCTATTCAAGCAAGAACGGTGCGTAGAATTGAAAAGCAGTATGATGTCCACTCCGTATCAGATGTCTCTTAGCTGTCTTTTCCTCTGGAAAACCCAGCAAATAAACGACCACCGTAAGGCTTCAGCACTTGATCCGTAAAATCAATCAGCGGCCCTTTTTCCCGGCATCTATAATAGTGGTCAAATAAATTGATAAATTGCTGAGCTAACCCTTTATCATAATCTCTTAAAGAACGGGCGAGCCACTTGGATGTCCCTGTCCATTGCTGGTTTGTCCGTAATATGAATTCACTGAGCAGCTCTGCAAGAGTGTTCACAGCAAATAACTCTTCTCCTGCTTCTGTTGCACCGATCACGTCTTCCAATGTATCTGTAAGAAAATAACGCTTACTTTCTATCGTTTGATAATCCCAAGGCGCCGGACCCATTGCCAATAAACGCTCCGCCTCCTTTTTAATGTCGGTTAAATATTCTTCACCGCTAATAACCTTACCTTCCGCTACCATTCTTGGTAAAGAGGGTCTCCCTCTCGCACAATCAGATTTAAAGAAATGCCGATAAGAAGTCAGATTATGTACGAATACTTCGACTGGCCATTGACATTCTATCCTTGATTCTCGATATGAAGTTTCGACTTGCTGATCGAAAATCACAATATCCAAATCAGACGTTTCTGTCGTCTGCCCCCGTACGACACTTCCCGCAAGTAACGCTCCCGTACAATCAGGATAGTTTTCTTCTACAAATCGACATGCCGCTAGATAAGGTTCTAGTCTTTGTTGTTCTTTCATTCATTCTCTTCCCTTCACTAGGATATTTTTTTATCATGCATCAGCTTCTAAAAATAAACAAGAACATCTTAGGAAGGAATGAAATTTTGCTGCTATCAGCTTTTCTCTTTAACTCCATCCTCACCTCTATTCTCTTTCTTTTAAATCGTTCTCTCTGTTGCTTTAAGAGCCTGTTAAATGGGTAGTTATGTAAGAAAGAGCGTTTGAAAGCTCCTGGCAAATAGGATAGCATGAAAGAGGAACTTTTTTGAAATGTCAGAATTATAAATATCGGAATTATTTTGCTTCTAAGGAGGTAAACCAATGGAGATCGAACTCTATCCGTTAGGTGATCAAGCAATTGTTGCAGAACTAGGAACATCTATTAATCTCACCACTCATAATCACGTGCAGCAGTTCATTTCTCACCTAGACAGTATACATCCAGATTGGATGATTGAATATATCCCTGCCTTCACCACAGTTACAATTTTTTATGACCCATTAAAAATTCATGACAACTACTTGCCTGACAGCACTATCCTGCCCTATAACTGGGTTTATCAACAGGTGCTGGATATTGCTCATTCAGCACCTCCCAGGGAACAGTCGCAAGCACGGACGATTGAAATCCCCGTTTGCTATGGCGATGAATTTGGCCCTGATTTAGAAGTGGTGGCGGAAAGAAGTCAATTGCAGCCGGAAGAAGTGATTAACCTGCATACTTCCGGAGACTATTTAGTTTATATGATTGGCTTTGCACCTGGCTTCCCTTATTTAGGAGGAATGGATGAGGCGATTGCCACCCCTAGAAGAAAAGACCCCCGTTCGTCCATCCCAGCTGGATCTGTGGGAATTGCCGGTAGCCAGACCGGAGTTTATCCAATTGAAACACCGGGCGGATGGCAGTTAATTGGACGCACACCTTATCAGTTATTTAAGCCACAGCAGGATCCTCCTTCGCTATTATTAGCGGGGGACCGCATTAAGTTTAAGGCTATTTCCAAAGCTGAATTCAACAAGCTTGAGGAGGAACAATTATGATTCACGTCAAGAAAGCCGGCCTCCTAACCACGGTTCAAGATTTAGGGCGCTATGGCTTTCAAAAACACGGAGTAATTACAAGTGGAGTCATGGATCCGGAAGCACATCGTATTGCTAATCTGCTCGTTGGCAATTCCATGCAGATGCCAACACTTGAAGTCACCCTTATGGGGCCCGTACTGGAATTTCACCAGGATGCGCTTATCTCGATTTGCGGCGGTCATCTCTCCCCCATGATTAATGGTGAACCGGTTGGGAACTGGAGACCCATTTTCATTAAAAAAGGAAGCGAACTGAGATTTGGCAGTATGCAGGAGGGGTGCCGAGCTTATCTCGCCATCGCAGGGGGCTATGATGTTCCACTCGTTATGAATAGCTCTTCTACTTATTTACGAGCAGGGATCGGCGGCTATCAAGGACGAAGTCTAGAAAAAGGCGATCAGCTGAATATTCAAGCTCCATCTGCGGAGTCCTTAGAACTGCTTAGTGAACTTAAAGAATATGCTGGTGCGAATTCGTTTCAAGCTATGGATTGGTATGCTGCTTCAGAACTTGTTCCCAGCCACTCACCTGATGAAAAAATCCGTGTCGTGATGGGAAGAGAATATGATTCATTTACCGAGGATAGCAAGCAAGCCTTCATCCATTCTTCATTTAAAGTAGATACTCAATCAGACCGGATGGGATACCGGCTGAAAGGAGCATCCTTAGAACTAAAGCATCAAGAAGAAATGATATCAGAAGCTGTGGCATTTGGTACGATTCAAGTTCCAGCTGAAGGCAATCCTATTATTCTACTTGCCGACCGGCAGACCACGGGAGGCTACCCAAGAATAGCACAGGTGGCTTCTGTGGATCTATCGAAGGTGGCCCAGTTAAAGCCTGGAGAGGAAGCAGCTTTTGAACTTATTACTCATGAAGAGGCTCAGAAGCTATTTATTGAAAGAGAACATATGATTCAACAGCTAGCTCAAGGAATTAAACTTAAATACAGATAGGATGATCTATGTGGATTTAGTAGATATTAATTGTGATATGGGAGAAAGTTTTGGCACTTATAAAATTGGCCAGGATGAAGAAATCCTTAAGTATGTGACTTCTGCTAATATTGCCTGTGGATTTCATGCAGGTGATCCAGCAGTCATGCGGAAAACAGTGCAGCAGGCGCTCGATACAAACACGGGGATAGGTGCTCATCCCGGTTTTCCTGATCTAACAGGGTTTGGGCGCCGGGCCATAGATGTGACCGGCCAGGAAGCTTATGACATGGTCGTTTATCAAATTGGAGCTCTACAAGCTTTTGTACAGGCAGAAGGCGGTGTTCTCCAGCATGTTAAACCTCACGGAGCATTATTTAACATGGCAGCTAAACAACCAAACTTAGCAGAAGCGATTGCTGAAGCCGTATACAAAGTAAACCCTGAACTGATACTCTTTGGCTTAGCAGGCAGTGAACTAGTTAAAGCAGGAAAGAATACGGGACTCAAGACGGCAAGCGAAGTTTTCTCAGATCGCACCTATCAAAGTGATGGTTCACTAACCTCCCGAAAAGAACCTGATGCCTTAATCACCAATCAGGAGAAAGCAGTCGAGCAAGTGATTCGCATGGTTAAAGAGAACAAAGTGATGACCTTACAGAAAGAAGATATAGATATTAAAGCTCAAACCATTTGCATTCACGGGGACGGCGAGCACGCATTGGAATTTGCAGAATTTATCACTGATGCCCTGAAGAACTCAGATATTGCCATCACCAACATCCGTAAAATTCTCAGTTAAGCAGTCAGAAGGGAGATTACTATGAAAAAACAATCGACCCGGAGTTTAATATTAGGAGCTGCCTTCTTAATGGCAACCTCTGCGATCGGTCCAGGATTTCTGACACAAACCACCCACTTCACCGATCAATTAGCCGCTGACTTTGGATTTGTTATCTTGATTTCTATAATTATCGATATTGGCGCTCAATTAAATATTTGGAGAATTATCGCGATTGCCGAGCGCCCTGCCCAGGATATTGCCAACCATTTACTTCCTGGGTTAGGTTACTTCCTGTCTCTTTTAGTTGTTGCAGGCGGTCTTGCTTTTAATATAGGAAATATTGCAGGAGCAGGGCTCGGGACAAATGTACTTTTTGGTGTTTCTCCGGAACTGGGGGCTTTTCTCAGCGGAATTGTAGCGGTAGCCATATTTCTAGTTAGGGAAGCCGGCAAAGCTATGGACCGTTTCACTCAGGCCGCAGGTGTAATTATGATCATATTAACGGTGTTTGTAATGTTTTCCGCTCAACCACCCGTGGGAGAAGCGATTACGAAAACCTTTGTACCAGATACCATAAACTTTCTAGCGATTATCACTCTGGTAGGTGGAACAGTAGGCGGTTATATTACCTTCGCCGGAGGTCATAGATTATTAGATTCAGGGGTGAAAGGTAAAGATTCACTCTCTCATGTAACTAAAAGTTCCGTGTCCGCAATCTCCATTGCTTCCATCATGCGTATTTTCTTATTTTTAGCTTCCCTTGGAGTGGTTGCTTCTGGTGTAAGCTTAGATTCCGCCAATCCTGCAGCTTCCGTCTTTCAATCGGCTGCCGGAACATTCGGATATAAGATATTTGGGATTATTATGTGGGCAGCTGCGGTTACTTCCGTTGTAGGAGCTGCTTATACGTCAGTCTCCTTCATTCGCACGTTCAGCCATAAGATCGAGAAATATCATAAATGGTACATCGTAGGATTTATCGCGCTTTCAACGTTAGTGTTCGTTTCCATTGGTAAGCCTGTAAAAGTTCTTATCCTCGTCGGCTCATTAAATGGACTTATTCTGCCGATCGCTTTAGGAGTGATGTTGTTTGCCGCTCACAAAACGAAAATTGTTGGTTCTTATAAACATCCTCTCTGGCTGACCATTTTCGGGGGATTAATTGTTATCGCCATGGCATACATTGGCGGAGTTTCGTTAGTCACTGGAATTCCACAACTATTCGAATAGGAGGTCAACCGTTATGGACGTATCAATGCTGACTCCCGCTCAGGCACGTTCTCTCATTAGACAAGATCAATGGAACAAGCCAACCTCTGGAATGTCTAATGGTTATATTCAAGCCAACCTTGTCGTATTACCTAAGGCATTAGCTTATGACTTTCTATTATTTTGTCAGCGCAACCCGAAACCTTGTCCTCTTCTTGAAGTGACGAATATTGGCTCTCCAATTCCTGAAATATTTGCCCCTGAAGCTGATCTGAGAACAGACTTGCCAGAATACTATGTATATAAAAAAGGAGAGCTAATACAAAAATGTTCCTCCATTTCGGATCTGTGGTCTGAGAGCCTAATTGCTTTTCTTATTGGCTGCAGCTTTACCTTTGAGGAGGCTCTTGTGAAAAACCGAATCCCTATCCGCCATATTGAAGAAAGAAAAAATGTTCCTATGTACAACACGTCTATCCGCTGTCAGCCAGCTGGTGAATTTCAGGGTTCCATGGTCGTAAGCATGAGACCCATAAAGAAAAAAGATGTGATAAGAGCTGTACAAGTTACTAGTCGATTTCCTTCCGTACATGGCGCTCCCATTCACATAGGAGATCCCAAATCGATTGGTATTTCTCAACTGGACGAGCCTGATTTTGGAGATCCTGTTACGATTAAAGAAGATGAGGTTCCGGTATTCTGGGCTTGCGGCGTTACCCCTCAAGCCATAGCTAAGGATAGGAAACCTGACTTAATGATTACTCATGCCCCTGGCCATATGTTCATCACGAACGAAAGAAATGAAGGGTATAGTGTATGATCAGCATCGTTAGATCCAGGACACGCCCCTCATCTACAGACGAACAATCAAAGGAATTTCAATCGTTTTCCCTGAATGACCGCTCTGGAATTACAGTGAAAACGACCGGAAACCTTACCTCTTGAAGACAAAAAAATCCGAACGATGAAGGAATAATGTTCGTAGCATTTCATCATCGTTCGGATTTAATACTGGCTAAAAGTCTTTTTTTAAAGCTCTTTTGGCAATTTACTTGCCTGTGAATCCCGGCTTTCGCTTATCCTTGAAAGCCTGCACTCCTTCTTGATGATCTTCAGTCGTCACCATCATCGTCTGAGTCAGACGCTCCTGTTCGAGGATTGATGCCAAATCAGAATGTTCAGCTTGATCTACTAACCTTTTCATCATTCCCAGTGCCTTCCCTGGTCCATTTGCCAGATGGACCGCATAGTTCATAGATTCTTCCTCTATCTTATCCAGTGGAAGAACTCTATTTACAATCCCCCATCCAAGAGCGGTTTCAACAGGGATTGGTTCTGCTTTAAACAACAATTCCTTAGTTCGGTATGGCCCAAGAAGCTTCGTGAGAAAATAAGATCCTCCTCCATCTGCAACCAGCCCGACATGCGCAAAACTCAAGACAAATTGGCTCTCTTCTCCAGCAAGGATCTGATCACAGGCAAGCGCTAAATTAAACCCTGCACCTGCCGCATAGCCATGAACTACGGCAATGACTGGTTTGGGCAAGTCTTTTATCATGAGAATAGCTTTATTTAACTCTCCTACGTGCTCATAAATATCATGCGGAGCAGCTTTGCCCATACTCTTGACATCGCCACCCGCAGAAAATGATCGGCCTGCTCCCGACAGAAGCACTACTTTTATTTCGTGATTCTGCTTCGCTTCCTCCAATGCAGCCTGCAATCCTAGGATCATTTCGTCTGAAAAGGCATTTAAACTTTCCGGACGATTCAATACACAGGACATAACAGGACCATTCACATGAACTAATAAATGATTATTTCCTAATGAACTCATCATTCATCTCTCCTAGTTAAGAAATATAGTGTGTTTGTTCAATCATCGCATCCGCTATGGCTCGGTTACGGGTAATCGTATCCTCCCAATGATAACGGCTAAGCAGAGCGGCCGCCTGACGAAGAGAAGTGGTTCTTTCCTCTCCGTTTAAAAGGCTGGAAAATAAGAAACTCACATTTTTCTGTACCTCTACTGCCGAGTTTTCTACAACCGTATAAGCGAGCTGAGTTTTCAGCTCTGCTTCCTCATCCGACTGATGTATAGCCTTCAAAGTCCGCAAAACCGCAGACTCACTTTGATAAATATGAATGGCCAGATCAGCTAGTCTCATTAAGGTCTCTTGTTCCTCATGCAGCTGGTCTCCATATTTACGGTAAGCTGTTCCTGCTGATACTAAGAAAAAGTCTTTAAATAATGCTACGGCTTCTTTCAATTTCTCAAGCGGACCTTCTGATTTCATAAAAGCACTGTTTTTTAACGAATGTTCCGCTTTTTCCATAATCGCCTGAGTATCCCTTTCCTTCCCTGCTATTTTTTTGAAAAATGCTCTCGGGATAAGCAATCGATTTATTTCGTTGGTCCCTTCGAAAATACGGTTGATTCTGGAATCACGATAGGCTTGTTCTATTGGATAATCTTTAATAAAACCAGCTCCGCCATGCAGCTGCAGGGTTTCATCTACTATTGCATCCAGCGTTTCAGAGCCGGTGATTTTGCAAATCGCAGACTCTAAGTTATGCTCGTTCATGGCTTTTGCTATGGCTGGATGGTCTTGAGAATCACCATAGCTGCCAAGAACCGACTCGATGTGACCCGCAGTGCGATACAACAAGGATTCCGTCGAATATATGCGGGCAGCCATATGAGCCAGTTTTTCTTTCGTAGCATTAAAATCAGCAATCGATCGTCCAAATTGACGACGCTCTGTTGTATGCTTAAGAGCCAATTGGAAACCATGCTTTGCTGCTCCTGTAGTAGCAAAACCAAGGTTAAATCGTCCAAGATTCAGCACATTGAGAGCGATTAGATGACCTTTGCCCACTTCCCCCAGTTTGTTTTCTGCAGGTACTTCACAATCCTCCAAAATAACAGAGCAAGTAGACGAACCTTTTATCCCCATCTTATCTTCTTCAGGTCCAATGGATAATCCTTTAAATCCTCTTTCCACAATGAAAGCAGTAAACTTCTCGCCGTCCACCTTGGCATAGACGATAAAAGTGTCCGAAAAAGCAGCATTTGTAATATAAATTTTTGTTCCATTTAATAAATAATGAGTTCCTTTCTCATTAAGTACGGCTGTGGTTTTGGCAGATAAAGCATCAGAACCTGCGTCAGGCTCAGTCAGACAATACGCGCCAATATATTCTCCACTGGCAAGTTTCGGTAAGTATTTTTGCTTTTGATCTTTCGTACCAAAGTAGGTAATTGGAAGAGTGGCAATACACGTGTGATTGGAATGGGCCACGCTGTAACCACTCGCATTCCCCAGAGCTTCTCCCACGATCCCTTTGCTTATTTTATCCAGACCTAATCCGCCATAAGCTTCGGGAATACTATGTCCTAACAGCCCTAGCTCTCCAGCCTGTTTCATTTTTTCAGCTACAAAAGCGAAATCTCCAGCTTCAATCTGCTTCCGGTATGGATGGATTTCCCGGGAAATAAATTGTCGAGCTGTGTTGGATATCATTCTATGCTCGTCCGTCCGGTCCTCCGGAGTAAAAACAGCTTCACAGCTGATCTCCTCTAACAAGTAATCTCCGCCTTGCACTTTATGGTGTACAGGATGCATGTTAATCCTCCTTTAACTGCCCTTCCTCAGGGTCATACTTAGGTATCGTGTCAAATATACCTTCTTGAGATGCAAAGTTGATTTCGACTGGGTCCATCCCCAGCTCAATCAGTAACTGGCCAATTCGAGTAGAACGCAGCAGTTCTACACTTGTCTGATGAATTCCTCGGTAGAAAAGTAAGGCAGTTCGTGCTGCATCAGACATATCCCATTTCCCTAGTTTCAATAACTCGTTCATTAGACTGCCTGCGCCAAAGAAATCTTCCATTGTAAAGTCCCCGCTCGTTCCTGAGCAGATTAGCAGGATCGTGTCGTGACGATGTTCCTCATAAAGCCTCCTGGCCACCGCCTGATTATTAAGTAAGGAAGCAGCATATAAATGATCCGCTTGGCTCGACCGCTGTAAGGCAACCGTACCATTCGTAGTGGAGAGAATCAGGTGCTTATTCTTCACAACTGGCTGTAAAAATGTACGTAGGGGATGGTGAAAGCCTTCTAAAGTCTTGCCCTGGTCTTCTCCTGCCAGCACATACGGCTCTTTAAAGGTTTTCGCTTTCTCCCTTGCCTGAGCTCCGGTGAGCACGGGGATCACCGAAACTGCCCCATCAGCCAATGCTGCAGTGATCGTTGTTGTAGCAAAGAGGACATCGAATACTACAGCCGTCTTTCCCGCCATTTCACCAGGCTTAATCTCCTCTTTCTTAAATATCACTTGAACCTTTCCCATTACGTCAGACCTGCCGTGTGTTCGGCATGTTCAATTAGCTGGTTAACAAATACATTCATATGAGCAAATCTTTCATCATTGGTTTGTCCCTGTTTATACCGATAATAAATCTGCTGAACTATGCCCGCCAGCTTGAAATAGGCAAAGGTGAGATATACTGAAATCTCTGCTAGATCCCTGCCGCTTTTTTCAGCGTATGCGGCCAGGAATTGATCTCTCGTATAGAAGCCTTCCTCCACCGTGATCGGCGGTTTTCCCAATCCCGTTCTCAGCAGGTACGGGTCATCCGGTTCAATCCAATAGCTCATGGCCGCTCCAAGGTCGGCTAAAGGATCTCCCACCGTCGTCATTTCCCAATCAAATAAACCCGTCATCTTTACAGGATCTTGGGTGTCAAACATGGCATTATTAAATTTATAATCATAATGAATTACTGCTGATTCCCGAGAATTTGGAATATGATCAGCCAGCCATTGCTTCAACCGTTTGCCAGAGACGACGTCCTCTGTGCCAGCCTTTTCAAAGCGCTTAATCCATCCATGAACCTGTCTCTCCATGAAACCTTCTGGCTTTACCATATTTACTAAATCTGTTTTCTTATAATCGACCGAATGAAGTTCCACCAGCCGATCTACCATTTCTTCGGAAAGTTTCTCTCCTAAGCGGTCAATACCGCGAAGGTCATCAGGAACCACATCATCATACACACGTCCATTCCTGCGCTCCATAATAAAGAACGGCGATCCCAGACAATCCCCTGAGTCAAACACATATGGCTCAGGGGCAAGTGAGAAAATCGGATGAAGCGCTTTCAAAATACGGAACTCTCTTTCCATATCATGAGCTTTAGGTGCTACTCGCCCAAGAGGAGGACGGCGTAATACCGCTACCCAATCCTTTACTCTTAATTCATAGGTCAAGTTGGAATGCCCTGCTCCAAACTGCCGGACTTCAAGTTTTCCATTAGGAAGATCAGGAATATTTTCTTCAAGAAAGGCTTCGATCCGAGGGATATCTTGTTCCTCTCCCTTTCTTACACTTTGTGTATCATTCGTTTTCATCATCTCCTCCCTCCTATTGTGCTGCTAATTGATGAGATGCTAACTCCTGTTTCATATCATCGGTTAATGGCGTACTCACTTGAGTATTAAAATCAAACTGCACAATAACGGACATTCCTTTAGCGACTAAATCACCTGATTCTTGTTCATACAAATCCTGTTCAAAATGAAAGCTTGAGTTTCCAATTTTTACAACATGACTCTGGATAAGTAATGTCTGGTTAAAGTAAACCTGCTTAATAAAATCACATTTAGTAGAAGCTAAGATGAAATTCCATTCGTTTCCAACCAAATTCAAATCATCAAAAAAAGCAATCCTGGAATCTTCCATGTACACGAAAAAATTATTGTTGTTCACATGGCCAAGCAAGTCCGTCTCGCAAAATCTTACCTTTACTTTATGTTCATGCATAAGTCTGCCTCCTAATGATTAACTTTCGAATTGTAGGAATAAAACCCTTTTCCTGTTTTTCTTCCCAGATCCCCTGCTTTCATCTTGTCTGACAGAGTTTTGGAGGGTTTATCTTTCGGGTCTCCGGTTTCTTCATACTGTTGCTGCATCACATAATAACCAACGTCAATGCCTGATAAATCCATGAGTTCAAAAGGGCCGATTGGATGGTTGAGAGCTTTTCTTGTGATTTTATCGATATCTTCAAAGTCCGCATATCCGCCCTCATAAAGACTCATTGCTTCTTTTTGGATCGCAAATAATATACGATTCGCTACAAATCCAGAAATTTCTTTTTGAAGCAGGACAGCCGTACGGTTCATCGTTTCACTTACCTCCATTGTCAGCTGGGCGGTTTCCTCAGATGTATGCTCTCCCTTTACGACTTCAACACAATCCATCACAAGCGGAGGGAAGAAGAAGTGCATATTACAAATCTTCTCTGGCCGGGATGTAGCATCTGCGATCAGTGAACTAACTATCGTACTTGAATTCGTAACTAACACCGCATGCTTAGGCGCAATTTCATCCAGTTTCGCAAATACTTCACGCTTCACAGCAAGTTTTTCCACCACAGCTTCAATGACGAAATCTGCTACACCGGCCGCTTCTGTCAGGTCCGTAGTAAAGGTGAGGTTTTCGAAAGCTTGGTCTCGTTTAGCAGCTGGGATCTTCTCCTTTCTCACCCACTTGTCCATAATGCTGGATAATTTAACTCTTGCTTCATCCAGCGATTCCTGACTCACATCCTGCAAGGTCGTCGTATATCCTCCCAGAGCACTCAGCATAGCAATTTGGTGTCCCATTGACCCGGCTCCAACTACAGCAAGATTGTTCACAGTCATTTCGTATCCTCCTCTATTCCTTCAAAAATCATCGCCATATAAATCTTCGTCAGTTCCTTTTCCGAGACTTCCCCATCAGGCTCATACCAAAAATAACTCCAGTTGGCGACCCCCAGTATGGCGAGAGAAAGCATGTCGGAACGTAAATCAGCCCGAAATTCTAAAGCTTCGATCCCCCGTTCAATCAGCCTTTGTAATTGTACTTGGAATTCCGTTCTTTTGGGCAGAATATCTTTTGTTTTCTCCTCGCTCAAGTGACGCATTTCCCGGAAAAACACCATCGCACTATCCGACTCAGTCCGGATATTAAGAATAAGCATTTCGACAATGGCGTACATTTTCTGTTTATTTGATGTTGTCTCATCTTCCAGAATCTTGGACTGCTGAGCGAGCAGATGCTCAATAAACGCTTGATGAATTTGTACAAGCACATCTTCTTTATTTTTGAAATAATAATAAAACGTGCCTTTCGTAACTCCAACAGCATCCACGATGTCCTGGATCGATGTTTCTCTAAATCCTTTTTTGCCAAATAACTCAATACTTGTATCTAACACTCTATCTTTCATAGCCAACCGCCCTTACAAGATCTCATATGATGAAGTGATCAGCAGGAGGCGTGCATACCGCCATCCACTACCAGAACGTCCCCTGTCACATAATTCGCTGCAGCGGACGCAAGAAATAACGCTGCTCCTTTAAGGTCCTCTTCTGAACCGAATCTTTTTAGCGGAGTTCGGTCCAGGATAAAATCCCCGCCTTCCTCAAGCAGAACCTTCGACATTTTTGTCGGGAAAAATCCGGGAGCTATCGCATTCACTTGAATATTGTGCTCTCCCCACTTCACCGCCAAATCTTTAGTAAACGTAATCACTGCCCCTTTGCTAGCGTTATAACCGACAGTATCCATAAATCGCGGATCAGCCCCGCCAAGTCCTGCTACTGAAGCGATGTTAATAATTTTTCCAAACTGCTGTTTTACCATCACCTCGCCTGCTTTTTGAGAAACAAGAAAAGTACCGGTTACATTTACATTCATCACCTTTTGAAAAGCTTCTAGAGGCATTTCCAAAGCGGGAGCCCCCCATGTTGCTCCGCTGTTGTTAACAAGAATATCAATGGTTTTAAACTTTTCTACCGTTTTATTGATGAGATGGTCAATTGCTTCTGGGTCCGTAATATCGCAGGGCAGGGCTAACGTCTTCACTCCTGTTTCCTTCTCCAGCCGCCGGCACACATTCTCACAAGCATCTGCTTTTCGAGAACAGAGCACAATGTTAGCTCCTGCTTCAGCCAGCCCTTCGGCAATTTGTTCGCCCAGACCACGGCCCCCGCCCGTGACGATTGCCGTTTTTCCCGTCAAATCAAATAGCTGCTTTACATGCATTGGATCACTCCTTATATTTGGATAATTCGAGTTTAGCTACTTGGCGCCTGTGTACTTCATCCGGACCATCGGCAAGTCTCAGGGTTCTCGCGTTTGCCCACTGTGCTGCCAAAGTGAAATCATTACTGACTCCGGCAGCACCATGAGCTTGGATGGCACGATCCAGGACTTTCAATGCCATATTAGGTGCCACGACCTTAATCATAGCAATCTCTGTCTTCGCTTGTTTGTTCCCCACCGTATCCATCTTATAGGCTGCTTTAAGTGTAAGTAGTCTTGCCTGCTCCAATTCAATTCTCGAATCAGCAATCCACTCTCGTATTACTCCTTGATCCGCTAAAGGCTTATGAAAAGCTTCCCGTGATTGTACACGCTTACATAATTCTTCAAGTGCACGTTCTGCTGCTCCTATCAGCCGCATGCAATGATGGATGCGGCCAGGTCCTAGTCGCCCTTGAGCAATCGCAAAACCCTTCCCTTCGCCCCAGATAATCTGCGAATCTGGAACTCTAACATTCTTAAAATCGATCTCCCCATGGCCATGAGGGGCATGATCATATCCAAATACCGGAAGCATTCGATTAACCGTTACCCCTTCTGTATCAAGGGGCACCAAAATCATGGACTGCTGCTCATGCCTTGGGGCATCGGGGTTGGTCTTTCCCATAAAAATAGCCAGCCTGCATCTTGGATCTCCTGCCCCCGAAGACCACCATTTCCGACCATTAATGACGTATTCATTTCCATCCCGCTGAATTTGCGATTGAATATTTGTTGCATCTGAGGAAGCGACCTCAGGCTCCGTCATCGAGAAGCAAGATCGAATTTCTCCATTCAGCAAGGGGCGTAACCATTCCTTCTTTTGTTCATCACTTCCGTAACGAGCAAGCACTTCCATATTCCCCGTATCTGGTGCACTGCAGTTAAAAACTTCTGGCCCAATGAGGGACCGTCCCATAAGTTCACAGAGAGGAGCATATTCTAAATTTGTTAATCCGGCTCCATATGTATGATCAGGCAAGAACAAATTCCAAAGTCCTTGCTCTTTAGCACGAGATTTTAATTCATCCATGATTGGGGGAATACCGGACCACCTGGAATCCTGCTCATTTAACTGCGCTTCATAAAGCGATTCATTAGGATAGACATGTTCATCCATAAAACTTGTGACTTTCTCCTGAAAGCTTTTTACTTTTTCGGAGTAATCAAAATTCATGTTGATTAAACCTCCCTTCTTTCATCACATACCAACCGGTCAGTATGCCACTTCCATTTTATACCGATTTTTCTGAATATTCAACATAAATGAATGATAATTCACCTTTTAATTCCCTTTATTATCCAACAAAACTGCTAAACAATATGATAAGATAAGATTAATCTTTCACTATTAAACGCAGGTTAGAAGAACCAGGGTTAAAGTACCATAATGATCATTCTTACTATAATTTGTCTCAATAAGGAGCTTTATCATATGTCTACTGTATTTCTATCCATACTGCTCATCATTGCCATGATATTTTCTGTGCTCTTCACTTTAAAGAGAAGGAAAAAAGAAAGCGTAAATGGAATCAAGACTTTCGTTCCCTCTCTTTGTTTTTACTTGATTGCCATTGTAAACATGATCGCTTACTGGCTGAATTTCATAGGAGTAGTCAGCTGGACGCTGACTGTATTGCTCCTGCTTACCGGAGCCTACTTCACGAAATATCTGCCCGTCACTCAAGCTAAAGCCTAAGTTTGAGCTCTAATATGACTGTACGGTGCCACTCCTCTAAAGAAGGCCAAGCGAGCACTCGTTATATCGATAACTGCAAAAAGCCGAACCATTGGAATCCACTGGTTCGGCTTTTTGATAATAAATTTATTCCTCTACCGAATTCAAAATCATGGACTGTATTTCCTTTTTATGTGGTTGCGTCCAAACATGCAAGAACTGCCTTCAATCACTTTTTCAACTGGTCAAATATTGAGACTGGTGGGGAAGAATTTGTATTTTCCTCTTCTCGATCATCAACAGAGTTTTCCATAAGCAACGACAACCTTCGAACCTCTTCCTTTAATTCATAAAGCTCGTTAGTAGGATTATGATAAAGTTCTAAACCCAGATTGCCGCTAACCTCAAATGTAGCTGTTTTAACTTCTTCAATATAAGAAATCTTGTGAAGTCTTAACTGCATAAAAAGCTCGTCTTGGGTCATTTTCACTTTTCCTAGATTTTTATGAAGTATCTTTCCTTCATCTATGACAACAACCGGCTCTCCCTCTATTACCTTCTTTAAGAAAGGAATACGAAGTTCAGCAAAGGATACGATGAGGATTCCTGCAATAAGTATGCTCCCCCCATACATCGTTACCCACACATTACTGCTCTTCAAGGGGTGGACCATTAAACTGCCAAGAGCAATCATCACCACTACTTCCCCAGGTGTTAAATTAGAAATCGTTCTTTTTCCTCCCACACGAAGAAGGAATAAGGTAAACAAGTAAAATAAAATCCCTTTAACGAAATAAGGCATGGAATCACAAACCCTTCCAGCTGTAATTATTGTTAATAATTACCCTTCCAGTTTCATGCTTACACACCTAGTTTTACCAAAAAAAACAAAAAAACCACCGGGATAAACCCAATGGGTACTCATAAGTGTAAACTTATCTGCGGTGAAAGAAATCAAAAAAATCGAGAAACGCCTGAAACATTGCAAAGGATTGAAAGGAGATTAAACTTAAAGCAGTCAGAGAGAAAAATGCAATGAAAATATAACGAGCTGAAAGCATCAAATGAACCCAAGCCATGTTCATTCCTCCTTATTGACCTTACCACTCTTTTCGGTATGTGATCTTATCATACTCCTTTTTGGTCATATATCAACTTGTTTTTTTGTCGATTTTAACCTCCACAGATTAATGATATTCTCTACCGGCTATATTATGCATGATCGGCCTCTGAGCTGGCAGATTCCCTGCTTTTATCCATTTACTTTCGGGGATTCGCTCCAGCTGTCTTGGCGTTTTCTGATCATTACGATCTGGCCAATATGATAAGCATTGTGCAGAAATAGGTCAGATAAGGTTTCTGACCAAGTTGCCAGTTCGTCTTCGTTGGATTCCCTGATCACAATCCTCCACTGCTCCATAATTTCGCGATAAGCTTCTTTAAGCTGTATCCAGCTGGTGTTCGGCCTTGGTTCAAACGTAGGGTAATGATCTGATAATTCTTCTACTTTCTTTCCTGAGAAACGCTGCAGAAACCGTTCATTATAAAAGAGCAGGTGAGTAACCAGCTGCTCTACTGAGTGATCAGATTCACTCGCCTTCCAATGAGCTTCCTGCTCGTTTAAATCGACTACTGCCTCATTAAAGCAAACAAACCAACTATTTTGATCATAGCAGGCTGCTAATTGTGCTAATAAATTTTCATTATGTTTCACTGCGATCTCCTCCCTTATTACTACTTCTTCCCTTAAGCATAAGAGATTTCCTGCTTTTCCATATAGATCGTTGAAGATCATCCAAAAAACTGGTGCGACATATCATCGCACCAGTGAGTCTTTTGTTATTTATTTAAGTTTTGCTCTATCGCCATTCGTTTGGCAACACGAGGAGCAAGCCAAATGGTCGGTAGAAGAATAATGGATACAGGGACCGCTGTTACCACAATAAAGTTTTGAAGCTGAGTAATCCCGCTATCCCCTGTGATTAGAAGAATAATCGCGATCGCTCCCATAAGAACCGACCAGAAGACTCGAAGCCAGACTTTAGGGTTTCCTTCCCCTGTAACTGCCATTGCAATTGTATAGGACATAGAATCACTAGTTGTTACTACAAAGAGGATCGTTAAAACAAGGAACAACGGTGAAATAATACTAGCTAATGGAAACTGCTCTGTGATCGCAAACATGGCGGCAGGATTCCCAGCTGAGTTTAAGGCATCAGAAACAGATCCAGGATTTTGAAGCTCAAAGAATATCCCTGAACCACCTAATATTGTAAACCAGAAAGTCGAGATCACTGGAGCAAAAATGGAAACCGCCACAATAATTTCACGAATCGTACGTCCCCTTGAAATACGGCTTACCAGGATCGCCATCATTGGACCATATCCAATAAACCATCCCCAGAAGAAAACCGTCCAGCTCGACAGCCAATCCTTATCCCCACGGTACGTACTCATAGGAATAAATTGATCAACATAAGTACCAAAAGCAGATAAGAAATGATTCATAATAAATTCACCAGGACCAAAAATTACGATGAAAATCATTAAAGCAATCGCTAATCGCACATTAAAGTTACTTAAATACTGAATTCCCTTGTAAAGTCCTGTGACTGCTGAAATCGTAGAAATTAAAACGACTGCAAAGATAATGGTAAACTGGGTACTAAATTGATTAGGAACCCCGAAGATTTCCTGAAGACCGTAGCTCGCTTGCAAACCTAAAAACCCTATAGGGCCAATGGTTCCTGCCGCCACAGCTATAACAGAAAAGGCATCAATAACTGTACCAAACCAGCTGTTTCGCAGTCTTTCCCCAAAGATGGGGTACAGCAGAGTTCTAGGCTTCATCGGCATTCCTTTATGATAGTGCCCGTACATCATGACAACCGCACTAATCGTGCCCAGAATAGCCCAAGCCAGGAACCCCCAATGCATAAAGCTCTGTGCCAATGCAGGGTCTACCGCTGCTGTTGTTCCTCCCTTTATTCCTGATTGATGAGGAGGTACAGATAAGAAATGATACATCGGTTCAGCAGCTGCCCAAAATACTCCACCGCCGGCTAACAGGGTCGCCATGATTATGGATAACCATTTGTAAAGACTTATTTCCGGTTTTTCCATACCCCCCATTTTAATTTTTCCATACTTCGAAAATGCCAGCCACAAACCTACTAAGAAGGTAGCTAACATGATCACTTGCCAAAACGCACCAAAATATTTTGCTGACCAGGCAAAACTTTGATTAACAAAATCCTCTACTAAATTAATATTAAAAATTGCCAGAATAACGAATAAAATCAATGCTCCTCCGCTAATTCCGAATACAGGCCAATCAATATGCCCGGTTTGTTTATTATTCATACAGAACTCCTTTTGACCTATTTTTGCACAATGAAGAACTTTAACACTCATCTATTTTGGAGTAAAGTTAAAAATCCTATCCAATATAAGGAATCATTCTATTGGAAATAATATAAAGCCAGTGCCTTCCCATGCCCAATAATATCCTTCTCTAATTTCTTCCTGCAATATACTCTTAAAAATAAAAAATTTTACTTGCCGAAAAAGTTAGTAATTGTCTTACTATCCATATATAATAATAGATAATGAAGTAAAGGATACGTAGGAGGTCATTTCATGCAGAGGGATAAAGATTTACATAAATTTCTATTACAAAAAGCTGAACGTTTGACCGAAGAATGGTATGAGTCCTTAGATAAGAGTGATCCTGCAGGAGTCTATTCCTCTACTGATCCAGAAATAATTTGTAAATTAAAAACCCAGAACTTAGAATTTCATAAACAGCTTTGCAAAATTTTCATTGAGGAAAAATCTGTTTTTCTTAAAGGATTCGATGAGTGGGTCATAGGAATTGCTACTGACAAAGAACATTTGGAAACTCCAACTCATTATATTTTAAGAGAGTTTATGAGAGTAAGAAAACAGTATCTTGATTTCATTGAAGAATATGCAGAATCTAATCCTCGAGAAGTGACTCAAAAGCAGATCGATCTTTGGAAAAATGTGTTAGTAGAGATCTTTGACATTGCGTTGCTTCGATTCACGGAAGAGAAATCTAAATATGTAGACAGCCAATTTGAGGAGCAGCAACAGATGATCAATGATTTAAGCTCTCCTATTATAGATTTAACACGCGGACGTGCCCTTCTGCCTTTAGTAGGGGAAATCGACACCATTAGGGCAAGTGCTATTTTAGAGAATACACTGCAGCAATGCATGGATAAGTCAGTGGCTCACCTTTTTATTGACTTGTCCGGAGTCTATATGATCGATACGATGGTCGCTCATCAAATATTTTCGTTACTTGATGGATTAAGGCTCATCGGAGTGACTACTTCTCTTTCCGGGATTCGTCCGGAAATTGCCCAAACAGCTGTTCAACTCGGCATAAACTTTGGGAAAATCACCATCACCTCATCCTTGGCCCAGGCCATATCTAAAACAGAATAAAAAAAATCTCCACTTCCCTTTACTGGCAAGTGGAGATTTTTTTATGAAACCTTAAAAACGCTAGTTGCTCTGCTAGCGTTTTTAAAAGGGAAGTATTTAAAAGGAAGTGAAAATATATCTATGAGAAGATATAGTTTATTATATGGCATCCGCTCTCCTTTGCTTTGGCAGATGTACTAGTTTTTTTAAAAAATTGTGATTCATATAATGAACTTCCTATTAAAAATAGACTATTATACAAGCGCTTTTTTCCACTCCACATAGAATAGTTACGTAAGACCAATTAAAAAGGAGAGAATTAAATTATGAGTTGCCATTCTTCAAAAGGCTCGAACTGTGTCAAAGATGTAGTCAGAGCTATCGTTGATGCACAGGACGAAGTCGCAGGCCGCGATTGTTGTTCTACTGGTTGTGACCGCTCTATTGCTGAGCTGCTTTCCCCTTCTTCTGGAAATGGAAACAATGCCACTACCATCCCATTTATTTTGTATTGCGGGTGCAAACCATTCTTTGGCAGTGGAGTTGAGAGAGTCACAAACGGCACAAGCCGCTACCATTGCGTAGAATCACCTGTATTCAGAGCATGTAAATTCGTAGAGGACAGTGACAACTGTGTACAATTGGAACTATTACAGCCAGTACACGGTTCAGCAGCAAGCTGCACTAGACAATGTGACAGCAACAGAGATGTTTGTGACTTCCTTAATAATGTCGTAGACTTCTATGCTACTGGTATTTGTATCACTGTCGATCTTGATTGTTTCTGTGCGATTTCCTGCTTAGATCCAATTCGTCCTACAACCACTGCTCCTATGCGTGCTATGCATTCCAAAGACTGATTCAAAAAAAAGCGAGTACTCTATTAAAGAGTGTCTCGCTTTTTTTTATGCAAAATTTCTTTTAACACGCTGATCGAGCCAAATATTACCAAACGGAATAAAGGCCACGATAAAGGCTCCCAGTACCCAGATAAGAGACCAGCGGATTTTATAGGTGGTATAAGCTATAAATCCTAAATAAGTGATAAATAGAAAACCATGAATTGAGCCAACTACGGTGACCACTTCTGGCAGGCCGGCAAAATACTTTAACGGCATAGCAATAAATAGTAAAAACAGCAGCGAACCACCCTCAATGAGACCGGCAATTCGAAACCGTTTTACAGATGGATGATTCATTGAATTCCTCCTTGAAATTTCTATTGAGTTCATCATTGTTTTGTTAAGTCCCCTTAAGAGTACCATAGTCTCTGCAATAGAACAGGTGCAAGTTCTATCAATTTAATGAACAACAGGTTTGTTAATTCAATCTATTCAAGTTCGAAAGAGTTATAACGGATAAATTCTTTTTAATCTGTTCTATTGATGCCATTAATCTGAAACCAAGTCTTTAAGTATAGTACAGGATTGTGTAAGACTCGATTTCGAGACTTTTGATGAGAATCTAGAGGCTGCGGGGAACGGCTCGTCTAGTTCCATCGCCCAGACACTCGAGACATAAGCCGCTCATCAAAGGAAGGGAAAATCGCCTTCCTTTTGATGGTCGGCTTATGCTGGTCGTGTCTACCAGGGCGATTCCACATTTGAACACTTTCCGCGGGCATGCGCTGAGCCTCCTCGGACTTCGTCTTCCGGGGTCTCACCTGTCATGCGTCTCCGCGTTCTCCTCCGCCCCTTGCTGTATTTTGGCTCTCGAAATCTGCTCCATATCCGCTTAAGTTAAAAAAGGAGCATGTAAAGCATTAATTGCTGCTAAATTTCATGTAGAAAGGTAGAGCGACAAATTTCCTTCGGTTGAAAATATCCGTTCACTTTATACACAAAGGGGTTGGGTGGGAAATAGCGAGACTCCCGCGGGAGAAGGAGCTAGGCGAGATCCCACAAGGAGTGATAACGACTGAGGAGGCTTGCCAGTTCCCCCGCAGGAAAGCGAGTTATTTCCCATCCAACCCCAGTCTTGATATGGCAACGGACTGAAATGTCTCGAACCTGAGTCTTCAAGAAAAGGGAGCTTTTTAGTAATAAGGAACCACACATTCTACTAAAAAAACCGCCTCACTTAATATGAGACGGCATCGTTCTTAACCTAATATGTTGTAACCAGAATCCACATAAACAATTTCCCCGGTAACTCCGCGGGATAGATGGCTTAGCATAGCCATACTCATATCACCGACTTCTTCCTGTGTAACATTTTTTCTAAGCGGTGACTTTTCTTCTATCTCATGAAGAATTGTGTTGAATGATCCAACGCCTTTTGCGGACAGCGTGCGAATAGCTCCGGCAGAAATAGCATTCACACGGATGCCACTTTGTCCGACCTCAGAAGCTAAGTATTTTACAGAGGCTTCAAGGGAAGCTTTGGCAACACCCATCACATTATATCCTCCGACTACACGCTCAGCTCCTAAATAACTCATGGCAAGGATCGCTCCGCCTTCTGTCATCAGTGGCCGTGCTGCTTTTGTAACAGCCACCAGCGAATAAGCGCTAGTATCCTGTGCATAAGCAAAACCACTTCTGGAGGTATCAATAAAGTCCCCTTTGAGGTCTTCCGCATGCGCAAATGCAATAGAGTGTACGACTCCGTAAATAGATCCCACTTCTTCTCCAATCTGTTTAAAGGTCTGCTCTATACTCTCATCCTCATTCACATCACATGGGAGGACCAGTTCAGCTTGAACGCCCTGCTCTTCTAATAGTTTGTTAAGTTTCTTTAAAGACCTCTCTTTTCGATATGTAAAGATAAGCTTTGCTCCAGCTTCATGAAGGGATCTTGCTACGCCCCAAGCAATACTTCTAGAATTTGCTACCCCCATTATCACTACATATTTATCCTTTAATTGCAATAAATCGTTCATAGTTACCTCCTGTAAACCTTTGTTAGAATTCAATGCTGTCATAGAAATAGTAATTCATTTCTGCCCATCAATCAAGCTGCCATGCGTATTGTTTAAATTCTTTTCTCTTTGATCCTGTATTTTTTAAGGAAAGATTACAAATAAAAAGCCCCCTCTAAGTATAGAGGGAGCAAACTAAGCATTTATCGAATCTGTCCAGTTCCCTTCATAAGGAACTTAATCGTAGTTAGTGCAGGCAGTCCCATTGGTCCGCGAGCATGTAACTTCTGAGTAGAGATACCAATCTCTGCACCGAAGCCAAGGGCACCACCGTCAGTGAAACGAGTGGAAGCATTGTGATAAATCGCAGCAGCGTCCACCAGATTCAAGAATGTTTGTGCATTTTCCTGATTCTCTGTAACGATCGCCTCAGAGTGTTTGGTACCATACGTTTCGATATGGGCAATCGCATCCGTTAGATCTTCTACTGTTTTCACAGCGATGTCTGTGCTTAAATATTCATTTGCCCAATCTTCGTGAGCAGCAGGAACAGCATTTGGTATCACACTGATTGCATGCTCATCTCCATGCACTTGAATACCATTTTCCTGAAAGGCTTTGTTCAAGGCATCTATATTTTCGTCCAGCCAATCTTTATGAACGATTAGCGTCTCTGCAGCATTACACACCGCCGGGCGGTCTGTTTTTGCATTGACCATTATATTAATCGCTTTTTCGACGTCAGCTTCTTTATCTACATAAATGTGGCAATTTCCTACACCTGTTTCAAGAACAGGAACAGTCGCATTTTCTACAACTGCTTTGATAAGCTTACCGCCACCGCGAGGAATCAATACGTCTACGTGTTCTTTCATAGTAAACAATTGTTTCGTTGCTTCACGATCCGTAGAGGCAATAAACTGCACGGCCTCTTTCGGAATCTTAGTTTCTTCCAGACCCTGATGGATAACATCTACAATAGCCTGGTTGGAATTAATCGCGGAGGATCCACCTTTTAAGATAATCGCATTGCCTGACTTCAGCGCAAGTCCTGTGGCATCAACGGTCACATTCGGACGGGCTTCATAAATCATGCCAATAACACCAAGGGGTACAGTGACTTTCTGAACTTGCAGACCATTTTCAAGAGTCCAATCAGAAATTACGTCCCCTGTTGGATCGTTCAGTTCTGAGACCTCGCGAAGACCATTAGAGAAATCCTTTATTCTTTCTTGCGATAAGGACAAACGATCCATAAACGCTTGAGAGAAACCTTTCTCGCGTCCATTTTCCAGATCTTTTTCATTCGCTTTTAAAATGGTTTCAAATTCACGTTCAAGTACGTCAGCCAAGTGATTTAAAGCTTCGTTCTTGTCTTCTTCAGAAAGAATTAACAGCTTTTTAGCAGCTTTTTTTGCCTCAATCGCTTGTTGCTCAACGTTTACATTACTTTTGATTTGTGTCATCAAAGACCTCCTTGAGTATTTTAAACACCTACGGGCATAGAAACTTCTAAGTGGCAAACGAAATCTTTACGTTCTACTGCAGCTTTCTCGTAAGATTCCAGCTCTGGTTCAGTCAGGCTGATCATCTCTTTCAGTTTTTCTGATGAATAATTTACGACACCAAGACCAATTTCTTCTCCATTCAAGTCATGAATACGGACGACTGATCCAGATTTAAAGCGTCCTTTTACATGGTGAACGTTCATTGGCAGAAGGCTGTTCTTCATTTCTACAATGCTTTCTTTGGCACGGTGATCAATGATTACTTCACCTTCTGGACCAGAATTAAAGGCGATCCATTGTTTCTTCTGATCTAAGTTTTCATTTTCAGGTTTAGATTCAAAATACGTCCCTGTTGCATTGTGATAAACAGCGTCATAGACAATATTTTCAGTTCCAGCTTTACCAAGGAAAGAGTTGATCCCGGATGCCATAGCAATTTTGAAAGCGTCAATTTTTGATTTCATGCCGCCTGTTCCAACATCACTTCCTGGATCCCCAGCTGCATCTTCAATTTCAGGTGTAATTTCGTGTACACGGTCAAGCAGCTTGGCATCTTTATCTTTTCTAGGATCTGCGTCATACAATCCGTCTATATCTGATAGAATGATCAGTTTGTCTGCATCGACAAGTCCAGCTACTTTCGCTGAAAGTGTATCATTATCGCCAAACTTCAAACGATCAATGGTAATGGTATCATTTTCATTTACTATTGGAATAATTCCGCGTTCAAGTAATACGTTGATTGTATTACGTGCATTGTTGTAGCGGTTCTCATCAGAGAAGTCACTGCGGGTAATTAAAATCTGGGAATCCATATAGCCGTGGGATAAGAACAGATCGGAGTAAGACTCCATCAATAACCCTTGACCAATAGAAGCAGCAGCTTGCTTTTCAGGTAAAGTACTTGGACGTGTTAAGCAGCCTAGCTTACGATAGCCGGCAGCAACTGCACCTGATGAAACGAGTAAGACTTCGTGACCGTCATCTTTTAACCGGACAACTTCGTCTACTAACTTTTCTAATTTACGACGGCTGATTTCTCCATGCATACTTGTTAATGAACTACTACCTATTTTAATTACTACACGCTTGTTTTCTTTAGTCAACATATCACTCCTATTAAGACGTTTTTGGTTATATTTTCTCGAATTTACCTTGGATGTTTTTCTCATTTATTTACTACCGACTAGCATTCCTTCCAATTCCATTCTTAGTTCTTCAGAACGGCTGGCTGCTCCTTTTATAGCTTCGGAAATAGCTTGACCGCCGCCATTTTGATCTAAAGCATCAAGACCAGCTGCGGTTGTGCCGTTTGGAGAAGTAACTTTTTTACGAAGTTCAGTTGGGCTTTCGTCACGTTCTAGTAGCATTTTCGCTGCACCTAATAACGTCTGCGCACCAATTTCACGAATAGTTTCGCGATCTAATCCTTCTTGGTTACCTGTATCTTCGATGTGCTCCATTAAGTTATAGAAATAAGCAGGTCCGCTTCCAGCGATGCCCGTAAAGACATCCATGTTCTCTTCATCAATTACGAATACGCGGCCAATTGATTGCAGCAGCTCTTTAGCTACCATCACTTGGTCCATAGCCGCATGCCGGCCTGGAGAAATAGCTGTTGCAGACTCTCTTAACATGCTTGAAGTATTCGGCATTACTCGAATAACCTGCTGACCGTCATTCAGACGATCTTCCATATAAGAAGTAGAAATACCAGCAAGTACAGATACAAGTACTTGATTTGGTTCAATTTTAATTTTTATATCTTCCAGTACAGCTTCAATATCTTTTGGCTTCATTGCCAGGATAAATTGATCAACTTCTGAGTAATCTAATTGATCTTTTAGAACTGTACGTACACCGTATTTATTGTGAATCTCATTTAACCTTTCTTGATTACTTCGGTTAGTAACAATAATTTGTTCTGCAGGGATATTTCCAGACTCGACCATTCCGGAAATCATTGCTTCCGCCATAGAACCTGCACCTAGAAAAGCAATCGTTTGTTTGATCATATGAGTTCATCTCTCCCGTTCGTTTATTTGTTCGCGTTTTTTGTTCGCTTTCTTTATGACGTTTTTCATCATAACACTCGCAAATACTTATTCAAGGGGTTTTTAGCAAGTCATGTCTATAAACGCCAATTAGTCAGTGTAAACGGTTTCACTCGAAGGTATTTGATATTCATCGTCTCTCATCGGGAATAATTCGCTCTCACGGAGTTATATGGAGGTTGAATTTTTGAGAAAAACTGGATAATGCCCATTTGAAGGAAAAGGTCAAATTTTCAAAAAACTATCAACGAAGGGCTTCAAGCGTTAAAATAGACGACTATGCAGGCAGACAAAGAACTCTCATTTAAAGCCAGAAAGAGAAAACCCGAACCAAAGGAATATAAATGGTCCGGGTTTCTAATGAAGACTATTCTTTTGTCTTTAAAATTTCCTTTACTCATTCATTAAGTAAATGATTTAATTTGGTTAGTTCCTGTTGTAATTCACCCATTGGGACAAAACGTGCTCTGCGGAACCATTCCTTTCCTTCCGCAAATACCAAAACTACAGGGGCAGTGAAGACGGAAAACGCTCCGGCAACTTCACGAATCTCAGCAGCATCTGCTTGAATAGTCTTCACGTTAGGGTATTCTATTAATATTTCCTCAATCTGAGGCAGTAAACTGTGACACACTGAACAGCCGGTCTGGGATATAGAGAAGTGCTAGTTTATGAGAATGGATAAAGGACTGTATATCTTCCATTGTTTCTGCTTTCTTCAATTCATTCACCTCACTTAAATTCAAAATTATTATAACAGCGATTTAGATATTCTTCTTCAATTCTGCCCGTATCTATTACAATGGAAGAAAGAGGTGTCTGCTATGTTCATAATCATTGCTCTTATTCTCATCATTTTTATACTCCTTATGCTTGTTATTGGCACTATAGCCACAGGGATCACTCCAACACCAACTTCCGCAGCTGCCAGAAAAAAAATCTTTGAAATTTCGTCTCCCCATACACCAGACTCTATAGCTGAACTCGGGGCAGGATTTGGGGCAATGACATTTAGTTATGCCAGACAATTTCCTAATGCAAAAATTACGGCCTACGAGATGTCCTGGTTCCCCTGGATGATTCTACTTCTTCGGAAACTACTATTCCGCTATAGAAATGTGTATATAATAAGGAAGGATTTTTTCAAATTAGACCTTACCTCTCATGATTTCCTGTATACCTACCTTTATCCAGGAGCTATGAGGAAATTATCTTTGAAAATTCATAGCCACCGAAAATTCACACTTGTGTCCAATACCTTCCATCTTCCTGACTGGTCTGCTGCTAAGAAAGCAAGGGTTCCTCATGATTTGTCTAGCTCCTGCATTTATATTTACAAGAAACCGTAGAAACAGTTGCATTCCTTATCACCATTAGCTATAATCTGAACAATACTTAATTTCTAGGAAAAAGAGAGTAACTTTTTAGAAAGCGCACAGCGAATCAGGGACGGTGGAAGCCTGAACAGCAGACTAATAAGTGAACCGGACTTTTGAGAAGCGATCCTGAAAATAACTAGTAAGGATGGCCGGGGTGACCCCCGTTATCAACTATCGAGTGGCTGTTTACAGCTATTAGAGTGGTACCGCGAGCACAAACCTCGTCTCTTCATGGAGACGAGGTTTTTTTGTTTTATTTTTCAACATGCATTCAGTTTCATTCCTTAAAGGAGGATCACTAATGGAAAAACACTTAATCGCCCTGCAGCTTTCTCATCTCCTTGGTGAGGAGTATGACCGTGAGTGGGTTTACAACCTTCTCGAAACACCAAAGCAATCCGACCATGGAGATATTGCTTTCCCATGTTTTCAACTTAGCAAAATACTGCGAAAATCCCCGGCTGCGATTGCTGAGGAATTAGCTTCCCGGCTCAAACATGAAACGATCGAAAAAGTACAGACAGCAGGAGGCTATCTAAACATATTTCTAAATCAAACCTTTATAGCAGAGCACACATTGAAACAAATCCTTTCGGAAAAGAGCAGCTACGGCAGTAATACAAATGGCAAAAATAAAACTGTGGTACTCGATATGTCTGCCCCTAATATCGCGAAGCCGTTTTCCATGGGCCACCTCCGTTCCACAGTGATCGGCAATGCCCTGGCAAATCTTGCTGAGAAATCCGGTTATACTACAGTGAAAATCAACTATATCGGTGATTACGGAACTCAATTTGGCAAGCTTCTGGCAGCCTATAAGCGCTGGGGCAAGGAGGAATTAGTCAAAGCTGATCCATTAACTGAGCTTACGAGAATTTATGTTCAGTTTCATAATGAAGCTAAAGAAGATCCACGTCTAATTGGAGAAGGGAGAGAATGGTTTAAGAAACTCGAGAACCAAGATGAAGAAGCTGTGAAGCTGTGGAAATGGTTTAAGGAGGAATCTCTAGAAGAGTTTGAAAACATCTATCGGCTTCTCGGGGTTTCTTTTGATCTCACCCGTGGAGAAGCTTACTATAACGATAAGATGGAAGAAACTATTCAGCTTCTAATAGAGAAAGACCTGCTCACCGAATCTGAGGGAGCCCAGGTTGTACGGCTGGATGAAGAAGGAATGCCTCCATGTTTAATAAAGAAAAGCAATGGGACTTCTATTTATGCTACACGAGACCTTACCGCAGCCGTGGATCGTTATCAGAATTACCAGTTTGATGAAGCTCTATATGTCGTAGGACATGAACAGTCGTTACACTTTCAGCAAGTGAAGCACGTCTTAAGTAAAATGGGATTTACCTGGGCGGATTCTGTGAAGCACATATCCTTTGGAATGATGCTTCAGGGTGGGAAGAAAATGTCCACCAGACAAGGCAAAACTGTGCTTCTGAAACAAGCACTTGAAGAAGCAGTTGCGCAAGCACAATCCAATATTGAAGCCAAAAATCCTTCCCTTAATAATAAGGAAGAAACAACAAAACAAGTGGGCGTTGGTGCGGTCATTTTCCATGACTTAAAACACGATCGCCGTAATGATGTGGAATTTTCACTGGATGACATGCTTACCTTTGAAGGGAATACGGCCCCTTATCTGCAATACGCCTATGTTCGGACTTGTTCCATTCTAAATAAAGGAACATTTGAGTTAAAGAACGCTGCTGCCTCTTTAAATGATGAAGATGCCTGGCCATTGATCAAACAGCTCCGTTTGTTCCCGGAAACTGTTAAACAAGCCTACTCATCCTATGATCCGTCTAAATTAGCTAAATATTTACTCGATACGGCCAAATCATTTAACCAATATTATGCATCCAAGAGAATATTAGCTGAAGACCATTTAAATCAGCGCCTTACTCTCATCTTTTGTTTTAGTATTGTCCTTAAAGAAGGGTTGTCCCTTCTAGGGATTGAAACTCCTGAAGAAATGTAAGCTGAAGTTTAACAAACTTCATCCTATACCCGCCTCCTCTCATCCGTTATAATAAATACTTGCGATAGTTACAAACTATTGACTAAAGGAGGTGGCCGCAATGGACGAAAAAGACAACAAGAAATCCTATGAGTTTCTTGCGGAAGATCCAGATTTCAGCGTTATGCCTGTAATGATTTCACTCATTATTGGGGCGTTCTTTGCTATTCTAAATGAAACATTGCTTAATATTGCCCTTACTACATTAATGGATCAATTCGATGTATCTCCGCCTGTCGTTCAGTGGATGGCTACTGGATTTATGCTGGTGATGGGGATTCTTATACCGATTTCTGCATTACTTATCCAATCCTTTACCACAAGGCAAATGTTCCTCGGGACGATGTCCATTTTCACAGTGGGTACTCTTATTTGCTCCCTGGCTCCGGGTTTTGGAATCCTCCTTGCCGGAAGGCTACTACAGGCCGTAGGAACAGGGTTATTGATTCCGATTATTTTCAATACCTTCTTATTAATCTTTCCACCTGAGCGAAGAGGTTCAGTGATGGGAATGATTGGACTTGTTATCATGTTTGCCCCAGCAATCGGTCCTACCCTATCTGGAATTATTGTAGAACACCTGGGCTGGCGTTTTCTATTTATTACCGTTATTCCTTTTGCTTTGTTTTCAATTGGATTCGGATATAAGTTTCTTAAAAATGTGGGAGAAGTCACCAAGCCGAAAACGGATGTTCTTTCTATCGTTCTGTCCACGATCGGATTCGGCGGGGTAGTATTAGGGTTTAGTTTTGCAGGGGAAGGAAATGCAGGATTTCTCGAACCTCAAGTGTACAGTTTGATCATCGCAGGAGTCATTAGTCTGATCTTCTTCACACGCAGACAGCTTAGACTGGAAGAACCCCTGCTCGATGTGCGAGTTTTCAAGTACCCGATGTTCGCTTTATCGGTAGGATTATTTATTATCATTATGATGTCGATGTTTTCTTCTGAGATTATCCTGCCTATGTATATGCAAGGTCCGCTAGCTTTATCAGCAGCAGCCGCCGGTCTTATTCTTCTCCCTGGAAGTCTACTCAACGGACTTCTTTCACCTGTCATGGGAAAGCTTTTTGATAAATTTGGTCCGAGAAAATTAATAATACCTGCTGCGTTCATTTTAATGGGAACGATGTTTTCGCTCAGCCAGGTAGGAGTGAATACTCCCATTTGGCATATTGTAGTTACCTACATTTTCCTAATGTTCTCGATATCTGCCATTATGATGCCTGCTCAAACGAACGGACTGAATCAGCTGCCTAAGAAACTTTATCCCCATGGAACAGCGATTATGAATACCTTGCAGCCTGTTTCTGGTGCCATCGGGGTTTCCGTATTTATCAGCATCATGACTTCAAAACAGGACAGCTACTTAGCCCATGCTGAGGACCCTTCCTCCGCTCAAACTATGACTCAGTCTTTAGTTTCTGGCGTAGAGCTCGTTTATCTAGTCGCATTCGGTGTGGCAGCCGCAGGTTTCCTTTTATCTTTATTCATTAAAAAGGCTTCTCCCGATGACTTAGCTTCGGCTGAAATGGAGCAGTCATAGGAAACAGCATGGAAGATTAAATAGAATTAAACAACAGCCCAGAACCACTTGCAACTAGTGGTTCTGGGTTGTTGCGTTCCTCAGACTTAGATGGACTGAAGTATTCTTCAAATAGGATTGGCGGAAATAATGTCTTTGTATTGATTGCATCTTAGATAAGGAGAGATCGCACCTGGTTCACCATAGTCCAGTGATTTTTCTTCCAGCTCAGGGAGGGCTGTGAGGGTTCCTTCTAAATATTGCGTGAGTCTATGGATCGCCGTCTCTACTCTTGACCGTAACCCTCCATAGCGAATATCTAAGATCTCCCATCCAAACGGCTTGTTTCTCTCCATCCATTGCGAGTAGTGAGCCCATTTAAGATGATTGATTTTTTCTAGGAGAAGCGGAAACTCGTCTTTCATCAAAGAATGGAGACTGGTTCGGTCTTTTTCCCGATAAAATTTCCTAATTCTGCATCCTAATTCACTTTTTATACTTAATACCTCGCAAAGAGCAGCAGGAACTTGAAAAAGCGATTTCCATTCTCCAGCTTGCGCCCCACTTATTTGTAAGGATTGGTGCAAGTCTTTGTAATAATGGTTAAGAGAAACGTCATCCAGATGATGATCAAATAGGCCGGTCAATGGGTCTTGCCATAATAGATACTTAGCAGGATTGGCCGGCTCCAGCTGACTGTCTCCCGAACCAGGTGGAAGATCTAATTCTCCCAATTGGAGAAAAGAGCTCATCTCTGCTCCTGAACAAAATCGAAATCGTTTGCTCAACTTATCGTCGGTTACTTCCAAGGAATATCCGTGCTCTGCATACAGCTGAAGTCCTAAAAGACTCGTAAATGGATCAGTTTCTGCCCCGTCATCTCCCCAAAGTGTCGCGATAACTTCTTTCACTCCTGCTTTCTTGCATGCCATTAATGCAGGATGAGTGGTTCGAAAGGCTTTCTGATAGTGAACAGAATTGCCATTCCACGTCCATAAACCTCCAGCAAAAATAGGATCGCTGCCAAATTGTTGATGTTTTTGAAGGAATTCCTGATAGAAGTCTTCATCTTCATGATAATAATCCCAGTATACATACTGCATGTCTTTTGGAATATCGTTCAAGACCGCTTGTGGAATCACAGCTTGGTCATCGTAATAACTCCCCGTGGATGAGGCCATCCGAAAATACATATCACTCCACATCATCGGCCTTAATTCTAACGATTTGGCCATTTGATAAACTTGGTTCAAGTGAGAGCTCATGATGGAATAAGCAGAAGAAAATCCATGCTGATTAAGAAATTCCCCTCTTCCAAGAAAGTGAGCTTCATCCATTCCAATATGAACACGTTTCGAACGAAAAGGCTGAGTAGCGGAAAGGAGCATTTGGTTAATGAGTTCACTGGTATCCTTGGATCCTGCAAGTAAAATATCATCTGTATCCTTAAATCGCTGAGAGCTGCTCCAGCGCAGGAAATTGGAAAGATGAGCTAACGTCTGAATGGCCGGTATGACCTCTATGCCAAATTGATCGGCATACTCGTCAATGTGCAATAATTCCTCTTGCGTATATCTCCCCCGTTTATAACCGAAATAAGGCTGGGCTGCCAGCTCGTAGGTATCCTCCATGTAGAGCATGACGAGATTTAGCCCCATTATTGCCATTTTTCTCATTAGCCGGTGGATTTGGTCTGGTTTGAGGACCGCGTTTCGCGAACAATCCAGCATTGCGCCATTTAAAATAAATTGGGGATGCTCGCACAAGTGAAAAGTAGACTTCTCTCTTGCATGCTCAAGCAGCAGACCGAGAGCTCTAAAGAAATGGATTTTCTCTTTAAATCCGATAAATCCTCCCTGATGAGTTAGAGAGACTTCAATTCTCTCTTTTTTCCATTGCTCGATTTTAATCAGTAACCCTTGCTTAGAAATACAAAATGCATACTCTTTCTCCAATTCCTCTATCCCCGGCTGCAGGCCATCTAAATCGCCCTGTAAAAAGAGTTTCATAACACCCTCCTTCCTTAACTTAATTCGATAACTTCGCCGCAATTATGAGATTGATAGATTGCTTCAACTACTTTTATTACTGATTGACCATACCAGCTGGAATTCTCGAGCTCTGCCTTCCCTTCAATCGCATCCGTTAATTCAGTTAGCTGACTGGAAAAAGGAGAGAATGCTTCAGGAGAGATCACCCTTTCGTAATCCCCATCCACGCTTTTCCAAACTCCTTTCCCGGTTTCTACTTTAAGCATTCCTTTGGCACAAATGAACTCTGTACTATTTCGCGGGACGCCTTGATAACCAGAAATCAGGATAGTTGCTGGAATTCCTTCGGCTGTTTGCAAATATACTATCCCGCTCCCCTCAATATCTGAATGCGTGCCAGATTCAAAAGTCAAATTAGCCAGTACTTTAGAAAAACGAGTCGAAAGCATCCACTGAAGCTTATCTATTGAATGAACACCTATGTTCATCATTACTCCCCCGCCTGATTTAGATCGATCCAAAAACCAGTCCGGTCGTTCCGAAACAAAATAATTCATATGTCTCTCTTCTTTAACCATCAAAACCTTTCCAAGTTCTTCCTTACGAATGATTTCTTTCGCTACCATATTTTCTGTAAAATAGTGTTGAATATGCCCCACTAGAAGCTGAATGTTGTAATGTTCTGCAGCAGTGATGATCTCCCTGCACTCTGCAGTATTAAGTGCCATTGGTTTTTCAAGTAATATGTGACAGCCTTGAGAAGCGCAGAATAAGGCCGCTTCTTTATGCAGAAAATGAGGTAAACTGATAATCACGATATCAGGAGACTCATTGAGGATCATTTCCTTATAATTCAGATACTTGCGGAAAGGATAATTTGTAAGTTTTTCTTTAACAATATCAGCAATAGCCACCACTCTTAGATCTGTCCTTTTTTCCAGAGCTTCGATATGTTCTTTGGCGATGATCCCCGCTCCAATTAAAGCTGCTTTCCACATTCTGATCTCTCCCTCGACACGATCCATCATCCATTAAGTTCGCAATAAATTCTGTAAATAATGGCGGTCCTGTAAAGCGTTGTTGTAAACTACCTCCTGATTCTCATTGGGGCAGGAAGTACCTTTTGCGAATTCCATTGAATACGTTCCAGCAAACTTCTGGTTCCTTAATATTGCTGCCCGCTTCTTCACGAACTCTTCTTCGTCTGCTAAATGATGAAACGACTGACTCTTGTATAAACTAACGTGCGCATGAGTGACGGTGCTCCCTAGACAATCGAACCAACGCTTCAGATCCTGCTGTTCATTAAACGGGTGAACAATCGCCTCAAACTGGCTGCTTCCTAGCTCATCATAAATTCGCGCCACCTCGAATGGATCTTCCATGATCGTTCCCGGGTGGCATTCGCACAGCAGACGGCAGCCCGCAGGCAAATCTCTTTTCCATATCTGAAGATTTTCCAAATAACGTTCTTCTAGATCTGGTTTGCTTCCTAAATTAAATTTTACCTTATTAACCTGCAGCTCTCTGATCATATTAGCAGAGGACTCTCGTTCTTCTTCGTATCCATCTTCAAATCGCACATAAGAGTTATAAGTATCAACCTTGAACGGACTCTTCTTCAAGAGTTGGACTTCTTCCTTCTGTGCTTTTATTACGTGATTCTCCCACAGCTCCAGTCCATCGAAACCATCTTCCTTAAACCGTTCCAACCATTCGCTGACAAGGATCGAAGGGGTTCGATGTGTTTCCCAGCGATTTCTTTCCAATAAAACCGTATTGATTAGAAAGCGATTCACTTCTCTCCTCCTTCTCAGCCTAAAGCCGGAAACGAACACAAGGACTGCTTAAAATAGTCGAAGTTAATATCGTACACATAGCGGGGACGTCCTCTGTTATGAAGCTGTTCCTCCCCTATCACTGCCGCTACTTTATGCTCTTCTAGTGTGGTAAGAATTCTGCGGGCACTTCTCATAGTGATCGAGAATCCTCTTGCCAGTTCAGCTGTTGTTAATCGGTTCGTCCCTTTTGCCTGGCATAGGGAATGAAGTTTGTGAAGAGTCGCCCCGCTTACACCGATCCGCTTCAGTTCTGCTAATGAGGCAAAATCTTCAACACGGAAAGGAAGTTCTGGAGATGCATTCTGCAAATGGTTAAGAGCTGACTGTACCTTGATTAACGCCTCTTCAATACAAGGAAGGGATGGGGTAAGCAGCCAAGTCTTGATGTCCTTCTCTCTCAACCTTCGATAGACTTCCTCGTGCCCCGTCAGTACGCCTTGGACTTTACCCATTTCCCATAACTCTGTATGATGATCGATCAGCCTCTCAGGCGGGGTTTGATAAATATCGCACATATACATCGCAAGATAGCGCCCCATTCCCTCATCTTCTATTTGCGCTTTCATTGACTCTTCTCCGAAAAAATCCACACTTATGGGATAAGACATCGGAGTCTCGCTGCATTCGTAGAAGTATTTTAATAGACCTGCGTATAAAGCCGTTACCGAAAACTGCAATTTAAATACTGGAAGATCGCCAGTTGTCTTAATTAAAGAAACATGTAAAGAAATTGGAACAGGTTCTGTATAGAAAACACCGTCAAAATTTCTCCATTGAATGTTTTTTATTAATTTACTTTGTAGTTCATTGTGTTGAATGGAAACTAGGTTTAACTGTTTATATTCTCTTCCGGCAGTGTTTACCTTTTTTATGGTGTCTCCTCTGCCAATCACTAGTAAATTAAAGCTCACATTCCCACATCCTATCAACCGTATTGATTACTTCAGGCCTGAGGAACTTGCTCCTTTCACAAAAAATTTCTCTGTAAATAGGAAGACGACTAAGATCGGCACGAGTGTCATTAATGCAGCTGCTACCAAATATTGTTCCTTGCCAAACCAAGCACCCGACATAGAAAGTACTCCAATCGGCAAAGTGAATTTATCCTCTGAAGATAAATAGATCACAGGAGCCATAATTTCATTCCACTTCGTCATAAAAGTAAAAATGGTTAATGTAGCAAGCTGGGGTTTACACATTGGCAGGAAGATTCTCCAGTAAGTTTGAAACGGAGAACATCCGTCTAATTTAGCCGCTTCTTCATATTCTTTGGGTATCGTCAAGAAGGCTTGCCGCATCAGAAATATTCCAAATGGCTGAGCCAGCCACTCTAAAATCCATAAAGGAACAAGGGTATCTAAAAAACCCATATTTTTAAAAATGATAAATTGAGGAATAATCATGACAACAGGAGGAATCATTAACGTGCCTAGAACCATCAAAAATAAGGAATGTTTAAATGGAAAATCTAAGCGAGCAAAAGCATAAGCCACCATCGAACACGACAATAAGGCGCCAACAACTGATAGTACCGTAACGATTAAACTATTTAATCCATACTGAGCAAAATCAGTCATCTTCCACACGTCTAAATAATTCTGCCAGCGAAACGGGTTAGGAACCCACTCGACCGGAATCGCCGTATACTGCGTATATGTTTTTAATGAATTCAAAGCTGCCGTTACAAAAGGAGTAAGCATTAATATCGCACTGATCGTAATAATGATATAGCTTACAAGCTTTCGTTTTCTATTAGCATTTTTTTTCATTACCTATACACCTCTGCCTTCAATTCACCCTCACTTTTCATAATGAACCCATTTGTTCTGTAATTTCACTTGAATTAAAGTGATGAGAAACAGCATGATAAATAAAACCCACGCAATGGCTGATGCATAACCCATTTTGAGAAAAGCAAATCCCTGCTGGAATAAATACAGCATTAATACCATACTTGCGTTATTGGGACCGCCCGCTGCAGTAATATCACCTGAATTGCCTGTCATTACATAAATTTGTTCAAACGCCTGGAAAGTAGTGATCGTACTTAAAACTAAAACGAGAAAAGTTGTAGCTGAAATCAGTGGAATCGTTACATGCCTGAACTTTTTCAGCACACCAGCTCCTTCAATATCGGCGGCTTCATAAAGGTCTTCGGGAACATTTTGCAGACCAGCCAAGAAGATGACCATCATATAGCCGATCCCTTTCCATACGGCGACCAGAACAAGCACGGGAATGACCAGCTTTTCATCATTCAACCATTGCTGAGGCTGCAATCCGAGTTTTAGCAGAATATCATTCGCTAAACCAAATCGAGGATTGAAAATGGCATCTGCTACATAAAGGACTACTGTCCAGGAAGAAATGACCGGTATAAAGTGTGCCATTCGATAAAACTTTAAGCCTTTCAGCTGCTGATTTAATGCCACTGCTAAGATCAAGGCAAGAATCGTCTGAGTCGGCACAAATAGCACAGTGAAGTAGATGGTATTCCAAAATGACTTCCAGAAAACCGGATCCTGAATCAGCTTATGGTAATTATCCAGGCCAATCCACTCGGGACTGTTCAGCATATCGTACTTAGAAAAACTAAAATATAAGGATGCTAGCAACGTGAAAGCAATAAATACTATAAAGTGAATCAGGTAAGGGGAAATCATAAGGATTCCCCACTTCCCTTCATTACTCAGTCTGAACGTTCTATTGCGTTTTTGTTTAGATTTGTTTGTTCTATCCATAATCACCACACACTCTCAGTTACTTATTTTGATAGAATTCGTCTAACACTTTTTGAACTTCTTTGTCTGCCTCTTTCAAAGCTTTATCCACGCTGGTCTCATTGAGAAATGCACGATCAATATTATCCCCGAATTTTTTCACCCATTCGGACCACACCGCGTTAACATCCAATGTTCCTGCGAAATCAAAGCTATCAAGAAAAGCTTGTTTATTTTCCGGTTTTTCGCCAGAATTTAAAAACAGATCAGAATTTGCTACTGATTTTTTCACAGGTACGGCTTCACCTAAAGCAGCCCATTCCTTCTGTACTTCATCGTTTGATACCCAGTACTTAATCCATTCCCATGCAGCTTTAGCTTTGGCATCCGATGTACTATTGCTTATAATCCAGGAATTAGCGATTACTGGTGAGAAACGTTTACCGTCCGGGCCTTTAGGAAGCACGGTTACATCATAGTTCACTCCTGTTTCGTTAGCGGCTAATGCTCTTGCATAGATGCCTATCCTCATTGCAGCTGTTTGGCTCGGGAACGGAGACATGGGACTTTGGAAAGCCTGTAAATCTGATGGATCTGTGAAAATACCTCGGTCCATTCCATCGACGATATAATTGACGGCTTCCTTATTCTCAGGTGAGTCCACTATTGAATTACGCAAATCTTCGTCAAGAACTCCTCCGCCATAAGACTTCAGTACAGGCATCCATCCTTCTGTAATATTGAAAAAGGTAAGCCCGTATTGCTTCACACTATTCGTTTTAAACCCAGATTCGTCTGCTGTCTTCCCACTGGTATCTAAAGTTAATTTAGCACCAGCTTTCTTCAGGTCTTCCCATGTCCAATTCTCATCCGGGTAGTCTACACCTGCTTTATCGAACATATCCTTGTTGTAAAAAAGCGCTCCAATTTGAATGCCCTGGGGAACAGCCCAATATTTCCCATCTGAATCTTTATTAAAATCCAATCCGTAATAGTCATCTTTATTGAGGTCTTTATTAATCCAATCCGTTAAGTCTTTGGCCGCCCCGCGTTCTGCATATTTCTGAACGAACACCCCGTCCGACAGCCAGACATCAGGAGCATTTCCTCCGGCAATTTGGGTATCCAGCTTCTGAAAAAATTGCTGGTAGGGAGCATTTTGAGTTTTCACCTTAATATCTGGATGCTGCTTCTCAAACTTCTTAATCAACTCATTCATTTTGTCATCGGCACTTCCTGAAGAATAAAACCCTAACGTTATTTCAGTCGTATCAGAATCAGAAGAACCAGAACTCGCTTTTTCTTTAGCACCCGAGCATCCGCTTAACACAAGTAGAAAAATCAATAAACTTGCTGCCAGCCATAAACGAAACATTTTCTTGGACAAATTGTCTCCCCCTTTAAGTTTGGTGGCGTTTACATTTTTATTGTAATCCTTATTTTTTTTACCATAAATGGAAATTCATTTGAAAGTTTGTGTTTATTTCAATAAAATGAAAATAAACAATATTCGCAATATTTTCCATTAAGGAGAATGACTTTTGAGAATACTCCCTTTAAACTATCGATCCATACATGCAAAATTATTTTTTATCATTCTTCTATTTGTCTGTGCTCCTTTGCTGGTTCTTGGATACATTTGGTATGAAAAATCTACGGCAGCCATTGAACATAATGCTGTTCAATATAGTCAATATTTATTAAAGCAAACGAATGAATACATGGATTTTTATTTAAATGATTTAGAAAAAGCCACACTCCCATTCTTAACAAAGCCAGAAGTTCAATCCTTCCTTAGTCTAAATCCTGACTCCTCCACTCGATACGAAAAATATGTATTATCAAACAAGATTCAGAACGAAGCTTTTGGAGACATTTTAGAAGGTCGTTCTGATATTTACGGAATTTCTCTTATTAACAAAAATGAAATGCAAGTGAATAATTACGTACACGTCGGCGATTTTCTTAATATGGAACAAATAAAAGATCGTAACTTGCAAATGTGGAAAAATGCAGACCAATTAGATTCCTACCAAATAATGAACCTTACTTTCATCCATTCCACACCCGTACTTACAATAGTAAGGAAGGTGTACGATAAAAATACATATGAAACATCAGGACTGCTCATTGTGAATCTTCGTTTGAATCAGATTGAAAATATTATCAATGAAGTGACCCTGAGTCATTTCAAAAACGTTTGGATTGTCGACAAAAATAATAAAATTATCTACCACCCAAACGAAAATGAATTAGGCCAGACGTTTTCTTATCAGGATAGCCGGCAAGGAACCGAGGACCAGTTTTTCATCAATCGGAAGAGTGCAGCAAGTACGCTGCAAGTCTATGATCACTCCCCTGTATCAAATTGGACAATGATTGCGAATGTTCCTATGAAAAGCATTATGGGAGAATTAATTTCTTTAAGAAATTCTACGATGTGGATAGGTTTAATTCTAATTGGGATCGCTTTGTTATTTGTCGGAGGTTTTTCTCTATCTTTAACGTATTCACTCACTCATTTACAGAAACTAATGAAGAAGGCTCAGCATGGAAATTTAAACTTTACCAAAACGAAGCCGCTCCCCTTTTATAGACAGGATGAAATTAGTGAACTGTACGAGAGCTTTTATTCGATGACAAATGATCTAAACCGGTTAATTGCAGCCGTTCATTATTCTAAACGAAAAGAAAATGAGCTGGAGTTGAAAAACCGGGAGTCAGAACTTCAGGCGATGCAATCACAAATTAACCCTCATTTTCTCTACAATACACTAGAAATCATTAATTCGTACGCCATTATTGAAAATCAAATGATGATTAGTCGAATGACGACATCTTTAGCAGATATGTTTCGCTATAATGTTAGTAATACGAAAACCATCGTTACCCTTGAGGAAGAATTACAGCACATTAAAGCATATATGGAAATTCAGAAAGAGAGATTTGAAGATTTAACGGTGGTTTATGATGTAAATGAGGAAACCGTGAAAACTGTGCTTGCAGCAAGAATCACTCTGCAGCCGATTATTGAGAATGCATTTATCCATGGGTATGAAGATCATGAGCTCAAACCTGACTTTATCGGAATTTACGGAATTAAAGAGCCAGCAAGGTATATCGTTTACATTGTGGACCGTGGAAAAGGGATGTCAGGCAAGACCATGGATATGTTCAATCAATCTTTTGAACAGAATCAAGACCCGCCGTTGAGTAACAAAACGACGAAGAGAATTGGGTTAATCAATGTTCATAAGCGAATCTCTTCAAACTTTGGTGATCCCTACGGCCTGTTGATCAAACAATCCGATGAACGAGGGACCGTCATTCAAATTAACTTGCCATTTGATTATGAAGTTAAAAAGAAGGAGGCATAGCCATGTATACGGTACTTATTGCAGACGACGAAAAAATGATAAAGAAAAGCATCTCGGCCTTAATTCAAAACAATCCCACTGGGTTTCAAATTGTAGGGGAGGCAAAAGACGGCGAAGAGGCGAGTCAATTAAATCAGCAATTTGAGCCTCACCTCATTATCACCGATATCCGGATGCCTAAAATGAACGGTCTTGCCTTTATTCAAAAAGTTAATGCAGAAAATCCTAAAGCTAAATTCATCATTATCTCAGGGTATGATAAATTTGAATACGCTCAATCTGCTCTCAGATTCGGCGTGGTAGATTTTTTGCTAAAGCCGATCAAACCTGACCAATTCCTTGCTTCTTTGGGAAAGGTTAAGGCCAAGTTGGAATCAGAAAATCAAAGTTCTAAGGAAAGAAGTAAGTGGGTATGGATCATTAAGTCCTTTGCGGAGAAGCTTGCGGATCAAATTTGGCTGCTGGAAGAAGAAAAAACAACCCTCATGATTACTGAACTTCACACCCAGATTGTTGAGAATAAGGTAGAGCCTGGATTAATGAAGTCCCTTTATGCAGACCTTATTGTATATATTAAAGGGGAGCTAAACAAACAATCTGCGGATTTCACTTTGGATGAACCACTGAATAATTCCATACTTCCTAACGATACGGAGAAGATGAGACGAACATTAATCGGCTTCTGTCAGACTCTTATGGATCAAATTAAAGAGGTAAGAAATTTCGGGCACCGAAAAAATATACTGAAAGCAGTGGCGTATATCGAAACTCATTTCAGAGAAGAAACCCTTTCACTTCAAGAAGTAGCTGATACTGTCCACATGTCTCCTTCTTATTTCAGCATGGAGTTTAAAGCGGAAACTGGAATCAGTTATAAACAGTTTATTACCAAGCTCAGAATTGATAAAGCCAAAGAATTATTAAACAACCCGGTATTTAAAACTTACGAAATTGCTCATTCTATTGGATACGGGGATTATCCTCATTTTACAAAGACTTTTAAAAGACATATAGGAATCACCCCCACCCAATACCGGAAAAGGATCGGAATTTCATAACAAGGTACATCTCACTTACGTTTTTACCACCCATGATTGCTCAGAATTTGTGTCTTTCTTTAGAAAGAGAACCTCTCCTGTCATCTGTGTATCAGCGAATTGATAGCTGAATGGACCTTGATGGGAGAATACTACAATTTCTTCCCGGTCTCCTCTTTTCACTTCTAATGCGGTTACTTCATAATCCGTCAGCTTTTCATATCGCGTTGAAAAGACATCTATTTTCCGCATGCTAAACGGACCCTCCTCTTCAGAGGACCTTGGAAGGAGGGCGGTGATAAAAGTCGTTACACCTTTCCCTGTTTTTGAGGCAGTTAGTTTAACGGCCTGCCGCTTCTGATTATAATGTCTGGAAACCCAGCTCTCCTCTTTACTTAATTGGACAGGATCCAACCAGATCATAGAAAGTTTCTCTCCTTCTTCCCGTTCTATCAACACTTCCTCCCCCTCTTTCAACACTCTCAATTCCGCGTGTTCATCCAGATGAAAGTGCTGGGTGTACACATGTTCTTCACGGGAGAGAAAACGATCGATGAGAATATAATAATCAGGCTTCACGTAAAATATCTGCCGAAGAACCTGGACTGGATCATCGAGTTTCCAGTATCCATCATGTCCGGCTTGCACAAAATCGAAAGCATCTGAAGTCCTCCAGTAAGGTTGGGTAATATTCGCCACTTGGTCCCAATGCCAGGAATCTACATAACTAGAAATCGAGTGGTTATCCACACTCGTAGTATTATGTTGAAACGACTCCTTAAAATACTTTCGCTCTTCATTCTCCATATACGTGTACCTGCCGGGATCCACTAGAAATTCTTTACCAAAAAGAGTGAGATCGATGTGGAGGAAATCATCGTGGCCATGGGCTCGGATAATGTCCATATGACCGCCATCAAACAATAAGTAATGTCCCTTTGAGGACCAGTTATTCCTTAACACAGAGTAACCTGAATTCTCCAAATGGATGGATCCAAATGCTGGACTCAGCGTTAGTAAGGCGGAGTAATCGGATAATCCTTTCTCTCCAAAATACCAAATCCCCTCGTAATCCAACCCTTTATAGCCTTTACATTTCCAATCTCCCCGTTGAAATAAAGCGGCCCCTCTTGTGAGAACATCCCGAATGTCAGTATCATCACTATCACTCAATCTCGGCTGGTTCCCATTAGGCTTTATTAAAGCAAAAGAAGCGTGATACATTTTTTCAAGAGTCCTTTTTAATTCCTCTGGCATCGGCATTTCATTGACTTCAGATAATAGAATCGATTCAAAAAGGCAATGAAGAACTTCGTGATGATACATTGGACTTTGTTCATTATGCATCCCATCGCTAAATACTTGAAGGCGGCACATAGCTTCTAAACGACTTATCGCCTGTTCCTGCCAGCTTTTTGCTTCAGAAAATTGGGGAAACAGAACAGAAATTTGAAACAAGCCATTAGTTTCTAAAAATCCCCAATTGCTTTGCTGATCATGCGGCGTATAAGCCATGCTTAAATATTGGCCATGCATGTGAACAGCATCTCCAAAGATCATCTCCTCTTTCTCTCCCCATAAATGGGACTCACGAACACAGAAGTAACCTTTGATCCAATTCGTAATTCGAATGCCGCTGTCCAGCTTCCTCCACGTATCCTTCACGTTATATTGCGTTGCTTTACTTTGCCGGACATCTTCTAAAGTTAACGGGTTGTGCTCTACCCAATCTTTTAACAATCTGATAAAGGAAGACGCATATTTTTCATCATCGGTAAGCCAGTACGCCTGACCGAGTTCTGCCATAAATCTGGCTCTGTTTAAATTAACGGTCCATTCAAAGTCTCCGTTATATCTGTATGTCCAATCTACTTCACCGCCGAATGAAACCGGCGTTTCACATCGTTCCATATCCCATCGATGAGTGAATATAAAAGTATTCTCACATGCTAAATCCGCTCTCTCTAAGACCTCCTCTACTTCACGGCCCCAGTTTTTCTCACACATCTCTTTTATAAACGGACGCTGCTGCGCCTGATAAAAAAATCTGGAACTTTTTTCTTCTGCCAATCTCCTCCCTCCATTCCTAATTTGAATGTAAAGAAACCCCGCTTAACCAGCCAGGCAGATTCTCCTTAATAAAATCATCATCGGTTAGGTGAGGATACTGGAGATAAACTCTGTTAATTTCCTCCATCTGCCCCGGGCTCAACTGCTCGGTATCCTTCAGACAGACATTTTCTCTAACAAGCCCTTGTCGTCTCAGCACCTCATTAATACCAGCTATACAGCCTTTGAAACCATTTCCCGGATCAAACAAGGCCGCATTCGCATCAGTTATTTCGGCACCAATGGTCAACATTTCCACAGGGATGCTGTCCATATCCTTTATTCTTTTTATTTCTTCTAACAATTCCACCGCTTTAGTTGTCCACACCGCCCACTGTCCAAGTAATCCTCCTATCATCTGTTTAGTACGTACTTCTCCACCAACGGAAAAGCGGAATTCAGTTAACAGATCCGCTACAATATTGTCATCATTACCGGTATATAATGCTATATCTGAATGACGTGAAGAGTGGCAGACGGCTCGGACCACCTCCAGGGTACAATAGCGATCAAATGGGGCAAGCTTAATAGCTGTTACTCCAGGAATCTCACAAAATTCTCTCCAGAAATTATAGCTGAATCGACGTCCACCTACCGATCTCTGTAGATAAAATCCAAAAACCGGGAGCACATCAGCTACGGCTTTCACTCTTTCCAAATGCTGTCTCTCACTCAAGTGGGTCAGGCCCCCCATACTTACTAAACCTAGATGGTAACCAAGCCCCGCTGCCGTCTCTGCTTCTGAAATAGCTTGGGTTGTTTCTCCAGCAATGCCGGCTATTTTGAGAAAAGGACGATTTAACTGGGCTTTGTTTATTTCCTCTGCTGCCATTCTTAATACTGGTTCATAAAGGTCAATTCCTTTTTGACGGATTTCAAACTGAGTGGTATGGACCCCAATGGCAATACCACCTGCGCCGCTTGCCATATAATAGTGCGTCAAAGCGCGCTGCCGCTCTTCATCTAATTTCCGTTCTCTTGTTAAAGCAAGCGGATGAGCAGGAATCACTGTTCCTTGAAATAATAAGTCTCTCAACTCCACTTTAAGAGAATGAGTCATATCAGTAATTCCCCTTTCTCTCTTGGAAATGGGTTGGTTTGCCGATCAATTCACCGTTATTAGTCAACCACCCAGCCGTCCAGTCCATCATTTCTCTAATGGTCACGGAAGGGTATCCAAATAACTGGTGAGAATGAGAAGCGTTGCTTAACAGGGCGGTTTCCTGTTCCTCCCCTTCAAAGATAGGTTCAATGCCGAATTTCTCACCAAACCTTTCAGCTAACCATCGAACTGAAAGAGTTTCTGGACCCGTAATATTTAAAGCAAGCGGCGGCGATTGGCAGTGGAGCAAGGAGCGTAATGCCATTTCATTCGCATCTCCCTGCCAGATGACATTCACGAAACCCATGTTTAAGTTAATCGGCCGTTTTTCTTTTACTGCTCTGGCAATCTCAACTAATACCCCGTACCGAAGATCAATTGCATAATTTAAGCGAAAATGAACTTGAGGGATATGATATTTATGAGAGAAATGACTAAATATCCTTTCTCTTCCAAGACAGGATTGAGCGTATTCACCTAGAGGATTCGGAGTCATTTCTTCTGAGGATCCGCCACCTCCAATATAACTGTGCGGATACACGTTACCTGTAGAAAAAACAACGATCTTAGACCGTTTGAATTTTTCCGCAGTTCGCCCAGGTAAATAAGTGTTCATTGCCCAGGTGAAATGTTCATTACCAGTTGTCCCAAACTTGTTGCCTGCCATATATATGATATTTTCAACCTCAGGCAGCGCCTCCAATTCTTCCTCGTTTAATAAATCTGCCTGAATGGTTTCAATTCCACTGCTTTCCAACTCTTCTTTTAAAGTTCCTTGGGAAAATCTCGAAACTCCAATGATCCGTTTATCAAGTCGGGCAGTTCGTACTGCATTCTTAGCTAGCATGGCAAGTGTCGGTCCCATTTTCCCTCCCACACCGAGAATCATGATATCTCCTTTTATTTTTAATAAATCATCCACTAGCCTCTGTGAGGGCTGAGACATTTTATATTCCAATTCCTCAATTGTTTCCATTGATGTATTCCCTCCCTGGTAGGACTATAATTTATCGATTATATTTATAGTAGTGGAGGATTGTGCTCCAAACAACGACTTTAATAGGTCCTTTATTAAACACCAGTGGCCTGAAAATATTTCTTTATGGAAAAATACAGAAATCCTGCATCAAACAAAAAATCCGAACGGTGATGGAAGAATGCTGGTAGCATTTCATCATCGTTCAGATTTAATAATCGCTTAAGAATTTCTATCCCTGTCTCTGACCCATCGTTTTAAATTTCCGTTTTTCTTCAATCCATGAGCTGCTTCTTTTCTTTAGAAGGTCCATAGATATCCGGCACTTTCAAGCCCGCTTGGCTCATGAGGACCGTCATCTGGCCTCTATGGTGAATCTGATGCCGTATTAAAATCATTAAAAAGTAATGATTGGGGATAACTTTCCCATTTAACGTGCTATTCTCATTCAAGGAATGATCCGTCCATTGAGTATAAATGGCCTTTTTAAAAGAATGACAGCTATTTTCATAGTGACGAATGAGCGCTTCTGATGATTCCTGCACGCTGTCCTGCGTTACTGAATCTTCAATTTCCAATCCTGTATGTTCCATGAGTTCTTGGATAGAGTTAATGATATGGAGGGCAATTTCACCTAAGTTTCTCTGCTCAGGAGTAACACGCTGCTGCAAGGAATCATCTGTCAGTCCTTGAAAAATTTTCATCGTCTCTTCCACTTCATACTCCCACGACAAGAAAAAACCATTAAGTGATTGGTACATTCCGACTCCTCCCGTATTTTTTCCTGCATTTAGTCTCTTGTTCTGTTCTCTTTACTTCCATTCCCTTACAATAGAAACAATAATCCTTTCATATTAAAAAAAGAAAAGACAAAACCGAGGAGCGATGGATGTGAACATAAGCTATTATTTAATCATCGTTGGTATTTGTATCGTTGCCTTAGCTGGCACCTTAATGATCGCAAGAACCGTTTCAAAGAAAGAACCACAATCACAAGAAGAGGATTTAAAAAGTCTCAAGGAAGCAGAAAACAACTCCAGTATTCCCATGTTAACGATTATCTACCTTATTACCTTTCTAATCATCATCCTGCTGGTTTGGATCTATATTTTCTGATTTAAAGGAAACGGGACTATACAGTAAGATAGTTCAATAGACTTTTAAACTAAGATGGGATTCACGATCAAAAAAACCCGAACCTTGGAATGGTTCGGGTTTTTTTAAGGGGCATTTCTTTTGTGATCCCCCTTTTATAATCCATTCCTCTCATGAAGCTGCTGGCATTTATTTCTTTTTCCATCATAGACTTGTATTAGACCAAGCTAACTTTATAAAACAAAGGATTATCTGGAATAGAGGAGGAAAGAACCTGAAAAATATTAGTTGTGTTAAAGGAGTGGACTTTGAATGAGTCTTCTGGGACTGAAACTATTCAACACGGTCAGTTATCTCTATTTATTAGTATCTTCCCTAATTATTGCAGATTTCACCGGCGGATTTTCAGAAAAGGTATTAGTGGCACCTGCTCCTTTTGCCTTTGCAATATGGGGACTTATCTATATTACCCTTCTCATTTTTATCGTCCTGCAGTTCTTTGATTTAGAGAAACTAAACAGGATGGTTGCGGCTATCCGTTTCTGGTTTCCACTTAGTATGCTTCTTTCAGGAACCTCCGTTATTGTGGGGACAAGCTATTCCATTCTTTTTCTCGCTGCTTCTCTCCTCACTCTCTGCAAGGTATACAGCAATTTGAAAGCTTCTATTCCTATTGGGACGTTCTATTACCGTCTCCCGTTCTCGCTTTATCTAGGATGGACATCAGTTGCCACCATAGTCGATACTTTTATTGTTTTTAAATACAACGGAATTCAAGAATTTTTAGGACTTCATGAATTAGCTTGGTCGGTCATTATGCTTATCGCGGGAGGATTAATTGCTATTATCTTTCATTATGTTCAAAAGGACTATATATTCCCGCTAGTTTTTATTTGGGGATATATCGGGATTAATGCAAATCAGCAGCTTTCGATTATATTGACGGTTACAAGCAGCATGATCCTAATTATCACCTTAGTATTAATGACAAGCGCTCTAAAAAAATTAAGAAGCTAGCTTTCTTTACGTATTTTAATTCAAACTTTATAGCATTTCTAAGTAGAATCAATCGTCTCTTTCCACGGATAAATGAACTAACCATTGAGAAACTAATAAGTAGATCAATATTCCCTGGATTCTCCTGCCATCCAGTCAAAACCGTAATCACAGCATAGAATAAGGTAAGATCTTTCAAACCATCTTATCTTGATGGTTCGCCTGACGAACGGCTGCTCAATCATTCGTTTCTGGAGAATTGCAAAGAAGATTACTCTAACTATTGAGGTGTTATAAAGTGGAGGAGCAACTTTCATTTCAAAATATTGCCCGGGAAAACATGGATTTCACAGAGGTGTTTGATCATATTTATTCCTTTATGAATAAAGACGCATTAGGAAATTATCGCTTAATGCTCGGGACAGATTCACAGATTCATTCAGATTCAACAATATTCATTACAGGGATTGTAATTCAAAGGGTTGGCAAAGGGGCCTGGGCATGCTTCCGCAAAGTGATCATTCCAAGGAAAATGACTGTGCTCCACGAGCGAATCTCCTATGAGACCACTTTAACTGAAGAAGTTGCTGTCCTATTTACTCCTGAGAAAATTAATCTGCTGGTTGATTTAGTCCTGCCCAACATTTATCGGGGATCCACCTTTACAATGGAAGGTCACATTGATATTGGTGCAGGAGAAAGGAATCGTACTAGTGTTTATGTGAATGAAATGATCGCTCGAATTGAATCTTTAGGAATCGAACCAAAAATCAAGCCCGACTCCATTGCCGCGAGCAGTTATGCAAATAAATATACGAAATAAAGCAGCAGAGTGCTGCTTTATTAAGTGGGTCAGACCGCTTTTTTGCTTTTTCGCACGGCCGCTTTTCCCTTTGGCTTTCGACTAGCCAAGTATACCCCGAAAAAGATAATGAACAAGCCTGCAAGCAAATGACTAGTAACAGCTTCTCCAAGTAACACATACCCCCAAACCATTGCCGTGATAGGAATAAGATAAGTTACCGACGTTGCAAATTCAGCACTCCCCTGTGTAACTAAATAATAAAATAACAGGTGAGCTATTCCTGAACCAAAGCAGCCTAGTCCTATGATGGCAATGATAATGACTGGATCTGTAAAGGAGGCAGATACAAATTGCCGGGCTGATCCTGAGGCGATCACTCCTATTCCTCCAATTACAGTTCCTGCAATCAAGGAACAAGCAGTAATTAGAAATACTCCCGTATTTTGCAAATATTTTTTGGTGTATTGTGAAGCGAACCCATAACTTATCGCTGCTAACACCATCGTCCCCACCCCAATAAAACTTTCATTAAATAACTCTCGCACATTAAAATTCATTAAGACAAGGATTCCGATAAATCCAAGCAGCACTCCTGCCCACTGTCTTTTTTTCAAAAGGATAGAAAAGAACAAAAAGCCAATTAAGCTCGTACAAATAGGGGTTAGAGCATTAAGAACGGCGGCAGTACTGCTATTAATTTGTGTTTCGCTAAGAGCAATCAGTCCCCACGGAAGACCAGCATTAAAAATCCCGACGACCGCTAAAGATTTAAAAGGGATAGGTCTCACAATCTTTTTCCGATTAAACCACAAGAACGGTAATACTATGATTGCACCTGCAAAGCATCTCAAAAAGACGGTCCCCCATAACCCAACGGGGTCGACCAGCCACTTAATAAAAACAAAAGATAATCCCCAGATCAAACTCAAACCTGCCAGCGCTCCATATAACCTCACAGTCTTTTCCTCCCCGTAAAATAAATCCTTAAGAATAGTCATCAAATTGAAAGAAGGACAAGGTAACTAGTTAGTTTTGTCGTTTCTTCTTCAATCGAGTCACCTGAAAAATTATACCATCTTCATGAAGGATACAGCCAGTCGCTGCAAATCGAACTTCAATGAGTAACCCACTCAACCAAAACCGTTATACTTAGCTCTTCTTACATGCTCGAAGACATAGAAAACCCGAACCTGATTTGGAGGTTCGGGTTTTCATAATAATATTTTTCATGCTGCGCTCAAGATCAGCTAATCCCGCAAGCAACAGATCCATGTTTTTGGAAATATTTCTGATGGTCTTCTTCAGCTTCGTAAAATGTATCCACTTTTACAATTTCCGTCACAATCGGACGCTTAAAGATAGATTTTTCGTTCCATTCTTTTACTTTCTCTTCAGCAATAAATTTCTGACTGGCATCTGAATAAAAAATTGCAGAGCGATATTGATGGCCAACGTCTCCACCTTGCTGATTCTTAGAAGTAGGATCATGCGCTTCAAAAAAGATATTTATCAATTCATTATAAGTAATAACAGATGGATCATATTCAATTTTTACAGCTTCTGCATGGCCAGTGTCCCCTGTTTTCACTTGTTCGTAAACCGGGTCCTTCACTTTGCCACCTGTATAACCGACGCGTGTTTGAGTTACTCCTTCAAACCTTTCAAAAAATGCTTCAACACCCCAAAAACATCCTGCTCCAAAAATCGCTGTTGCCATTGTCATCTTCCCTTTCCTTAACGCAACTTCTTTCTATTTAGAGAGCGTAACGGGTTTATTAATGATAAAGACCCCCATTTCTTATCCAATGTAAGAAATGGGGGTCGTAATTTCCGTACGATCCTCTCATCTCTTAGAATGCAAAGCATTCTACAGGAATTGGCACCGTTCTCTTCAATCTCGTGGATTGAATCGATGGTTGCCGGGCATCAAAGGGCCAGTCCCTCCGCCTCTCTGGATAAGAAGTTTCCGTTATTATTTTTATATTGATTCCCATCTTACATTGTTTTTATCCTGAAGTAAAGGTTTGTGCTGAAAAAAATTCTTCTATCCCTATCTTATGAAAGAATTAGAAATTGATGATAAAAAAATAAAGTTTTTCTTTCATGATTAAGAGCATGATTTACAACATACATTTGAAGAGGTTGACGACTTTCTTCATTAAATATGTGTTTCGTATGCAGGAGTGTTCGCTTGTATTCCTTGACGAAGGTTTCAAGTTCTCCCATAGAAAGGGTGAGGCAAGACAGCTCCCACACTTTCTTAAACCATACAGAAGACTCAAGTTGTACATACATTAAAATGCAAATTCATCCTTATCATTTTTCCAAGAACGAAAGCAGATTTGCGTATTAAATGTCGAAAAATTAAAAAAACCTTCCTTATTATATTAGGAGCTGTTCCCATTCGTATAGATTTCTTCAAATGGCTGAACAATAACAAATCCTTCTCCAGAGAATTTCATTTGGATCGATTCACCGCTGCCTCTGCCTAAAAAAGTTTTAAAACTAATATCCGTTTGAAACTCTGGCTCTAAAATTCCCGACCACGCTACAGTAGCGTGCGGATCTGTTATAACAGGATCATATGGAGTAACGAGAAGTGTAAGAGGCTCGTAGTGGGAAGTAATCGCTACTCTTCCTGTCCCTTTCAGGGTGACGTTAAATAATCCCCCTGACATCATTCCAGCGATTTTCTTCATTAATTTAATGTCCCACTCTATTCCTGGTTCAAATGCAAGAAGATCGTTTCCATTTACTGTTATAGATTCATCATCCAAGTGTAAAATCGTAATCTTTTTACCTTGATCTGCTAAATACAGTCGTCCGCTCCCTTCTGCTTTCATTAAAGAGGTCCCTTCTCCAGTCAAAGCCTTTTTAAACATGCGGCCGACCCCATGCTCTAGAATTCCTTCTCTTTCAAATTTAATCTGTCCATTATAAGAAATCATCGATCCAGCTTTTGCCCAGACTTGATCTGTTAAATTCACTTCTAAAATTCTTGGTGTTTCCAATTCAAAGTAATCGTTTTCATTATCATCCTGTTTGGTTTTCTTTATAAATTCTTCAATTGAGTACTTACTCATTTTGATACCTCTTTTCTACTATTTATTGACTTATAGGTTTATACGAGTATAAAATAGGTTAGGTTTCATAAATAGATATTGTAACAGAAGTTTCATAAACTAGTTCTTCTTTCTTGTTTACTTATTGTAAATATTTTGTTAAATTATATTATTATAACTCATGAAAGAAACACAGGAGGTTCATCATGAATAAAGATTATAAACAATGGTTGAGTAAGGGTTGGGTTTTCTTCGCTGCCGCGGTTCTCTTTTTGTGGGCAAAAACCTATTACGCTCTTCAGACTGCTTTTACTTTAGATATTGAAAATGGCGTACAGCAATTTATTCTAGTGATAACACCGATTAGTTCCATTTTATTTTTCTTAGGATTGTCATTCTTCTTTTCACCTAAGAGAAGAAATAAAGCGTTCATGACGATTTATTTCATCATGTCATTTGTTTTGTATGCGAACGTCGTTTACTATCGTTTCTTTAATGACTTCATCACTCTTCCCGTTCTTATGCAGTATAAGAACTTCGGTGATCTTGGTGGAAGTGCTAAAGCTTTAACGCATCCAATGGACGTATTATATTGGTTGGATACTGTAATTCTTGTTGCTTGGCTTGTCTTTAAGAAGATTAGACCTACAATGGAATTCCGCAAACGTACAGTAGCGATGATTTTCGCAACTGTTCTTGGTTTTGCAGCTGTTAACTTAAGTTTAGCTGAAGTAGAACGCCCTCAGCTGCTTGTAAGAACATTCGACCGCGCAAAACTAGTAAAACTTCTTGGAATCTATAACTATCACATTTACGACAGTGTTATGACGGCTAAGACATCATCACGCCGCGTTTTCGCTGACAGCAATGAATTATCTGAGATATTGAACTATGTCAATTCTCAACAAGGTAAAATGGGTGTACATGGTAAATACTTCGGTAAAGCAAAAGGAAAAAATGTGGTTCTTGTATCATTGGAATCCACACAAAACTTTGTTATCAACCGAAAGTTACACGGTCAGGAAATCACACCATTTTTGAATGATCTGGCAGATGACAGTTTCTACTTTGATAATTTCTATCACAACACGGGGCAAGGTAAGACCTCAGATGCAGAATTTTTAATTGATAACTCCTTGTATGGACTTCCAAGAGGAGCAGTTTATACGACCAATGCGAACAATGAATATAATGCAACCCCTGAAATTGTAAAAGATCATGGCTATACTCCGGTAAGTTTACACGGAAACCATGCAAGTTTCTGGAACAGAGATGTGATGTACCAATCTCTTGGTTACGATCATTTCTACTCTAAAGATTCCTACAATGTTACAGATGAGAATTCTGTAAACTATGGCTTAAAGGACATTCCTTTCTTTGAACAATCTATGCCGATTGTTAAGAATCTGGATAAACCTTATTATGCGAAATTTATTACCATGACTAACCATTATCCGTATATTACGAATGATAAAAGTATGGAAATGATTGACCCTGCTGATACGGGTGATGGATCAGTGGACCGTTATTTCCAAACCGTCCGCTATGAAGATGAGTCAATTAAGAAATTCTTCCAGCTTATGAAGGAAAATGGCGAGTATAAAGACACGATTTTCGTCTTGTATGGCGATCACTATGGTATCTCTGAAAATCATAATCGTGCGATGAGTGAAATTCTTGGGAAAGAGATTCGTCCGTTTGAACACGTTCAATTGCAAAAAGTTCCATTGATCATCCACATTCCTGGAATGAAAGGAAAGACAATGGACACTGTAGGTGGAGAAATTGACTTGAAACCTACCATCCTTCACCTTTTAGGTATTGATGAGAAGAATGATGTTCAGTTCGGTACAGATCTATTTGCTAAAAATCGTGAAAGTGCCACGATCTTCCGTGATGGAAGTATGGTCACAGATAAATACGTTTATGCTGCTGAGGGGAATAAGTGTTATGACAAATCCTCTGGCGAAGAAATAGACATGAAAACCTGTGCTCCATTAAAAGATAAAGCAGATAAAGAACTTCAGTACTCCGATAAAGTCGTTTATGGCGACTTGCTCCGCTTCCTGGATAGCGAACAGAAAGAAAACCAGGATAAGAAAGACACTGAAGCCAGTCAATAATATTAGAAAGCTGGAGAACTTGATTCTCCAGCTTTTCTTATATAAAAAAACGCATGGAATTTAGATTCCATGCGTTTTTTTATGTTTACGTTAACTCTTTTGCAATATTAGATGTTCCAACAATCACTCGGGGATCCGGAAGTTCCCCATTGTTTCATTTACACAATAAACTTCGTGAACCATGCAACATATTCAGCTCCGGGGATAAATAGCAGCTGGGCAAGAATAGTCCCCAGCAGCCTGGAGGTCACCATCATAAGCGATACGTTCTTCAAAGTTACGTAGCTCCCCTTTTTATTAATCACGTCGTCTGCCATCACGGATATCTTGGGATCTACAAATATCACCAATAAAATCGTTGCCAAGCCGTTTATCAAACCTGATGCCATAATGGCTGTAGAGTGACGGTCTGGCGCAAGCAAAGCAGCATATAACGCTGATAATACCCCTATAGTATAAATAGAAGTCACGACCATATTGACGAGAAACAGACGTTTAGGAAATCCTTTAAGAGACAGCCCTTTTAAATACGTTTTTCTAGGAAGATGGGTGTGAAGAAGCCCCCGTTTGAAATAATCATATGAAAACAGTGTCTTAAACAACGCAGGAACAGAACCTTTTTGATTCGATAAATGGATAATCGCTCTTGAAAACAAGGCTACAAAAGTAGGCAGCAAAACAATTCCCAACAGAGTCCCTGCCGTTGATGCCCCAATAATAAATCTGTACTGGTGGGCCACAAACACGAGAGGATGATCTTCTGGCGCAGCATCGATTAAACTCCCAGTGAAAGGCTGCTGCATCATGTTTGCCAATCTTGATACAATGACCATTAAGTTAAATAATGACAAGGCAGAAGCTATTAACCCTACTCTTGCCCCTGATAACCTCACGGCATAAGCTAACGTTTCAATCGTGTGAATAATTAATATGAACAAAGCGATATAGATGACTTTTGCGGTTAAGAATTCCATTCGTTCAAACCCTTCCTTACTTGAGAAGAGAATGTTCTCTAAACCTATGTAAATACGATATTCTCTTCCAAAATCATAGCTGTTTTCCTTATTATTCCTAGAAATCGATTATAGCACAACTAGAGGATAAAGCACCCTCATAGCTGAAACAAGTCTTAGAATTCAATTGAGGAAGCTAGACAGAGGGAGTCAAAAGTCCACAGCACAGACAGCAATTTATGAAGTACACAATAAAAACCCGAACTTCTACAAGTAAAGTTCGGGTTTTGACAGATTAGATTCTCTTTTGATGATTACGTCTGCGGATTAGCTCTTTTATATTTCCACATTTTAAATCGATAACGAATGGTGCAGCCTATACAGAACCCCATCAATGCGATTCCTGCTGCAGCGATCACCATAATACTAAATAAATAACCAAAGAAAGCCAAATGTAAATAAAAGAAAGCCAAAGATGCCCCTATACAGATCGTCGCAATCCACTGGTTAAACAACTGCTGGTCTTTATCTTCCGGAATATAGGAGTTCAATGGCTTCCTTAGAAACTGTTTCCCAAAAAGGATAACTGGGTTTTGCTTAGAGATTAATGTATAGACGCCAACTATAAATGGAACGAGCAAGATAGCTTTATAAAAAACAAGCGCCAGGATGACCGTGACAACTATAAAAATTTGATTTAATTGGACAAGCGGTTTTGGAATACTCATGAAACATTTCCCCTTTCACTTATAACCTATTATACATGGTGATTTACTCGGAATAAAGATTTATATTTCCTCAAATCGATTCCACGAACGAACTTCTATCCATCTCCAAATATTCTAATTACATACTTCTTCTCTTTTTTTTCCCAGATGTATTGGTTCTATTAATCTGAAAATAGTGTATAATCTGAAATTATATTTACATAGTAGAGGAGTGAAGAAATGAAAACGTTAGAAAAAGTTAGTCATTTTGCAGGCAGTACATTTGCTATTTGGGTGCTATTATTTGCGATTTTATCTTTTATTTTTCCTGCAGGGTTTACATGGATAGCTCCTTACATCGTTCCGCTGCTGGGGATCATTATGTTTGGTATGGGACTGACTCTTTCCAAGAAAGATTTTCAGGAAGTATTTAAGCGTCCTAAAGATGTAGCCATAGGGGTAGCCGGACAATTTATATTCATGCCGCTCATTGCCTTTTTCCTTGTCTCCGTACTTCCAGTTTCAACTGAAGTCGCTGTGGGCGTTATTCTGGTAGGATGCTGCCCTGGAGGTACCTCCTCTAATGTTATGACTTATCTATCCAAAGGGGATACAGCGCTGTCCGTATCTATAACTGCCGTATCGACCCTGCTTGCGCCTTTTCTTACGCCTGCACTTATTCTCTTATTTGCAAGCCAATGGCTGCCTGTATCAGCCGGGGCGTTGTTCTTATCTATTGTAAAAATCGTTCTTATTCCTATTCTTCTCGGGCTTCTAGTGAAAGCAATGCTTGGGAATAAAATAGAATCCGGGGTTAAGGCGCTGCCTCTGGTTTCTGTGATAGCTATCGTAGCTATTGTAGGAGCTGTAATTGGGGCAAACCAAGCTAAAATTGCTGAAACGGGGGTCGTGATATTCGCAATTGTCATCCTCCATAATCTCATTGGATATTTGGCTGGTTACGGACTGGGAAAACTATTTAAAATGGATCCCGCCAAGAAACGAGCGGTATCGATAGAAATAGGTATGCAGAATTCTGGTCTCGGAGCCACACTTGCATCTGTGCATTTTAGTCCGCTGGCTGCTGTTCCTAGTGCTATCTTTAGTGTGTGGCATAATATTTCTGGACCTATTGTTGCCACCATCTTTAGAAAGCAAAAGGAAAAAGATGAGCTTAAGACGGATAAATCCCGCGTTACCCGTGTTTCTTAACCGACATGGAATGGCTCACACAAAAACCCGAACCAATCATGGCTCGGGTTTTTTGGTGAATAAAATTCTTGTTTTTCTGCCACTTTTTTATTGAATCATCTTATCGCTGTCTTTGTCTTTTCTATGCACATAAGAATATTCATTTTCTAACTGACTAAAGTTCATTTCAAATAATTTCTGCTTATCTTTATCTTTATATATAAACGAATGTGCCAATTCTTTAATCAAAAAGGTTCGACGTTTGATTAGTCCTTTACGAAGCTGGTTTGACATGTTGAAGATAACTCCTTTCTTCACTTTTTTCACGAAAAGCTCAACAACACGTAAAAACCATTACCTCTTTTCTTTCTCCTTAAACCCTTTTTGGTCATGAATCATCCTCAATAGCTCAGGAGGCCAAGAATTGACACAAAGTCGTCACCATTCCCTCCCTTTCCATAGGATATCAATGTAAGTCATCCTATAAAATATGGTAAACTGAATAAAACTATCATATGGGAAAGGATGTTCCGATGTACGGATTAGAGGAAAAGAGACAAGAGGTTCTAAATTTCACAGCCGATGTTTCTGATGAAGAAGCACATATAAGACCCGATAAAGAATCGTGGTCCATGCTAGAGGTACTCGAGCACCTATATCTTATGGAGCAGCTCGTCGTGTATCAAATCAATCAAGCTATTAAACAAGGGGATCAGCGCACCACCTCTGATAAGCCTCTTCATAAAACAAGAAATAGAAATTATAAGGTCACTGCCCCGGAAGCCGTTCAGCCAACTGGTGAAATAAGCAGTATTGCAGAGGCGGAACGCAGCCTTGAGAAAACAAGAGAAGCCACTTTGTTTCTCGTTCATAACAAGGATAAAGAGACTCTTAGAAACCGTACCTTTCCTCACCCCTCTTTTGGTGACATGAATCTTGAACAATGGATCGAATTTATTGGCTGGCATGAGCTCCGTCATTTAGATCAATTAAAGGAAATAAGAAGAAACTTAAATAACAAGGGCTGAGTTTATTCTCAGCTCTTGTTTTATTTTTGTCTACCCTATGATTTTGGCGTTGATCCCCCTTTTTCCGTTATGAAGTCAAATACCAATCGTAGTCTCAACTTTATGTCCCTTCTCTCTTGTACGATTCACTGAAACCTAAACTGCCTATTTCTAACCGCTAACGTCCTGGACAGAAAAAACTCCCGATTCCGCAGATGGGAATCGGGAGTTTTTTCTTAGATTATTTATTTTCTTCAATCGGATCATCGAACAAATCAGTAAATTTAGCAACATTTTCATAACTGAATTCAAATGCCATTCTAATCTCACCGAAACTCGGTTGATAAAAATAGCCCTGAACTTCATAGCTGCTTTTGTTCTCTCTCACTTTTGTTAGATGAAAGTATCGCTGCATGTACTGTGCCATTTCTTCTAACTTCTTGTTTCGTACTTTTACCCATTGCTTTTTAAGTTCTTCAGTGGGAAAGTCAGTTTCCTTTAACATTGGTTCACTCCTCTACGGAAATAAAAGCTCTGAAACTATATAACCATTATACTATAAGAGCTTCTGGTAATTTTCAACTGCTATTCTAAATAAAAGAGTTTTAGAAAGCAGATCCGCCTTTTTCATATTTTTAACACAAATCATTAATATGAGCAAATCGGTTTGAAAATACCTTCCTGCCAAAAAAAGTATCTTGCTCATTGGATTAAACCTACGATGCAGGGGAATCGTTTTTTTCTTTTTAAAACAAACAGCTCAACCTAGTGGTACGTTGAACTGTCTGCTTCATTACTATTTATCTTATGCTTCCTTTATGAAAATAGATTTCAACCCTGCTTCTTCATTTCATTTAATAAGTCCGCTCCAACTACCTGGTTTACTGCTCCTTCACCACCAAGGATTTTAAACTCCGCCGGGTGATGTTCATTCATGTAAGTTTGAATTTCTTCTGGAATAACTTTTTCCTTTACTAGAACAATAGGAGCCCCATTCTTTGCGGCTAAAACAGACCCCGTTAACGCGTCGGCAAAGTTTTCTCCTGTAGCGACATAAACACTTTTACTGGCTTGCTTAAGTCCGTCGAGGAAGGCAACCGTAGTTGCATACCTGTTTGTCCCTGCATAACGAACAGGATCCGGCAATTCATCCATAATTGGATCACTTACTACGCCAGAACCACCTACGACAAGTGAATGATTCGTCTGTTCTGCGATTTCACGTGAAACCTCGGGTAATTCATTTTGTTTCGTTAATAGAATTGGATATCCATTCCTGGCAGCATAAGAAGCTGAGGATAAAGCATCAGGGAATTTCTCTCCACTAGAAACAATCGCTTTATCAAAACGAGTTTGCCCTTTGATCTTCAGCATCTCCTTAGCAATTTCAGCGGAAGTCTCATAACGATTCGTGCCAGCTAGACGGGTAACATTAATGTCCATCGCCTCTAGTGATTTTCTCACTTGGTCAGAAACTGCTCCTTCCCCTCCGAGTATATAAACGTTCTTTGTCCCAAGTCTAGTTAACTCTTTTGCTGTTTCTTTAGCAAGTGAGCTTCTTTTCGTTAATAGAATAGGGGAATTCAGCGCATAAGCAAGTGGAGAACCGGAAAGTGCATCAGGGAAATTGTCTCCGGTAGCGAGAACAACATTATCTGCCTTTGACCAGCCTTTTTTTGAAATTTCCACGGCTGTTTCATAACGCGTACTTCCATTAATGCGGACCGGCTGATCCAGTTGTTTCTTCACTTCTATCGAGTAATTTTGTTTGGACCAATTTTCATAATAATCGGTGATACCTATATAGTAGGTGCCAGGAGAAATTGTAAAGTTCAGAGTTTCAGGATCTCCTTGCATTCCTTCATCTTCCTCCATTAAACGAGAAAGTTTGCCGTCTTTCTTCTGATACAATCTAGCTACCAAATCCATATATTTAGCAGGACAGTGAATGGTAACCGATGCTGTTCCTGTGTGTGTAATTTCCAGCCGGTATAAATCCTGATCATTCGGAAAATCCAGTCCCTCTTTATTATATACGGGTTCTGTAAGAAGTTTGGTATTGGTTATCGAGAAGCTGGAGCCATCCTTCTTTCTTCCCTCCAGCGAAGAGTGCAGCGCTTTGTTTCCATTTACTTCCCCGAAACCAGTAGTAACTGAGAATTGCTGACTCCCCATAGCCGCAGAACCATTTTCAAGAGCATACTCTATATCTTCCGGCTGCCAGTCAGGATGCTTGGTTTTAAGCAAAGCTGCAAGCCCGCTGACTACGGGGGCTGAAAACGAGGTGCCATTGAGCTTATCATCATATCCTCCGCTTAGAGAAGTACTTTTTAGATATACTCCAGGAGCCATGATATCCAAAAAGCCTCCAAAGTTTGAGAAATCTGCTTTCTTCGGGGTCTTCGTTCTCAAATCAGCAGCACCGACTGCGATCACCCAAGGATAAGCAGCAGGAAAAGCGACTTTTGAGCTTTCGTCATTTCCAGAAGAAGCTACCAGTACGATTCCTTTCTTATGTGCATCCCAGAGCGCCCCTTCAATGCCGGGGTTAGAGTCAAAACTTCCAAAACTCATATTAATGACATCGACTTTCTTAGTAATGGCATAATTAATTCCAGCAATAATGGCATCTGAAGACAATATATCACCTTTACCTGTCTTTATAGGTACGACTGATACACCCGGCGCTGTCCCCGTAATTCCAAAGCTGTTTGTGTTAGCAGCAATTATCCCGGCAACATGAGTCCCATGGCCATCCTTATCATCAGGAGTATGATCATCGTTTAGAGTGTCATACCCATCTGTGAGCCGGCCCTGCAGGTCCTTATGATCGGAATAGACACCTGTATCAATTACGGCTACCTTTACTTCTTTGTCTCCTCGCGTAACATCCCACGCCTGTTCCATACCAATTAACTTTAAGTAAGATTGGTCCCCATCTCTGTAATATGTATCCTTAGGAAGGAAATCTGTATGAAAATACTCATTAGGAGAAGCGAGCTCTACCTGATCCATTTCACGAATATTCTTAAGCTCTTTCAGATAATTCTGGTTATCAGGAATATGTACAGTCATCCAGTGACCTGTCTGTTTTGAGTTCTGGTCTTTAACTACAGAATAGTGAGACAAGTCTGCCTTCGAACCTTTTTCCACTTTAATTACAATTTGCCGATCCTTAATTTTATCTAAATCTACTTCTTTCACACTTTGAGTTTTAAAGGAAGGTTTCGTTTCCTCTAATTGAATATCTTGTCCCTCTTGTTCAAAGCTGTCAATGTGTTTCGCGGCAGACTGAGCATATGTACCCGTCGCACCCGTGAACAGTACGTATAAAATCATCATGAGTATAGAAGCATTTCCAAGTTTCTTCACAAACTCCCACCTTTACTAGTCTATTGAAACTAAATGAACATCTTACATTATACATGAAAACTATGAAATTATACCCCATTAATGGTAAAGAGTTCCTACCATTCTACAAATTTCTCTACCAAAAAGCAGAAGGCGAGCGGATGAGTGGATTGATGGACTTATGACTTCGAAGGACAAGGCAATCTGCAGCTGGACGAACAAAGGCGAGGAGGAACGTATAGGAGAAACTAAAGTGGATGAAGCTCAGCTATTGAGCTTCATCCACTTCTTCCAATGACTATAGTCATGGATAGCAATTCCGCCAAACCCGGGGTGTCCGTGAAATTCTTTTCTTAATTCTACTAATTGACCTTTCATTTGAGCGGGGCTTTGGTTATAAAAAGTGGTATGTTTTTCATCACTCATTTTCATAAGGTTAACAGCAACTATCACTGATTTCTGCTGATTGGCTGCCTGCTCTACTAATGGTGTGGCGATGCTTTTGATTCCATTTCTGCCTTGTATATTATCTCGATAAGCCATAATGGTAATCGAGTCCAGCTGTGAGATCATCCATTTCCCCAGGCTTTCCTTTGTTTCCGGATCCTTCACTTTATAGAGCCAGAAAGGAAAATCTCCGCTGACCTTTAAATTCGTATTTGCTTTCGCTGTGCGAATTAAATGCTTCACATTCCCAGTCCATTGATCAATCACCTGGTCCTGGTTCTTTTTCCACTCAGGAAGCAGATAAGGTTCAATATCCACATGAATTCCTGAGAACTTCTCCTCATCCGGAACTTTTTCATTGAATTCTTTCACGTTCTGGACAAATTTATCGATACTCTTTTCATGCTTCGAAAGCGCCCAGGCAGGATCGCCTCCTAAGGCAAAGACTTCAATGCCTTTTTGATGAGCTTCCTTTATAAATGTACGGTAGGTTTGCGGATCAAAATCATTTTTTCCCACATGCAGATAGATAAGATTTACTTTTTCTTCTTGAGCAAATTCAACAGCCTGCGCCTCCCGACCGTCAATTTGGCTGGTATTCCAAATCCAAGTTGCTTTCGTTTGCGGTTCTTGCTTCATCCAGACACCTGCCGCTATTAGAATAACTAACAAACTGATCATAAAAAGATAGACCTTGTAGTTTTCTTTCATACGATGAACGAATTTAATAAAGAAAGATCTTTCAGAACGTGTAGAGCTGAAAGATCCTTCTCCTTTCCTTGAGTTAAACATAACGGATTGCGCTAATATCATTGGTCATCGAAAAGTTCTTAATTTTCGTTTGATTTCCACAAACGTAATTCACTACATCTACATTCGGACCAATCATACAATTCTCTCCAATTTTTGTTGTGCCTCTTAGATGGGTTCTTGGTTCAATGACCGTATCCCGGCCAATTTCTACATTAGTTTCTATATACGTCGAATCTGGATCAATAATCGTAACACCCTGCTTCATATGATCAGTTAAAATTCTTTGCTGAAGAATTTTCTCTGCACGGGCAAGTTGCGTTCTATCATTAATTCCAAAACCCTCTTCCGCAGACTGAACGCCGATCGCAGAGATCTTCTTTCCTTCTGATTTTAAAATTTCTATCACATCAGGAAGGTAATACTCTCCTTGACTATTATTGTCAGATACTTGATTCAATGCAGCAAATAAGGATTGGTTATCAAAGCAGAAGATGCCCGTGTTCACTTCTTTGATTTCCAATTCGTCGTCTGAAGCGTCCTTATGTTCTACAATTCTCTCTACTTCTTCTTGATCGTTTCTGACGATTCTCCCGTACCCTGCAGGGTCTTCCAGCTTCATAGTAAGCACTGTAGCAGCAGCTCCTGATTCTTGTTGAAACTGAAAGCATTGTTCAAGAGTTTCACTAGTGATCAAGGGAGTATCTCCTGTTATAACCAGGGTGGTGCCCTGTTTCTTTGCTAACAGGTGTTCGCTTGTTTTTACCGCATGGGCCGTGCCCAGCTGTTCCTCCTGCCAAGCATATTGTAAGGAAGCTCCTAACTGATTCTTAACCGTTTCCTTCTGGTGCCCAACTACGGTGATGATCTCATCTGCGGACACACGCTTAAGCTGATTAATAACATGCTGGACCATATGTACTCCGCAAATGGTGTGGAGTACCTTGGGCAAGTCTGATTTCATACGTGTACCTTTGCCAGCCGCCAAGATCACGGCGAATCTTTCACTCACAATAAATCCCCCATTCCTAGCTTTAAATGATTAGGAAAAACTATTCATGTTTAATTGATGGTATTGATAAATTGGCTTTAAGTCATCGATTACTTCATGAATCATTTCTTCGTCATTTTGAATTTGCTGATTTTCTACCTTTTCGTGAATTCCCGTCATAATCCGAAACAATTTATCTTGATTCAGCAGCGTTTCTTTTCTATCCATAGAGGCACCTATTATTCTACGGTTACACTTTTGGCAAGATTTCTAGGCTTATCCACATCGTTCCCTAATGCAAGGGACGTATAGTACGCGATCAGCTGAAGCGGGATTACCGTTAACAGCGGGGTTAGGATGGATAGAGTGTTTGGGATAAAGCATGTCTCATCAACGTAATCCCAGATCTTCATATCCCCTTCAATGGCGATCCCTAGTACTTGAGCACCGCGAGCTTTCACTTCTTTAATATTTCCGAGCATTTTCTCACTCACCGATTCCTGGGTCATAAGGGAAACAATCGGTGTACCTTCTTCTATTAAAGCGAGCGTTCCGTGTTTTAATTCACCGGCAGGGTAAGCTTCGGAATGAATGTAGGAAATTTCCTTCAGTTTTAGCGAGCCTTCAAGAGAAACGGCATGATCCACTCCTCTTCCCAAGAAGAAGACGCTAGAGGCATCTTTAATAGATTCAGCGTACCAGCGAATCCCCTTCGAATGCTCAAGAATCTCTTCAATTTGCTCAGGAATGGCGGCAATTCCCTCAATTAATTGGTCTTTGTAATCCTCGGATAATCTATCTTTACTTTGCGAAAGATAGATTCCTAGCAGATAAAAGGACAAAACTTGTGTTGTATAAGCTTTCGTTGAGGCAACGGCGATCTCAGGTCCTGCCATAGTCAGAATAACTTCATCCGCTTCCCTTGCAATTGAGCTGCCTACGACATTCGTGATTGCTAATACATTCGCACCCATGTGCTGACTTTGACGCAAAGCGGCCAGCGTGTCGGCAGTTTCACCAGATTGACTGACTACAATTACGAGCGTTCTTTCATTAATGATCGGATTGCGGTATCTAAATTCGGAGGCAACTTCTACTTCAACTGGTATTCTAGTTAATTCTTCAATCACGTGCTTGCCGATAAGGCCGGCGTGATAAGCAGTTCCGCATGCTACAATCGAAATCTTATCCCAGTTATTCATCTGTTCCTTTGTCCAATTCAGTTCCTCAAATTCCACTAGTTTCGTTTCTTCGTTAAGGCGGCCCGTCATTGTTTTTTTCAGACCATGAGGCTGTTCAAAGATTTCCTTAAGCATAAAGTGGTCATAACCATTCTTTTCCGCCTGTTCCATATCCCAGTCCACTTGGAAGAGATCACGGTTAATTTGATTTCCTGTGTTTGTTTCCAGCAGAGTGATGTCGTCTTCCGTCATAACAGCCATTTCACCATCTTCTAGAATATAGACATCTCTTGTATACTCAAGGACCGCAGGAATATCAGAGCTGATTAAATTTTCATTTTCTCCAGCTCCAATAATCAGCGGACTTGCCTGACGAACAGCATACAGCTTGTCCGGTTCATGTTTGGAAACAATGCCTAAAGCATAGGCACCTTCAAGCTTTTTCACCACTTCTTGAATAGCAGCAATCATATCGCCATTGAATACGTGAGAGAATAAATGCGACACAACTTCTGAGTCCGTTTCTGAAATAAAAGTATATCCTTTTTCTATTAACTCTTTTTTAATTTCCATATAATTTTCGATGATCCCGTTGTGAACGACGGCAAACTCATTTTGTGCATCAGTGTGAGGATGAGAATTTTCATTAGATGGGCGTCCGTGAGTAGCCCAGCGTGTGTGACCAATACCCACAGTTCCTGCTAGCGGATCCTGACCGACTTTTTCCTCCAGTCCATCAAGTCTTCCTTCCGTTTTTCTTACATGAACGGATTCACCGTCATGTACTGCAATGCCAACTGAATCGTAACCTCGATATTCTAATTTTTCCAAGCCAGATGTTAAAATATTTTGAGTTTGTTTCGTGCCAATATAACCGATGATTCCGCACATAATTTTCATCTCCCTTACGATTTAGAAATTGAGTTATTTTTTATAAAGCAATCGAGCTGTGACGTTTGTTCACCTTGGTGGCTGTACCTAGTTTATAAATGTGTGATTTGTCATAATCAATGAATGCATTTCTTGTATCCACAATAGGTACCCCGAGCTGGGCGAGCTCTTCATAATCAAAGTCACTATGATTGGTGACTAATACCATGCAGTCATACTGCTTGAGGTTCTCTTTATTATAAGAAATAGACCGAACGACTTCCCCATTATCATCAAGAAAGCTGTGGGCGTGAGGATCATAGTAATCGACATTCGCACCATTCTCTTTATACAACTCATAGATATAGAGTCCAGGAGATTCTCTAAGGTCGCTGATGTTTGGTTTATAAGCCATGCCCAAAATTAAGATCTTAGAACTGTTAATGGACCTGCCGTAAAGATTCAGTACTTGGGAGGTTTTGGCTTCTACAACTTCTGGCATATTATTATTAATCGATTGGGCAAGATCGATAAACTTACTATAGAAACGGAATCCTTTTGCCTTCCAGGATAGATACATCGGATCAAGCGGGATACAGTGTCCGCCAATTCCTGGGCCAGGCTGGAACTTCATAAATCCAAATGGTTTAGTTGCTGCGGCATCGATTACTTCCCATACATCGATATCCATACGCTCACACATCATAGCAATTTCGTTTACGAAGGCGATATTGATACTGCGGAACGTGTTTTCAAGCAGCTTGGACATTTCCGCCACTTTAGGAGAGGAGACTCGAACGACGTTGTCCAGCATTTTTCCATAAAGAGCAGCCCCAAGCTCACTGCAGGTATCTGTAATCCCGCCCATCACTTTCGGCATATTATGCGTATTATAAGTGGTGTTTCCCGGGTCTACACGTTCTGGGGAATAACATAAGAAAATATCCTCCCCTGCTTCATACCCCATCTTGTGGAATTCACTGTAGATCAGTTCTTCCGTAGTCCCGGGGTACGTGGTACTTTCCAGAGTAATCAGCATTCCTTTTTTCATATGAGGCTTCATTTCATTAATAACTCCAGTGATATAGGAAGTATCGGGATCCTGGTTGTCGCTTAGCGGTGTTGGAACACAGATGCTTACAGCGTCCAATTCTTTTACGACTTCATAATTAGGTGTTGGAAGAAAACGGTTGGTAGCAAGACACTCTTGAAGTTCTTCATTGGAGACGTCATTAATGTAAGATTCTCCTTGCTGAAGAGAAGTAATCTTTTTGTCATCTAAATCAATTCCACATACTGTGTAGCCCGCTTTTACCATTTCCATTGCTAACGGGAGACCTACATACCCCATACCTACAACGCCGACATTTGCTTTTGTCTTATCAATCTTTTGATTAAGCTGTTCAACATATCCCATTTTCGAATCCCTCTCTTTTCATAAATTTATATAGTAGAAATTTGTTTATACTTGCTGAGCTTGCGGTTCTAAGAGTTTCTTAATTCGTGCTTCCAATTCAATTAAGGAAAATGGTTTGGTAAGATAATCTGAAACACCATACTCAAATGTGCGTTTGATATCTTCCTCCAATTGTTTATTGGTCAATACAATAATTTCTGAAGAACCTTTGGTATGATCATCAATGTTTCTAATCTGGTTAATAAATTGGTAACCATTGATGGCTGATAAATTAATCTCTGTAATTACAATGTCTGGGAGCAGCTTTTCATACTGCTCGATCCCTTCCTGACCATCCAAAGCTGTGTGAATCATGTATCCTTTTCTTTGTAAATAAGTCTTCAGAAGCTCGTGGATACTGTCGTCACTATCTACTAATAGAATGGAAGGCTTCCAATCATTCGATGGCATATCATTTGTGAAAATCCGAATATCCTGTTCGCCTCGATTACTTTCCATCAATTCCCATATCATACTGAATAACATTTGCTCGGATTGTTCGCGGTTTTCTGTAAAACTATTCACGAGAATCGGTCCGCTTAATTTCTGGCTGCTGTCCAAATATTCCTTCACATGGAGGGAATAATAATGGGTAAATCCAAGCGTGCTGCCTTCTAGCAAAATAACAGTCATCTTCTCTGCAGGATCATAGCTTAATTGAATTTCTACGTCCGGCTCCACTTGTTCGAGATGATTCTTTAACTTGTCGACCCATCCTTGATTCAAATCTGCCCGGCAGAGAATGACTCCATAGGTCATTTTGCTGGACTGATAGTTTTTTATAAAATGGTTGAAGGTTTGAATAATTCTTGAACCTACGTTTTCCTTTTGAGCCACTTTCTTCTCCTCCTTATTAATAAACCCTATGCTGACTTATTCTCATCTTCATTCCAGCTAGTTCTTGTCATGGTGCCCCAGGAATTGTTTTTTCTCATAAAATCGATTTGACCTAGGAATCGCCATAAGATTCCCAGCTGCCGATAACCAAAGAACATAAGAACCGTGAAGAAGAACATCTTAAAGTAATCACGAATTCTGGGATACCTTTGGAAGGCCATTTCTTCAAGCAGCAGTGACCCCAGTCCAAGTAACGATCCGTACAGCACATTGATTAAGGCAAATACAGCCATAATCTTCCATCCGGACATGTCCAGCAGACTGTAACCGATTAACGCCAGCAAACCAGTTATTCTAAAGTAAGGGCTGAGCGTTTCGAAAATGATATTATAAGGAACGGTTAACCATCCCATGACTTTGTACTTTGGTCTAAATAACATGTACATGCCTTCTTCAATCATGTTTTTCAAATTCCCTCTGCCCCATCTTTTCCGCTGGCTTCCTAGAATCTTGAAAGAATCTGGTGCCTGAGTCCAACAGACAGCATCTGGGCAAAAGTCGATCTTGTAAGGCAGTTTATTGTCGAGCATGTACCTGTGGAGCTTAATAATAATATTCATATCTTCACCAGGATAACCACCACGGTAGCCACCTACCTTAATCACGTATTCTTTCTTAAATACGCCAAATGCACCGGATACAATAATCAAACCGTTAATTTCACTCCAGCCAATTCTTCCTCCCAGAAACGCTTTTAAGTATTCGACAGTTTGAAACATAGGAAGGAGCTTCTTAGGCAGATTCACCTTCTTAACCATTCCATTTTCAATGCGGCACCCATTAGCAATACGGACATTGCCGCCAATAGCTACGGATTCTTCGGGGTTTTCCATATACTTTCTCGCAATCCTGATCAAGGCATCCTTCTCAAGGAGCGAATCCGCATCAATGGAAGAAATCAACGGATAATTTGAAACGTTAATTCCAGCGTTTAAGGAGTCCGCTTTCCCGCCGTTTTCTTTGTCTACAATGTAAAGGTTCGGAAAGTCCGGATTATAGTAAACTCCACGGACATTCGCCGTTTTCACTGTATTCTTCACCATCGTGGGTTTCTTATATTCCAATTTAAATTCATCGATGAGGACATTCAGCGTTTCATCAGAAGATCCATCATTTACCACGATGACTTCAAATTCCGGATAATGTAAAGCTAGTAAACAGCGGACATTTTCCTTTACGGTCAGTTCTTCATTATAGGCCGGAACTAGTATAGAAATCGGCGGCACATGCTTAGAACCGGCTAAGGACTGATACTTGGAAAATACAGTGCCCTTAATTATTCTGCCTATTCTTTTGAAGGAAAAGAGAAGAATGGCAAGGTAAATACTGTTAATAACTATTACGTAATACATAGCAAAGATTCCATAGCCTAGTAATAGATCTCTCATACAATCCTCCCTCCTTTGTTATATGGCTTCTACTAACGATCGATCTTTACCAAAGAACTTCTTATAAATAAAGTGCTTCTGATTACTATCAACCGCGTGTTCAATAAGCTCCCGCTGCTTAGCTGCATGATCCAACTCTTCATGTACGTAATCAAGCGCAATGGATGATCCGTATGCACTCTCATTATCCAGTGCGATCTTGCAAAGAATAGAAAATCCTACATTGCCTAGCTTTAGTAGATTTCCTGCGCAAACTCTGGAAATTACCTTATTCGAACTATGGAGTGCTTCTTCCAGGAGATCAGCATAGGCAAGCTGGCCAGTATCTCCTATCCACTCAAAAATGTGTAAGCGGACATCGTCATCAGAACTTCGGGCAAGCAGCTTCACATCTTTCTTGGATAGTTTCATATGATTCGTTAATAACTTAGTCGTTAAGCTGCGGATTTCTTTATCGTCTGAATGAATCAAACTGCTAAGAAAGGAAGGAAGGTCCTCTCCTTTATAGTCACGCAGTCGAATTAAGCCTAGTTTCACCAAATCCGGCTGATCGCTCGAAATAAATTCGATATACTGATCTTTGAGATTTAATGGGGAATCATAGCCGATGTCTGCCAATAATTGAAAAGTACTTTTCTCCCCGCTAGCAAGATATTTCAGCATTTCTGCCACTTCTGCCGGCTGTTTAGATGCCTGTGCGATGGAGCGGCCAATGATAAATATCGTAGAGTCATAAGGATTTTTATCGAGCATTTTAAATAACTGAGGAACTGCCTCTTCACTTTCCATCGCCCCCAGAAAGTATGCTGCATCTATCCTGGTATAATGTGATAAACTTCTTAGTCGCTTTAAGTTAAACTCTATAAGTCCCATGTCCTTACACAAGTCAAGAAGACTTTGCTTATGCGCTCCTGATAAAGGTGCCATCCATCTATACAGCGTATCTTGGAGGACCCTCTTCTCAAATGTACTTAAGGTCCGATGCGGGGGCTTTAACCTCTCGCTCTGCCCCATTTCTGTTTGTACGTAATGGAGATAACCGCTGAACTTAGCCAAACATTGTTTGGTTTTCTTTTGTTTACGGATTTTACCAAGCTTTATGATGAGAGTAATTCCCATGACGATCGCCATTAGTACTAAGAGAAATACAATCATTCCAACTGCCACTTTTAAATTTAAAAACATTATGGCTCCTCCCTTCCTTAATTAAGTGATCTAAATGCTTTTTTCATCAGATCATATCCCTGTTTCTTACGTTCATGGTAATGGACCTTCTCCCAGTTCTCCCATTGATACCGTGACTTATCAGATAGTGAAATCGTATCTGGATGCGGATCAAATCCTTTTATAGCGCCGTCCGAGCGGTCTACGATCCACGGAACAAACGTCAAGTCTTTCGTAGTAGTGGTTGGAAGTGAATTCTTGCCTGACTCTTTTTCTTGATAGCCGATCACTTGGTGAGTACTTGGATCTGCAAATCCCAGCAGCGCCCAGGGAATCTTCATTTCTATAACACTGCCTTTGACTTGCCATAAAGCTTGATCTTTTTCCGCACCGGCGTCAGCCCTGTTCAGTTGTCCAACTTTCACATCTTCAAACGGAAGCGAAGCGTTGGCTTGCGGAGGTTCCATTTTTCTGCTCACAGCTAGTCTCCACGGTTCAAAACAAGGCTTTGTATTGCCGCAGGTCGACGTTGCTTCTTCATAAAGACGCTGATCAAAATCGTAATTCGAAGCGATCCTAACTTCACTGTTCTGACCTAATTCAATTAAGGTTTCCAGCCCCTCATCTAACTTTTTGTTTCCTAATGCTTGGGGAGACTTAATTCCTCCGTGTATGGTGTTCACACCGAAATAGAGGGTTTCCTTAGCAGGATCAAATTTCTGTTTCAGCTTAGCTGTAACGTATACATAGCCTTCATCATGGGTAACCCACATATTTTGAAAACGATTTGATTGGGGGAAAAGCTTTTGTTTATCATCGATTTCCTGCCAATCTTTTTGTGAGCCATCGATTTGCAGATGATCATTTTTTTCAGGATCCATTGCTATAAGGCCAAACGACATTTCCGGAGAGAGATAATTAAACCAATTCGGACGGCTTTGTTTCTTCACGAGTGGAACCGTATTCCAGGTTTTCTTAAACCATTCGTCCTGCCAGCTGAATAAGACCGCACCTGCATAATCCTCCGCATGAATTTCCTTAAGCATTGCTGCATCCATCTTTCCTTGTTCCTCTTCACTGTGGCCGCCTTGATCTCTCCCTTTTGGGCCGTGATGAGCATTCCCGAGTGAAGAAGGAACCCCGAATTCCGTGATCATGATTGGCATACCTTTGTGATACTGTTTAAGATTTTTCAAATACTTTTCATAAGAATCCATATTTGAATCTTGCTGTTGATGATCCGATTGGTTCAAGAAATCGGGATAATAGGGATAAGCATGAAACGAAGCAAAATAACCAGCCTTCCAGTTCCTTACTTTGATATGAGTCGCATCTACACTTACTGAATCCTCAGTGGGTAATGGCTCTGCGGGATGTTTCAATGGATCAGTCGTGATCCAGTTCGTGAAAGTCAGCGGATGCTGCCACCCCTTTTTCTCTTCCGTTTTCGCTGTATAGTTTAACAATTCGGCAAGCCAGCTTTCGAAAGGGGAAGCCTCCTCAACAGCTGCCGCTTTGTCTCCTTTAAAAACGGGGCGCCCTTTTTTCTTTTCATTTGTATGAGCGACTACTTTCGGATCCCATTCTGTTCCAATGTGCCAGGCAAGCAAGTAAGGACTTGCGTCATAGGAATACTCGCCGCTTGCTTTTCCAGGTTGATCCGGCAGAGTAATATCCCCGTAAACAGCTCCAATCGCATGATCCAATTCTTTTTTAAAAGCGTTTGTAACCTTTTCAGACCAAGCATTTTGAGTTTCATTCAGCAGTTTGACAGGTGACCACACCCCTTGCATGAAGTAAAGAGGATCTTCCTTGTGATCCTTGTTAAACTCGACCAGTGCTTCATAAAAGACGGGTTCATGAATGGTATAAATCCTAACTGTATTGACACCCATATCTTTCATCATTTGAAACCAGTCCAGGTATTCTTCTTTCGTGATCGGGAGCTCCCCAGGAAAATGTCCGGGTAAAGTAGCTCCTAAATTTACTCCTTTAACAAATAGCGGGGACCAGGATTTATTCTGATACACTTCTAATTGTTCTCCATTAGTTCTGAATTTGATATTTGTACCATTACTAAGTTCCTTACTCTCTATCACACTGTGATTGGTAAAGAGCAGGTAGCTTCCCACCCCGGCAACCACGAGTAATATAGTGAGCACTTTACCCTTCCAATGAATTGTCAGTTCCTCCTTTCTTTTGATCTTCTAAATCTCTTTTTTCAAATTATTTCTTGTTGAAAATTTAAATGTAAACAGTTAACTTGAAGTTGTCATTTGCTGAGCACACATTAAACCTATCACGCACATACCGGCCATTTCATCGAAAACTAGGATTCGGAACTCCGAATATCTATTTCGGTACCCCCACATATTTCGTGGAGTTAACAGGTTCTCTCTTCGGTCCATGCGGAAAAAATACATCTCTCTTAAAACGGATGAGATTCATATGTAAAACGCTTACTTTTTTCCGCAGCAAAAAGACCCGGGGACCCCCGGATAACCCTGAAAGAAAAGAGTTCGATGTTACCGGCTGAAAAAAGGTTTTTTCCTATTGATTTTCATAAAACTTTATTGACTTCTTGTTAATGAAGAACATTCTGGAGGGTAAATGATGATAAAAAAATTAATTCCGGTGCTAACTTTGATCAGTATTTCATGGATATTGGCAGGATTCTCATCCCCTGATCAAACACATAAAGCCTTGTGGGTAAGTAAAGATGAGTGGAATAAGAGTGCAGATAAAATTATTACAACGAGTCAAGAAAATGATTTTGATGTCATTTATTTAAAAGTAAATACAGATATTCCAGCTGAAGAATACCAGCAATTCATTCAAAAAGCAGGAAAATCAGGAATTACCGTTCATGCACTTAGCGGATCTCCTTCATGGGCCCTGACTGAAAACCAAGGAGATATCGATCATTTCATTCAATGGGTGAAGAACTATAACCAGTCCGCAGCCACGAATGAGAAATTTACGGGTATCCATTTTAAAATTCAGCCCCAATTTCTATCTCAGTGGTATGACCATAAAAGTGATGTAATCAGCCAATGGAAGAACAACGTGGACGAAATCACGGGGCAGACAAAAGATTCGGATCTCGAAATTAGTGCTTCTATCCCTTTCTGGCTTGATCAGACACCAACACCTGGTCAAAACGATACAGCTTTCAGCACATGGATGATCCGTCAATTTGATCACACGACTATTCTTGCTTACCGAGATACTTTAGAAGGTGATAACGGAATAATCGCTTTAGTTCAAGACGAATTAAAGCAGGCGGAAAAGGATAACAAACAAGTCATGGTTGGGGTTACTCTCGAAGACACAGGAGCAGATTATACCACCTTTAACGAGGAAGGCATTGAGGATATGGATATGCATTTATCTCTGGTCGATCAATACGCAGGAAAATGGTCCTCGTACGCAGGAACCGCTGTGGCCGACTTTCAAAGCTACCAAAGCCATGTAAATGCCGACAATAAGCCTGCGGATACTCAAACAAACAAGAAGAAAAGAGGGACTTACATTTGGCATGCGGATACACTGGTATCTGAGCAGGACCAAATCATTGCTTTTGCGAAAGAAAATAACCTAAATATGCTCTATACTCGTTTAGATTTAACCCAGCCTTTTAGTGCGTATCAGGACTTCGTAGAAAAAGCGAGTAAAGCTGGTATAGAAGTTCACGCCATGGGTGGACACCCTACGTGGGCTCTGGAAGAAGGTAGACCTCACCTCGAAAAATTAATTAATTACGTGAAGGACTATAATAATCACTCTTCAGATGCACAGCAATTCACAGGCATCCACCTCGATGTGGAACCGTATGTTAATCCATCCTGGACATCGGATGAACAAGAGATCTTACGAACGTGGATGGATAATATCACTATGTTTGTAGAGGAAACTAAAAATGCAAACCTCGAATCCAGTATGGATCTAGCCATGTGGTTTGATGATACCCCTACTCCTGGCAAGCCAGACACTCCCTTTAACAAGTGGGTCATAAGCAAAGTCGATCATACGTCCGTTATGGCATTCCGTGACTATGCAGAAGGTTCAGGCGGAATTGTAGATATGACTAAAAATGAAGTCAAATACGCAGATGAACTTAACAAAGAGCTCTACATCAGTGTAGAAATGAAAGATGTCAGCAACAAAGTTATAACTTTTCACGATAATGGAAAACAAGCCATGAGGAAACAACTCAGCCTAGCCGATGAAGACCTTGGCCAGCACAATTCCTACCAAGGCCACATCATCCACTCCTACAAATACTGGAAAAACGCAAAGGAATAATCAAAAGCGGAGATGAGCGGTAAGATTCTTCGGGCTAAGTAAGCCGCTGCAAAACCGAAAAAAGAAAGACTGACACCAATGAAACTTAAGCAGATATGGAGTAGATTTCGAGAGCCGCAATACAGCAAGGAGCGGAGGGGAACGGGGAGACGCATGACAGGTGAGACACCGGAAGTCGAAGTCTGAAGAGGCTCAGGCGCATGCCCGCGGTAAGCGAGTCGTTCCCCTGAGCTCCCTAAACCACCATAAAAGCTTCGAAATCGAGTCTTACTATTTAATAACTTGGTATCAAGCTAATCAGAACACATATAGAAAGGGCCGCGGAACTTAATTCCGCGGCCCTTTCTTTAATCGAAATCATCAGGGATGATCCCCCACTGTTTCGATTTTAATACAGCTTCTGCTCTCGTCTTCACTTGCAGCTTTTTAAATATTTCTGTCAGGTTATATTCAATAGTCCGCGGGCTTTTGAAAAACTCTTTAGCAATTTCTTTATTACTTTTTCCTCTGGCCACTTCTCTTAAAATTTCCTGCTCCTTAGACGTAATGGAAACTTCTTCGAATTCAGCATCATTTTCTTTCTCCGTTTCCTCTACTCTAACTTCCATTTTTCTCAGCTGAAGAAATAGCGAAACAGGTAAGACGGTCTTTCCTTTTATCCCGCAGCGTATTGCATGGATGAGGTCCTCTCTCGGTTCAGTTTTATCAATAAACCCGGAAGCTCCTGCCTCTACAAGCGTATTAAAGTAGGGGCCAATGTCGTATCCGGTATAGATAAGAATAGGATTTTGATTCCCCGTCGAACGAATCTGCTTGCTCAACTCAATCCCATTCATCCCTGCCATCCTCAAGTCCAGAAGCATAATATCAAAGTCCTTCCGTTTCAACACCTCTAATGCTTCTCCAGGAGACTCAACATTGGTGACGATCATGTCTGCTTCCTTTTCTATCATTAATTTAGTCCCGGCCCCAACTGACGGGTGATCATCCACTAATAGAATATTTATCATTATCTTCTTCCTCTCTTACATAACTTCAAAAAAGTTCTTCATTGGAATATCTGCACGGACAAGGATGGCAATTTCGACACCACCATCCCCTGAAGAGAAAATTTCCATATTTCCCTGCAGACTATTGACTCTTTGCCGTATACCAGCCAGACCCATACTCGGTGACGAGGCATCATTTTCTACTTTTTTAATACCAATTCCATCGTCTTCATAATTTAAGATCACCATATCCCCTTCGCTTTTTAAATCAACATGAACGTTCTTAGCGAGGGAATGTTTGGCCGCATTATTCATTAGCTCCTGAACAATTCGATAGATCGTAAGTGACTGATCATCCCCAAGCTCAGAGGAGAATTTCCGATAAGTAAAAGTAACATCAAACGACTCTCTGACTTGGTATTGGTGGATCAAATAATTGAGTGCTTCTACCACTCCTGTTTCTTTTAGAAAAGGCGGCCTTAACAGCGTACACGTTTCCCGGATTTGATTCACTACTCCAAGCAGCCCTTCCCGCAATTGCTTCAGCTGAGCGTTATATTGGACTGGGAATTCTTTATCTTCTATAAAATCATCAATTTTCCTATACCATATTAATTGTTCTTGAAGTGCAGAATCGTGAAGGTCGGAAGCAAGGCGAGACCGTTCTTTTTCTGATAGGTTAAACAATAGCCGCAGCATCCAAGCCGGAGTATTCTGGTTTTGATGCATGGATTCCTTCAATTCCTCGGTTACTCCTTCAATAAGCAGGAAATTCTCATATACCATACTTGTATAATGCGATATCGTCTTCAGCCAGCGCTGTTCATCAAGGTTAAACGGGGTATGATTAATTTTTTGCTCAACCCATAGTACTCTGACCGACTCATGCCTTTCACTGATCACATAGCATATCCCATGCTCGATAAAGAAAGCATCTCCTGTTTTTAATCTTTCGTCTTTATGAGTAATATACTCTTTAATGTAATCGGCAGGAAATTCATAATCTCCATAGACAAGACCCACAAATCCATCTTTTTTCTTATATTTTAATAGGGAAACAGAACTAACTAAAAGAACATCTCTGATTTCCTTCACCAGTCGTTCGTCCAATTCTTCTCTTTTTACAATCTGCGATAAATCATTAGAAAACCGGTCAAGACTGATTTCAAAATTCAATTTATCTCTCACCAAACGGGGACGAAGATTTAATTTCTCTTCTAAATAAAAGAAAACGACCATAGAAACATACATAATGATCATTAATCGTGCCCACTCAACCCAAGTCATATTTGTAAAGAAGACAAAAAGCCCGACTATAACTGTCGTCAGAATCAGCGACATGAGGGAATAATAACGAAGACGGCTGTTAATAAAATCAATATCGAATATCCGGTTTGTTACAACTAAGTAGAAGAAAAAAATAGGCAGAAAGATGAGAAATGCAGCTGTTACGGGTGCTGGAAGTAATTCTACATCAAGCAGCGTACTCGGCAAAACGGTTAAAAAGATAAATGGGAAAAAGGAAATAATAATACTGAAAATAGTATTTTGAAAGATCGGTTTATGTATGGTTTTTCGAAATCGGAAGTAATAAAAAATAAGTAAAAATAAACCTAATAATATTTCAATAGAAAATAAAATAAGCTGTAAATTTCGAATCACCGCATACACTTTTCCAATAAAGACGTACATGGTAACCGTATCTAATAGAACCGTCATAAGATTAATTAAATATAGAAAGGCGATCAGTTTTCCGTTCAGTAACTTTATATTAAATTTCAAGAAATAGTAATAGTAAAAATGCAAGAATAGAACAGGTACTAGTAAGAGAGAACAACCGTTAATAAACCTTCCTATTGTATCTGTTCTGGCAGAAGCCCCAGCGCTTAAGTATCCTAATCCAACCGCAAGGAGAAATGCGATTAAAAAATAAGTGAGCCGCTCATTGCTTTTCTTATAGAAAATGTAAACAGATAGAATAAACAAAACGGCAAAAACGAGTCCAGGGATGAACGTGTGATAGAGAAGTGTGTTGTAGTTCAGAGGGGACTTTACTTCATACTTGATCTTATTACCGTCCCTCACTATTACCATTTCATCAAGTTTTCCAATGACTCCATATCTTTTTATAGAGTAATAGTCACCGGGCGGCTGTGAGTTAACCTCAACCACCCTGTCCCCCTCTTTCAAATTCCGCTTACTTGCCCATCCAATTTGATCAACATCTGTGATCTCCCATTCATCCTTCACATTTTTAGTAACATCGATCCCTGCGTAGGTAATAGATATCGTAACGTACACTAAATATAGAGCGACCATAAAAATAAAGGCAAAGAAAAAGATGGGTTTCTTTTTCATTCGAGCTTGTGTCATGACGAACTCCCCTCGTTATTTGCAGAGCAAAAAAGCCAGAAAATTTCTGGCTTTTCCTCTCTACTTTATTTAATTATTTCCAATAACACATTTCAACTTCCAGTCCATTATTGTCCTGGTCATTTAATACATCCACCAATGCTGCTTTCTCCAGCTCAGAAACACCTGCGAAGTCCAGCTTATTATTCTTTAAATCTTCTAGTGCGTTCGGGTGGTTTACCACATAATCGACTACTTTTTGCAACATGATAACTGCCTCCTTCATAATTTTAAAATTCCTCAACCATGGTAGTTAATTCTGATTTCCAATGGTCTGCAACCTCTAATGACTCAATTTCTCTCAGAGCTTTTAACTGATACAGCCGTTTCATTACTTGCGTATATTTAAGAGCTGAAGATTTCTCAATCCAGCTGAATAAGGGGAGTTTATTCGCTACTATAAACTCGCAGGTTACCTTCTCATCAAAATAATCTCTCACCCATCGTGCTTCTATACAATCTTCACTTAGAAGCTGAATAATCGGCAAGGTCTTCTTCTTATTAAAAAGATCATTCTTCCCATCTACTCTAGTTACATCCTTTAAATCATTCGCTAGTTGAGCAGCCATGCCAAGATATTCTGAATATTGATAAATAATTTCTTGATGTTCTTTAGAGGCAGACGCAGCCCCAACTAACGAAGCACAAGCCATTAATGAGCCGGACTTCCTTCTTATCATTTGTAAATATTCATTCTCTGACTGGATATCTGTAGATAAGTCCTGATGCTGCCCCTGGACAGCCTTCAAAACCTGCTGGTTAATATAAGGGATGATCTTCCATTTGCAGCTTTCATCCATATTACTTCGTTCAATAATACTTACACTCAGTAAGAGAAAGCCAGTAGCAATATTCATGGTGGAAGCACTTGGAGATTGAGTCCAGGGGCGGTCTTCTGTATCTTGATCCTGCAGATCATCGAATATATCTAAGGCAAGGATTAGTATTTCAACTGCAGCTAAACGATGAATGAATGTTTGATCTCTTCGATTTGAGATCATATGAAAGTTTACCTGTGTAAGAGCAGAAAAAGTAAACCCCTCTTTATATTGGTAGTCTATAAATCCGCTCGCTAACTCTAGTAGGTTTGCATCCGACCAATATTCTTTCATTGCATTCATCATACTTTCTTTTATTTGAGCTTCAGTCTCATGTGGAACCCTTCCCATATGCCACCTTCCCTTCTTTTATTCTTGATGATCAATTCCAGCAATAGACTACCATACAATGTATACAGTGCAAAGGTAGGAAAGTATTACGAAGATAGTTAGACTATAACGAACGATGTCGAAATCCGCTTCCAGATATTATGTAATGATTCCACTGCTAAATGAGTAGTCATTCGAATCATTGATAATCTTGTAACAGTACTGTAACAATAAAATTACAATACTTTTTATTTGTTTTAAATTATTAAAAGATATATACAAAGGGCATCTTTTAAGTCTAGGGAACCGTTTAAAGACGTACAAAAAAGATGAAACTTTACTAATCTTAATTCTATTGTAAAACCTATCTTTACAAGACTACTCTTTTTTCCCTAATCTTATCTAAGTAAAATGTAAATCAAAATCGATCTTTTTATCATAGATACCCCATCCAATTATTAACATATAAATCGTACAAAGACCCCATAAGAATTCTTTTGAATTTTTTCCTCAAATTTAAAAACTTTGCTGGAGATTATCTTAGTTGTTCTGTAAGTATTATCATAACTATAAATCCCATAATAAAAGCCAATGTGGAAATCCGTTCGTTCCCATCCCCATGACTTTCTGGAATCAACTCTTTATACACAATAAATAACATTGCACCTGCAGAAAACGCAAGACCATAGGGGACCAGTCCACTAAACGCTTGTCCAAAAAAAACACCGGCAAGGCCAGCCGAAAATTCTACCAGGGCAGTGAAAGTTACCAGACCAAGCATTTTCCATCCGCGAATGTTCTGAATGATTAAATATAACCCAATCAGAAAACCCTCCGGGAAATTTTGCAGACCAATCGCAAAGGACACCACCGGACCAAGGTTCACATACTGACTAGCGTAACTCATCCCTACAGACATTCCTTCTGGTAGATTGTGTAAGGCCATAGCTATGATAAAAAGACTAATATTCGTGTTTGTATCATTATGATGCTCTAAGTCGTGGTGAGGGATCATGATCTCAAGGATTAGAAGGACGAACGTTCCTATTAAAATACCCGCCACCAGCGTAAAAAGATTCGATAATTTCAACGCTGAAGGAATCAATCCGTATGTAGAAGCTGCAACCATTATCCCCGCTGCTAATGCGAGAAGACCGTCTTTTCCTTTATGGGATAATCGGCGAATAAATAAGACAGGAACTGCACCAAAAGTTGTACAAAAGGTAGTAATGAAGATATGAACGACATCCATTTAATCCCTCCTCCTTCCTTCATAATTATGTGGACAGCGGCTTAAACATGAATGCCAATCAAAACGGCATAATCCTCTGAATATTTACAAAAATTTATCTACTTTTAATTTCCTATTCATACAGATCCTTCATAGTAAGAGTGAATCTATTATATAGGAGGTAAAAGAAATGAAGAAACTCCCTTTAGCATTAGCGACGGTATTTACCGCTTCTTTCCTATCCTTACCTGCCATGTCCATGGCGAGTGATCAGAAAGTGACAGCTTATGATGGAAAGAAAGAGCTGGAAGTGTCTTTAGCCGGCCACTACGACAGCGGTGCAGCCTTTGATGAAGGTGGTGCTGAGATTATTGAATATGACAAAAAGCACAAGCGAGCCTTTGTAACGAATGGAGACGCCAAATCGCTTGATATTCTTGACCTGTCATCAACGAAAAACGGAAAATTTCAACTTGTGAAACGTGTTCAACTAAATGACCTCGATCTGGGAGACTTTCAAATAGACGGTCCTACAAGTGTAGCGGTTCACCCGAGTCAAGGTTATGTGGCCGTAGCAATCGTAAATGATAAGAAAACGTCTGATGGTATTGTTGCCCTATTTGATGCGGACGGAAATTTCATTAAAAAATATCAAGTCGGTGCCCTTCCGGATATGGTGACTTTTTCTCATGATGGAACAAAGATTCTATCAGCTAATGAGGGGGAGCCAAATGATGATTACACCGTGGACCCTGAGGGAAGTGTTTCAATCATAGATGTTAGTAAAGGACCTGCGGACGGAAAAGTAACTACTGCCGGATTTGGTTCACTTGATGAAAGCAAAATTGATAAAAACGTTCGGATATTCGGCCCTGAAGCCTCCGCTGCACAAGACTTCGAACCAGAATATATCACAATCAGCCCCCAGGATAAAAAAGCATATGTCTCCCTGCAGGAAAACAATGGTATTGCAGAATTGGACTTAGAAAATAATGAATTTACCGCTGTTCACGGATTGGGTTTTAAAGACCATTCCACTAAAGGGAATGGACTTGATGCATCCAACGATTCTTCAACTATCGACATCAAGCCCCTCCCAGTGCTTGGAATGTATCAGCCTGATGCCATTGCTTCCTACACTGTGAACGGAAAAGAATACATCCTTACTCCAAATGAAGGAGATTCCAGAGATTACGACGGTTATTCAGAAGAAACTCGTGTCGGTGACTTAGAAAAAGATACCGGAAAAAAGATCCATCTAAATGCCGACAATTATTCAGGGTTCACTCAGAAAGAATTAGATCAAATGATTGCAAATGGATTATTCGATGATGATCAATTAGGTAAACTACACGTAACTACTGCCAATGGATTAAATGATCAAGATGAATATGAAGCTCTTTACAGTTTCGGAGGACGATCTTTTTCTATCTATGAAGCGGAGCAGTTTAACCAAGTCTATGACAGCGGAAATGAATTTGAGAAGATTATTGCAAACAACCTGCCAGAACACTTTAATGCTAATAATGATGAAAATGAGGCTAAAAAACGAAGCGATGATAAAGGACCAGAACCTGAAACGGCAGTTGTTGGAAAAATAAAAGGGAAAAACTATGCATTTATCGGGCTGGAGAGACAAGGCGGGGTAATGGTTTACAATATTGATGACCCGGAAAACCCTCATTATGTCACATACTTTACCAGCCGGGACTTCTCTAGTGAGGACGGTTCAGTCAAAGGGGACAGCGGTCCAGAAGGATTAACCTTTATCCCTGCTGAAGACAGCCCAAATGGCAGCCCGATGCTCCTGGTCGCACATGAAGTATCTGGAACAGTTGCTGCCTTTAATGTTGAAAGTCTATTAGGAGAAAAGAGGCTTGCTGGTTCCGATCGCTATGAAACTGCCATTGAAGTATCGAAAGAAGGCTGGGACAAAGCAGATACAGTTATAATTGCTCGAGGAGATGAATTCGCCGATGCATTGGCTGGCACTCCTCTTGCTTATAAAGAGGATGCCCCTGTCTTACTAAGTCACAATTATTACCTTGATCCCAAAGTAAGAACAGAAGTGGAACGCTTATCAGCAAAGAAAGCAATTATTCTCGGTGGACCCAATGCTATTTCTGATCATGTGGAATACCAACTGAAAGGAATGGGTCTGAATATTGAGCGCATTAGCGGGGATACTCGTTACGGAACAGCTTCCAACATTGCTGCCCGTTTAGATGGAAACCCTGACAAAGCAATAGTTGTTAACGGAGATAAATTTCCCGATGCCTTATCCGTTGCTCCCTATGCAGCTAAAAATAGTTACCCGATCCTTCTGACTAAAGACCGCACTCTTCCTCGTGAAACGAACCTTGCCCTTCATGGAATGGAACGCACCGTGGTAGTCGGAGGCAATGGAGTGGTCAGTAAGAAAGTTATGGATAAACTTCCAAATGCTGAGCGCTATAGCGGAACAGACAGGTATAAAACCGCAGCTAAAGTCATTACTGATTTAAACGATGCTGGGAACACTGCATTTGTTAGTACTGGCCAGGAATTTGCTGATGCACTTACCGGCTCCGTACTCGCTGCTAAACAAAATGCCGCATCCATTTTAGTAAAAGAAAACCGAGTTCCAGATAGTGTAAAAAGAGCATACGATCAGCTTGGAATCGAACGCCTGTACATTCTTGGCGGTCCTGGTGCAGTAAACGAAGACGTAGAGAATGAGTTGAAACCTAAAAATTAACTGTTTGGCAAACGAAGTTATACAGCGACTGGTACTGGAAGTCTTTTAGCCATAATTAAATCCGAACGAAGATGGAATGTTACGTCATTATCCCAGCTTCGTCCGGATTTTTTGTGCTGCCTGAAAAAGGTTTCTAAACATTTCTACAGAAAGTATTCTTACGTTTTGCGGCTGATCTCCCTATTCACATCAGTGGCTTTTCAGGTGACTATTGGTAGTGTTATTTCCGTCCTGTTTTAACTGCGTTTTAAGGTTTTGAGATGGGAATAAACGTATGAAATATACCGATCACTTTCACTTTTTTACCAAGCATTTCTGTCTTATACTCCTTAAAAATGAAGTAATCCTTTTCTGTTGTATGATTTCTAATTATATTGGGACCAATGAGTTCTATGCCAGCACCAATAAATGGGTTGTCTCCAGCCAGTTGTTCGCCGGCCTTATCAACGACCCAGTCTACATATTGTTCTTCTGAGGGTTTGGTCACAACCATCACAATTAGAAGAATAACGATAATCCCAAATGTAACGATCCATTTTTTCATTTATTTCTCCTTTAACACCTGTTTTCTCTCCAGTTTCAGCTTGTATTCATGCTCAAGCAGCCACTTTTTCCTATTCAATCCCCCAGCATAACCTCCCAGCCCGCCATTGGACTGAACCACCCGATGGCAAGGAATTACGATGGCCAGCTGATTCGCACCATTTGCTCTGGCAGCAACTCTAAATGCAGTAGGTCTTTGTATCGAGGCAGCAAGCTCAGAATACGACCTGGTTTCTCCAGAAGGAATTCGTCTCAAAGATTCCCATACGCTCTTTTGGAAAGGTGACCCCATTAAATAGATCGGCGTCTTGAATTCTGTGAGCTGTCCTTTGAAATACTGCAGTAATTCTTTTTCAATTGAACGAGTAATAGCCGTATTGCCAGGTATAATGGCTGCATTCAATTTATTTCTCATCCGCTCTACTTCCTTTTCGAGACCCTTCCGATCTACAAATTCAAGCAGATAAAGTGCTTCTTCATTACTAATTGCTATCATCGGACCTAACTCTGTGTCAAGCCATGCTGCTTTCAAAATGTTTACTTCTCCTTTTACAGAAGGAGGGGCTCCCATAATCCGGGAAAAGGCATCACGAAAACCACTGCTGGATTCATAACCGGTTAATATCTGAGTATCTATCACTGAATTCCCTTTTCTAATTTCCTTCATCGCCACGCCCATTCTTCTTGCCCGGGCATATTCTACAAATGTCATGCCGAATCTTTTTTTAAATTGACGTCGTGCTGTAGAAGGGTCGATACCCAGTCCCCTTAAATCTTGATCCTTCCATCGCTTTTCTGGGTCTTCCTCAACCTTCTCTACAAGCTCTTTGACAAGCTCTGAGGCGATCATCGGATGAGAAAGCGGATTGCATCGCTGACAAGGACGGTAAGAAGCAAGTAAAGCTTGCTGGGCAGTTTCAAAGAATTCACAGTTCTCAAATTTAGGTTTTCTCGCTGGGCATGTGGGCCGGCAGAACACACCTGTAGTTCTTACCCCGACAAAAAATAACCCTTCATAGTTCCTCTTTCTTTCTACTAATGCTTGGTAATATTCACGTTCCAGTTCTGAACAGATCATCCTTACTCCTCCGCTTCCTCTACAAGAGTTGCTGTTAAGTATAAGTATACCTGTTCTTAAAAAAAGTACCGCCGATAATCAGGCATTTATTTTTTTTAATATAACATAGAAAACTCTTATAGAATAATAGCGCCGGCTACGATCAGAGTTAAGCCGATCATGATGACTAATTCTATAATTACCCGCCATGGAAACCGCTTCATGATGGAAAACAACCAAAGAGAATATTGCTCGTTCCCAATGGAATGCTTTCCTTATAATCTTCTTCTCTCACCTTAAACAGCAAATTGAAGACAGTGGAAAACCCACACAACAGAAATCCATCTGCAAAAAATAAAAAAACACTTACCTTATGCGGGTAAATGTTTCCCCATACAAATTTAAATGAATAGGAATTGTTGACCTTCCATGGAAGGATAAATTAATATAACGGGAAACAATAACTCTGGTAGTGAGGCAGTTCGCATCTTACCATCTGATTATAAATTTGCTGAATGCGTAAAGTAACCGCTCCAGCTGTCCCGTCTGCAATGATTCGGCGATCTACTTCAATCACAGGTTTTATTCCAAGGGCTGTTCCTGTAAAAAAGACTTCATCAGCTTCATATAACTCCACTCTTGTAAAGCTCTTCTCCATCGTTGGCAGACCCAGCTCTTGTTGAAGAATTTGAATGGCGGTATCCCTTGTAATTCCGGCCAGAATATCATCAGAAACAGGGGGAGTAAGTACCTTATTCCCTTGCACGATAAAAATATTCTCTGCCGGCCCTTCACTAATATAACCTTCTGCAGTCAGAAATATTGCTGTATCATAACCATTCAGATCAGCTTCATTAATAGCTAAAGCTGAATTCAAATAACCCGCGGTCGGTTTTACTTGTGGAGGAATCATATTACTGCCCACCCGTGCCCATGAAGAAATGCCAGTTTTCAAGGCAGGTTTAGGTTCATAATCGGTAAAAACCGTGTAAATAGACAAATGATTAAATGGATCGTTTAAATCCGGACGAATCGTATTGGTGCCTTTAAAACAAATCGGACGGATATATACATCACTCTTTGTCTCATTCAGTAACAGCAGTCTACGAATAATATTGGATAGTTCCTGAACAGAATAGGGGACGGGGATGAATATACTCTTTCCTGATTGATGAAATCTATTTAAATGATCCTCGAGCCGGAAGAGATACAGCTGTTTTTTTCTATCATTCCAGAATCCTCTTATTCCTTCAAAACAGCCCAGTCCGTAATTCAGCCCTTTATTCTTCACACTTACAGTTAATGTTCGTTCATCAATAAACTTGTCGATGTCAAACATATACCCCACACGATCCCCCCTTCCTTTTATAAAACTTATAAGGTTTTAATTTATGTAGGTTTACTATTATGTATATGGATTCGTAGTGCCTTTATTCAATGGTATTGCGACACTCTTTATCAATAATTAAGAAGAGACTAGGACAAGAGCAAGTTTTGTCCCAGCCTCTGGTTTTTCTGTGCGTACAGCATGAACTATAGACGGATTTAAGTAAACGAAACATCGCTACTTATCTTTACTTTTTTTAACAAATCCCCCTGGTAAAACTGTAGGTAACGCAGCAAACCCTAAAATGAGCAGCCATTGACTGAAAGGCAAGGCAGTCGTATGGAAAATAGGCTGAAATAAAGGGATATAAATAACAACCAACAGTAAGACGACGGAAGACAATACGGACCAAATCAAATAAGGATTTCCCAGAGGGTTTCTATGAAAGATCGATTGTTCCGAACGGCAGTCAAACACATGGATGAGCTGTGCCATAACCAGCGTAGCAAAAGCAGCCGTTTGAGCCATAATCAATTCACTCGAACTTCTCTGATAGACGGTAATAAAAACCGCCATCGTTGCTATACCGATTAAAAACCCGCGGCTGACTACCTTCATTCCTAAACCTCTGGCAAAAATACTTTCTTCCACGGGTCTTGGACCTCTATGCATTAAATCCTTCTCCGGTTCATCCAATCCTAATGCCATTGCAGGTAGTCCATCGGTAACAAGGTTCACCCAAAGAATCTGAATGGGTACTAATGGAAGAGGAAGACCAAGCAGCATGGCAAAGAGCATCGCCAGGATCTCGCCTACGTTAGAGGCAAGCAAATATCTAATAAACTTGCGGATGTTTTCATATATATTTCTGCCTTCTTTAACAGCAGCTTTAATGGTGGCAAAATTATCATCTCTTAAGATTAAGGAGGAAGCTTCCTTCGTCACATCGGTACCAGATATCCCCATTGCTATGCCAATATTAGATGCTTTAATGGCTGGGGCATCATTAACTCCATCTCCAGTCATTGCCACAACGTGCCCTTTCTGCTGAAAAGCTTTTACTATTTTCAACTTATGCTCAGGTGAAACACGGGCAAAAACATAAACGTTCTCAATGACTTCCTGTAATTGTTCCACTGACATCTTTTCTAAAGCATTCCCATCAAGGACCTGTCCAGTAGCCGGCAGTAAATTTATTTGCCGTGCAATAGCAGCTGCGGTAATCGCATGGTCACCCGTGATCATCACCGTTTTGATCCCTGCTGCATGGCATTCCTCTATAGAAGATTTCACTTCCTGTCTAGGAGGATCTATCATTCCTTCCATACCGACAAAGGTTAATCGCCGCTCGGCTTCTTGTGAGGAATGAATCGTTTCAAAGCTTTTTAACGGACGAATAGCTACTGCAATAGTTCTTAATGCCTCACCCGCCAATTCATTAATTTTATTATTTACTTGCTTTATATACTTGTCAGAGAGCAGTACATCCTTATTGCCCCACCTGATCCGTTCACTGCAGGGAAGGATCACTTCAGGGGCTCCCTTAGTAATAATCAAGTGCTCTCCAGTTCTTGTTTTAACAATGACACTCATCATTTTTCTGTTCGAATCAAACGGAAATTCTTTTACGATTTCAAAATCCTTGGAAAGACTATCAGGGGACAAACCAGCTTTCATTCCAGCTGCCACCATAGCCCCTTCCGTAGGATCTCCTTCAAGGATAAAATGGTCTCCTTTCTCTCTAATGCTTGCATGATTACAAATCATCCCACAGGAAAGCAGCTGAGAAAGCGAATGATTCTGCTGAACCGATATCTTCTGACTGTGATTATAAAATTCTCCCCTAGGATGGTAGCCGGTTCCGGTTACTTTCAAGGTCTCCCCACCGCTCCAAAGAGTCGTGACGGTCATTTCATTTTGAGTCAGCGTACCAGTCTTATCCGAGCAAATGACGGTGGCACAGCCTAAAGTTTCCACTGAGGGCAATTTGCGGATAAGGGCATTTCTTTTGATCATACGCTGAACTCCAAGGGCAAGAGCGACGGTTACAATAGCAGGCAGACCTTCGGGAATGGCAGCTACAGCCAGAGATACGCCTGCTAAAAACATCTCATAGACACCGTGTCCCTGCCAAACTCCCACCATGACTACTAACGCTGTTAACATTAAAGCAACCGTAATTAGAATACTTCCCAGCTGTTTCAGCCGCTGCTGCAATGGAGTTATTAAAGCTTGTTCTGTTTGCAGCAGATCCGCAATCTTTCCCATCTCCGTTTTCATTCCGGTTGCCACAACGATTCCCATACCATTTCCCTGAGTCACCATAGTTCCCATGAATGCAATGTTTTCCTGATCTCCTATTGGAAGGTCTGATCCATCTAAGGGACGAGAAGTTTTCTTTACAGGAACCGACTCACCCGTCATGGAGGATTCCTCAATCGATAAATCGTTACAATGGAATATTCTCGTATCTGCTCCAACCCTGTCGCCACTTTCAAATTTAACGATATCTCCTGTCACGACTTCGCGAGCAGGCACCAATGACCACTTCTCATCTCTTAACACTGTCATCTGAGGAGCCGACAATTCTTTAAGTGCTTGTAAAGATTCTTCAGCTTTTCGTTCCTGAATAAAACCTAATACCCCATTAATGATCACGATAAAAATGATCGCACCCGCATCGAGATATTCCCCCAATAAACCTGAAATCACAGTAGCAATCAACAGAACTAAAACCATAAAATCTTTAAACTGCTCAAGAAACATAAGAAAGAGAGAAGGTTTCTTGCGTTCTTCAAGCTCGTTATAGCCTATTTCTCTTAGTCTGTTTTCTACCTCAGATGCACTTAAACCACATTCATGTCTAGTTCTAGTAATCTTTTCAACTTCTTGAATAGATAGACTATACCATTTCATTTTTCCACCTCTTTGAAAAACGTTAGATACTAGTTATCTATATTCTGATTACTAGAAAACATGTACGAAATTCTACTTAAAATGATTTCCTGCTTAACCCAGCAATAGTTCCCGGCCCGAACTTCTAAAAATAGGGACGGGATCCCTATATAAAGAGTCTCGTGTTTGTCCTTTGCAGGAATGGCTCCTCCATGGTTTATCACAAGAGAAAGCATAGGAAAAAGAGGCAGCGTGAGTATATGTCCTGAGGAAACCTCTAGAAATCTTGCAACAAAAAATCTGAACTATGGAAGAATGTTAGTAACATTCCATCATAGTTCAGATTTCATAAGGGTTAAAAGAATTCTGTTCCAGTCTCTATTTGTATGTAAATGATCCTCCACTGTGTTCCAATAAATAGACTTTTGCCATAAAGTAAGCATGGGCAGTAAACAGCTGAGTGTTTATTTCACATCCGCCAATGAGACTTCCCATTTTCTCAAAGTCTAGCAGCACTACTTTTACTTCTTCGGTTTCATCGAGATCCTGTTCATATTCTCTGTACGCATCTAAAATAAGATACGTTTTGATTCTATTATTTTGAGTTGCCGGGTTAACCATAAAATCGCCTAATTTAACTGGCCGATGTTTAGAAATAAACCCGGTTTCTTCTCGAACTTCTCTTAGAATACCTTCTTCAGCAGACTCATCTTTTTCCGTTTTCCCAGCAGGAATTTCCAAATAGAAGTCTTCGCCGGCATGTCGATATTGTTCAACCAGCACTAATTTATTTTCCTTTGTCAAAACCACAGCATTCACCCAATCAGAGTATTCATGTACATAGTAATCATCAATGACCTTTCCATCAGGCAATTCACATGTATCTTTTCTTAAATGGCCAAAGGGGGTTTGGAACAAATAATTCGAGTCTAACGTTTTCCATTTATCCATGTTACCACTCCCAAATTTTGCTGTTTAGCTATCTACCTAAATCCTTTTAGCAGCCCAAACCATCGATAAAAACTGGGTAGAAATCAATATGGAAATGACTATCGTTAGAAAATCAACGGATCCAAGGGTGAACTTATCGATAGGAAGAGTGATTAAAAACCCCGCAACGCACACGAATAAAGCAACCAGCGTATAACGAAAGGCTCTTTTTCTTATCCATTTTATCTGATCGTTTTTTAAATGGGGATATAAATAGATCATGCAAAAAGAGAGAATCGCTAATGAGAGTGCTGTATAGGACGAAGCAGGAGGTAACTCACCCGCTGCTATTCCAGTAAAGATCCATAATGCCGCGATTATACTAAAAAAAGATCCCGCTAGAAGAAAAGCATTTTGATTCCTTTCCAAAGCTATCTTCCCCCCTTCTTCTTTGTTGGAGTGTTCTTATTTAGTAAGCATTCTTCGTATGCATACTATTTGATCTATAAAATTTGATCTAGTTATATAAATGGTAAATATTACATAACCACTCTATCATACTTAGCCCTCTTGTTTAAGGTAGGCCATCCAAAAGCGACAGAAGAAATAATGTCCACGCTTACTGATCTAATGAAAGAAAAATATAAACATCCGAACCCCATTTTTTTGAGGTTCGGATGTTCATTGCTTGTCTATTCTTAACATAGCAGTACATGTTTTTTAACCGACCATGAGAATTACGCTGTAAATTGCTTCGCATGTTTTTTGGCAAATTGAATAATCTGCCGATAAGTTCCCGGTTCAAACTCTTTCTTTGCGGGGGTATAAAGCTTCGCAGTTGCCTCATCTATGATCTTAATCTGCTCCCCGCCGCGAACGTACAAAGTGACATAGAGAAAAGGCTGTATCAAATCGCTTTCCACAAGAAAATTCCTGGGAAAGTCCGCAGTAATCATAAGGCGGTCTTCCACTTGCTTTAAAGATAGCTGACTATGAAACTGAAGATTGTTTATTTCGTTCAGATACAATACCATTCCACTCCTTCTTCTTCCTTTATAGACCATCATATCATGCTGAGATCCCTTCTCTGTACTAACCACCATCATACTCATAGATTACCTTGATTATTCCCTGACACTATTAAATTTGAGTTAATTTTGGTTGTTGCTTCTTCCCTCATTCTCCCTGGGCACCTTAATGTCTATTAGACAATGGCTAAGCCGATTCGCAGCATAACTTCTGAATCCACTCTCCTCAAACTCCTATATTCCTGAAAGCGGAATTTGTAAAGATTAGATAAATATTAGAACAAATCCATAGCAACTTAACATGAGGTTGATACTGCCCACATAAATATTTCATATAATTAATCGCAGAAAAGTACATTTTATCTCCATGAAGACAGGGGGGTCATCATGAGAATTGCTGTTTTTACAGATACTTATGCGCCACAAGTCAATGGTGTGGCTAAGACACTGCAGCGCTATGTCGAATATTTAGAAACGAAAGGAATCGAATATCGATTATTTGTACCTAAAGCGAGTAAAGACCGCTGCATTTCAAGTCAAATTCAGCGTTTTAAAAGTATTCCTTTTCATCTTTATCCTGAATGCCGATTAGCTATTCCTAATATATATTCCATCCGTAAAGAGCTGGAATCCTTTCGTCCTGACCTCATTCATATTGCCACCCCTTTCAATATAGGCTTGGCCGGGCTCTATTATGGAAAAAAACTAAACATCCCCATCGTCGGCTCCTTTCACACGAATTTCGACCATTACTTAAAATATTATGATCTCCAGTTTCTTTCCAAGTGGATTTGGAAGTACATGAGGTGGTTCCATCATTCCTTCAAGAAAACGTTCGTTCCCTCTCAAAATACGCGCCAGGAGCTGCTGCGCAATGGCTTCTCCAACCTGCATATTTGGAGCCGGGGAGTAGACTGCCGCCAGTTTCATCCAATGATAAATACTGATCTTCTCAGACAGCAATACCAAATTACCCAGCCTTATATTTTGACCTATGTAGGAAGAATAGCTCCAGAGAAAGACTTACACATACTTATGGACGTATCTCGACAACTGCCCGACTCTATTAAAGATCAAGTTCACTGGCTGATCGCAGGCAGCGGGCCGTTACATGAGGAATTGGAAGCCAATGCGCCGGCCAACATGACTTTTACTGGTTACTTAAGCGGATCAAAACTAACCCAGGTATACGCAGGCTCAAATTTATTTGTTTTTCCTTCTACAACAGAAACGTTTGGCAATGTGGTCCTGGAAGCAATGGCTTGCGGAACACCAGTGGTTGGCTCAAAAGCAGGAGGAGTCCAGGAAGTCATTCAGGATAAAAAGACTGGAATCTTATGTGACCCTGGGAGTGTACAAGACTTTACTGATGCCATAACAAACTTACTGGAAAACAAAAAAATGTTAAGAATAATGGGTTACGAAGCTCGTCAGTATGCACTCAGCCGCTCCTGGGATACGATCTTTGATGGCTTGCTGTACGAATTTGCCGACCTTCTTGTTCCTCGTGAATATAATTATGCATAATTAAACCTTCGTCCAATTAACATTGTGAATACGCGGATGAAATCACTTCTGATTCAAGGGGTGATTTTTTTCTTTTTCCTGTATAATAGACTAAAATTTCCTTAAGGAGGTACGATTCTATGGATCCCATGCTGACGTTTTCTTTTCTAGGAGCAGCTATTGTACTTACTCTTATGCCAGGACCCGATAACCTGTTTGTAATCGCTCAAAGCATTTCCCAGGAAAAGAATGCAGGAATCGCGGTTTCTTTCGGTCTCTGTTCAGGATTAATTGTCCACGTAACCGCTGCTTCCCTTGGCATATCCGCTATTGTTTACCAATCTTCTCTGGCATTTAATCTGGTTAAATATGCGGGAGCCATTTACTTACTCTATCTTTCCTGGCAGGCATTCCGTGATCCTTCTGCAGATTTAACAATGAGAACTCAGAAGTCCACCAATTACAAATCTCTCTATAAGAAAGGGATTTTAATGAACTTGTTAAATCCTAAGGTGTCTTTGTTCTTCCTGGCTTTACTGCCACAATTCATCGATAAATCACTCGGGCATGTGTCGTTACAAATGTTTGTGTTAGGCATGGTCTTCCTTGTCCAAGCTCTAGTCCTATTTATAGGAATCAGCTTGTTTTCTGAAAAAGTCCGTTCCCTATTTGTAAAGAAACCTTCTCTTTCAAGAAAAATAAGTCTAGTCCAAGGAATGGTCTTTCTTTTAATCAGTTTAAAACTCCTCATCAGCGAAAAATAACAGCGGCTTTTGATAAACGATTATTCTTAATTGCATCATGAAGTTGGTTATGATATTTTTAAGAAAAGCAATACCTTAATGCAGTAACTGACGACATCTGTGGAAAAGACCACGTGGAAACTGCATTTTATATACGGTCGGGTCGTCTGGGCAGAGATAGGGATGAATGCATCTTTATCTCTTTTGTTGTTTATAGGAGTATTTTCAGTTATTACTATGGGAGGTTTTCAAGTGGAAAAATTAATCTTAGATGGAAAAGCTGTATCAAAAGACATACGAAGCAATTTGGCCGTACGTGTGGAAGAACTGCAATCAAAAGGAGTCACCCCCTGCCTTGCTACTATTTTGGTAGGAGAAAACCCTTCCTCTGAAACCTATGTAAAAATGAAGGGTAACGCCTGTAAGAAGCTTGGCATTCAGTCAGAACGGATCCATCTGTCAAGTGAAACTACTACAGAAGAATTAGTGGATACGATTAATAAATTGAACCATGATGATGCCGTACACGGAATCTTACTCCAGCACCCTGTTCCTGAACAAATTGATGAAAGAAAAGCATTTGACACTATCGCGATTGAAAAGGATGTCGACGGTGTAACCAGTACAGGTTACGGTCAAACGGCTCTTGGTTTTGGTGAATACCCTTCCTGCACTCCCGCTGCCATCATGACAATCCTAGATTATTATGACATTTCAGCAGAAGGAAAAAATGCTGTCGTCGTTGGCAGAAGCCCGATTCTAGGAAAACCTGTATCCGCCCTGTTACTAAATGAAAATGCTACAGTAACCACCTGTCATTCACGCACAAAAGACTTGCCAGACATTTTAAAACGAGCTGATATTGTAGTCGCAGCCATTGGGAAACCAAGCTTCATCCAAGGAGAATGGATTAAAGATGGGGCAGTGGTGCTCGATGCGGGTTACAATAAAGGAAACATTGGCGACGTGGACTATGACTCATGCTACGAAAAAGCAAGTGCCATCACCCCAGTTCCAGGCGGAGTTGGCCCAGTCACCATCTCCATGCTCCTCAAACACACCGTAGACGCAGCAGCAAAAAAACTATAATCCCTATCGCTTAGAACTACATGATACTGCGAGTCGCATAAGCAAAACCACGACATTGCCCTTTTTACCATTGGAAAACCCGAACCAGTCATACATGGTTCGGGTTTTTCTATGCGTAAAATTCCTTTGTGTCCGTTTATTTATCACACTAGTTCCCTAAGAGTTACCCGTCGTCCTTCTCTATGAGACAAAGCTGCTGCTTGATTAATCAGGGTCAGCTGAAGAGCGTCTTCTTTCTTGATCTTCGTCTTTTTTCCTTGTTCAATCGCAGTTACCCATTGCTCCATCGGCATCGGCAAGGAGGCAGGCAATTCATCTGGAGCGGCCCATTCATTGCTGTCAAAATGAGAGCTTTTAATCCGAATATGATCATCTTCTACCAGAAGAGTTCCTTCCGTCCCATATAATTCAAGTTGAAATGGACTGCCAGCTGAAACAAAACTCGTTTCAAGAACAGCCAGGACTCCAGATTCATATTCCACAATCACCGCTGAATGGTCGTCCACTCCCCTGTTCATCATCTCCTCCAACCTTCCCGTCACGGCTGCAGGCTTTCCAAGCAGTCGATTGGCAAGATAGATGGGATGGGCGCCCAAATCAATCAGCGCGCCTCCCCCGCATTGTTCCTCATTAAAAAATTGTTCCGGAAGCCAGCCTTTCGGGTGATTCTCTCCCGGGACGGCTCCATTATGTGCCAGCCGGCAGCGCATCATCGTGATCGTTCCCAGATTCCCGTTATCAATCACATTCTGAGCGTACAAATAATAATCCTCCGTAAGCCTCGGCAGCGAGACCGTCAATTCGATATCTGCTTTCTCAGCAGCAGAATATATTTCTTCACAATCCTGAACATTCATCGCTAATACTTTTTCCGTAAAGATATGTTTCTTATGTTCAGCAGCGGCCAGCATAATTTCTTTATGTTTATTCGTTGGTGCCGCTACGATTACAGCGTCAATCTCTGAATCGCTAAGTACTTGAGATAAGTCTGCTACAAAGGGAACGCCGAGTTCATCCGCCCATTCTTCCCCACGCTTATGATCTTCATCCCAAACGGTCTTAACATGAATATGATCACTTTCCTTCGCTTGCTTTGCATAATCCACCGCATGTACGTGCCATTTGCTTAATAAAGCTACGTTGATCAAAGAAACCACCTCTTCTAATTATTGTTAGGTTACCTGCATGAAAAACATGACTTCAACGAAACGATTCTCTGTCTTAATATTCTGTTTAATTTTAACAGAATCTACTGACTATTAATAATCTAACGAGCTTCCATCTTAAGTTAGCGGAGTTAACAATAGAAACACACTTTTCCGCCCAGTGAATAGAATACATTAAATTTAATAAGGTGGTGCTGCTATGATTACGAATAATGAGCGTGAGGCTGCTGAACCCCAAGGCACGCAAGCCATGAACCAAAACCAAATGCATGAGGCATGTAATCAATACTTATACCAATTCATCCAAATCCAAATGAATGATGGCACAATGTATCAAGGGATGCTGCACAGTTTCGACAAAGATCACATGTATCTCATCATGGCAAATCCAAATACTCCGCAAAACCAGGCTGCCCAGTCCAATGACAACCGCTTCTTCCCGTTCTTCGGACCGTTTGGATTGTTTGGTTTTCCATTCTTCGGCATACGATGGTTTTCGCCATTCTTCCCATTCTGGTAAAAAAACACCAGCCGTCCAGCGGTTAGATCGCCGGATGGCTGGTGAGCTTTATTCCTTTACATACTTATTATTAAAATTGAATGTTCTTCAATTTCTCAGGGAAATCAATAAACGGATTGCGATTTCCCTGCATTTCAAAGATTACCTGATTCCTGTGCTTCTCATATAGTTCAGGTGGAAATTGTTCGTGCCACTTTAATAGAAGCTGGGTATCGATTTCGTCTTTGTGATGATCAACGAGCTGATCTGGATATCGAATTAAGAAATAGAGTACCCCGCGGGCAACCGTCCCCTTGCCATGTTCTGGTTCAAATAGATGGTCCTCTGCTTTACCGCATGCTTCTCGAATTTGTTCAATGTTGGCACTTTCCGGCTGGTAACCGAAGAAATCGTGATAAGGATAATTACTTCTCATCGAATTACAGACAGGTTCGCAAGTGAATAAATGGTGAAGATCGCCACGCATCGGTTCATCTTCATTAAACCATGATTGCGGAACGGTATGCTCGCAATTATATTTCAGTTTGTCCATAATTTTCACTAACTGAGTGTCACTTTCTGTGGAAAAATCATCGGCCTTTTCTATTGCGTCTTTTCTCGATAAGGAGGTCTGGTAATCTTCTTTAATCACCTCTTCCGGCTGCCGGATTTTCCCTGAATATACACTAATAAGTCTTCCATCCGGCCGCAAATCTACGCGTGGATACAAGTATTTGCTCGGATTATAGGAATTCGGATGTTTATGTGTGTCCTTCAGCAGCTGGTGGAGTGCGGACATAAAGTTCTCTTCATTAAGTTGAGTGAAATCAATATCGCAGTAGTATGACTGGACTGCTTCTTGATCCTTTTCTTTATTATAATAAGCTGTTTCATCTTGTTTGATTTTCTCTTTCTCTGTAGTGTGTTCTTCTAGTATTTGATAAAGCTCTGCTTCATCCGTTACCGAAGGAGTGTACCTTTGCATGAGTTTTGACAATCGCGGCATTTTTATTCCTCCTAAAATAAGACCTTCCTGCTTTACTAACTGGTTTCCTAATCGATACCCAAATACAATCTTTCTTAACTCCGTCATTTTTCCTGTTTTATGTAAAAAAAGCGGCATACTACAAAAAACCCGAACCAGTTATTTTTCCCTGGTTCGGGTTTTCGCTATTTTTAAAACCGAGATGATTAAACTCCCCGCTGATTTCCTAAATTAATTATACGTTTTACCGTTCCAGAAAGCTCCTTCATCCATGTGCACAAAAGGGATATTCGTATCGACGCGGCCAATTATGCGTGATCGTTCTAAATCCCCGCCTGCCAGCCATTCCTTAAAATCAAAGGTAACGGGTGTTTCATCACCGCCAAGGGCAAACAGCACTTTAAGATTCTGAGGTACGTATCCAGACGTATGGATAGTCCCCGCCCAATTACGGTATTGCTTGGAAAACACACCGTTTTCAGTGCCATTCATAAACCGAAAAGCATCCTCAACCGACCTTAAATGACCTTTCGCCTGATTCATCGATTCCAATCGTTTCATGGAATCCACAAGATGATTGCGGTTTTCTTTAGTTAAGATTTCAAAATGGTTTGTACACACATCAGATTCCCGCACTTCTACGCCTCTAGGAGATGCCTCCACGACATACGCAGTATTGCCCTGATCAAAGACTGTATAGCTAAAAGAATGACGGTGCGGAATTTCACGGAGCATCAATACCGCTTCCTCCACACTCGCACAGGATTCTAATATGATCCTTCCAATCATGCAGCAAATAAAGCCGGGACCAGGACGTTTTCGGTGCATGAAATTATAACCAAGAACTAATCCTTTCTCATTCATCCCATCCATTCTGCCTGTAATCCGCTGAGTAGGGCCAGCTGAGGCGTACCCCTGATCTAACGGCTTAAAGAAACTGAAACGCCCCTCGTAAGTTTTTGGCATATAATCATAATTCCGTATCAAATATCCATCTCCGGTAATGATCGAGCAGCCGGATTTCTTATAATTAACTCGATATCCGCCAAATTCCATCATCACTCTTTCCATCGGCCATTCAAGCGCATCTCTCAGCCCAATGAGCTCGTCCCAAAGCCCAGGTGCAAAACGAGTAATGGCGGATTTTACTTCTTCTTCTTGCACTTTAAATCGGGGAATTCGTACCTTCCACTGTTTTTCCCGATTTTTAACCGTTAATGTTTTTTTCAGCCGTTCTCCTTGTTTATAGCCAAAATCATAATGACTGCCGCGAAATTGTATCACTTCACTATAGACTTCCTTCATGTGAAATTCCCTCTCCTAGTTGTATGTATTGAAACCAATAGTAAGGGAATTCTTGTCAAATATAAAGAAATTTGATCCCGTTCCTTTATCTCGGCCCAAGTAGAGTTCTGCAGGTGGAGGACCACCTGACGGCCAAGTGTCGTGTATTTTCCAAGCATTCATTCAGGTGAACCTCTGATCTTTCCTAGATTGTTCGACTTTAGATTTGAGGATCTCCTTATGTCTCAGCACCTTCAAATACTTCTCAATCTCTGGTAAATGAACTAAAAAAAGCACCGTCTTAATCGTTAAAGACGGTGCCTGATTTAATCTATTTAGTACAGCTTACCTTGACGATACATAATTGTAGATATCTTCATAACTGTATGAATGTAACAGTTTTGACGCAGCGGGAACGGATCGCCGAAGAATTGAGGATAGATTGTGTCCATAGTATGCTTCATTTTCTTATAGAGCTTCTTATAGATTTCGTCCTCATCCATAAATTGTGTGTCTCGGCCTTGTACCCATTCGAAATAAGAAACAATAACCCCGCCGGCGTTTGCCAGTATATCAGGAACAATGAGAATACCTCGATCTGCTAAATATTTATCGGCATCTTCTGTTATTGGCCCGTTCGCACCTTCAATAATCAACTTTGCCTTAATGTTCTCTACATTGTCCATATGAATTTGGTCTTCCAATGCCGCTAGCAGGAGCACGTCCACGTCTAATTCAAGCAGATCATCCCGTTCCTTTATCTCTGCTTTGATATCACTATTCTGCAGGTCCTCTTCCGTTTTTGGAAGCTCACCTTCATTTTCCTCTGTATATTTAACCAAGGCAGGAATATCCAGACCTTCTTCATGATATACCATCACATTTTGATCACTTACGGCGACAATTTTATTTTGTAAATAGTCACATTTATATGCTTCAAGCGCTGCCACTGAACCGAGATTACCAAATCCTTGTACAGCCATTCTCAACGACTGATCCTCATGAGCCAGAGCTGTTTTGGCAAATCGGTTATCCGTTTCAGAAAGCCATTTCTTATTCTCTCGTAAGAAGTCGTGCATCATATAACGAAAAGTGAAATAGACTCCTTTTCCTGTGGCTTCCCTTCGGCCAAGGGATCCACCATTGACAATGCTTTTTCCCGTAAAGCTTCCTCTATACTCTTCGCCTGGATGGTTTTCTTTATACTCACCCATCATCCAGTCCATTTCCCGCTCCCCTGTTCCAACATCTGGAGCAGGAATGTCTTTCGACGGTCCTAATATATCATCAAAGTATTGCACGTAGGTTTTACAGATCAAGTTCAGCTCTTTATTGGAGTAGTCGCGCGGGTTAATAACCACTCCGCCCTTCGCTCCGCCGAAAGGAAGTTCGTGTAAGGCATTCTTTAACGTCATTAATTTGGCCAGATTAGCAACTTCCCCTTCATTAACCGATTCGTGAAAACGGATCCCGCCCTTATAGGGGCCAACTGTATCATTGTGCTGAACTCGGAATGCCGGTACCCGGATAATCATACCATTTTCTAACGCTACCCTTAAAAAGGATTTATGTATATGATTAGGGGTAGAGAGAATAGACACGAGTGATTTAAATGCCTGGTCCCTTGTTTGTTCTTTTAAATCTGGAAGAAATGATTCATCTTCTAGCAATGCTGTTAACGATTCTTCGATAATACTTTGTTGTTTGTCCATGTCTTCTTATCCTCCATTTCTAGAAATTGTGACAATCTTCCCCTGTCTAATTTACTCTTTCCCTATTGGACTAGAATAAAACTTCGCTTGAAACCGTTTGTAAAACTTCTGCAAAGGAAATAGTTAAATTATCAGGTATATCTAGTCTTCTTCCTTTATTTTTGGTACTCTTTATAATGGAAGGCAGCGTCAGCGTTTACTATTAAAAATGCAGAATCAACGTGATTTCACAACATTGCTGTTACACAAAGGTGGTAATTAATGATGAAGAAATTAGTCATACTGGGTGGTGGCTACGGCGGGATTAAGATACTTACGACCTTACTGGACAAGGATCTGCCTAAGGACGTTCAAATTACTGTAGTGGACCGTAATCCTTATCATTCACTAAAAACAGAATTTTATGGGATTGCTGCAGGAACAGAATCTGACCGTAATGTTCGTTTGGATTTTCCAGCCCACGATCAAGTCGACTACGTATTTGCTGAAGTAGAAAAAATCGATACCGAGAATGAACAAATTATTGTCCAGGATCCGAACGAACCCATCTCTTACGATTATTTAGTAGTTGCCCTTGGCTGCGAAGATAATTATCACGGGATTGAAGGAGCTAAAGAGTTTACCAATAGTGTCCAAACGATTTCTCAATCCAGAAAGGCCGGACTAGCGATCAATGATTTGAAAGCTTACGGGAAGGTCTCTGTAGTTGGAGCCGGGTTGAGCGGAATTGAAGTGGCCTCTGAAATTAGAGAGAGCCGTCCGGATTTAAATATCCGTTTACTGGACCGAGGAGAAACGGTGCTTCGTGCTTTTGACTCGAAAATCCAAGACTATGTGGAAGACTGGTTTGAGAAAAATGATGTAGAAGTCATTCATAATGCCAATGTCGGATATGTGGAAAAAGACGGCGTTTGTAATAATGGCATCTGCTTCATTAATGACGTAACGATTTGGACAGCAGGAGTGCGTCCAAATTATCTAGTAAGAGAAATGCCCGTCGAGAAAGACAATCAAGAAAAAATTAAAGTGAACGAATTCTTCCAGATTCCGAAGCAGCCTCACATTTATGTGGTGGGAGACTGTGCGTCTTCAGAATATTCTCCTAGTGCTCAGCTTGCTGGCCAGCAAGGAGAGGAAATTGCCGCGATTCTAACTGCTGTTCTTGCAGGCAAAGAGCCTCAAAAGCCTAAAGAAATCAAGTTAAAAGGATCATTGGGCTCGCTAGGTAAGTCAGATGGATTTGGCAATATGCTTCAGAAGCCAATGACCGGCCTGCTGCCAAGACTTGCTAAATCAGGCGTACTTTGGTTAAGTAAACGTCATTAATTCACGTCGATCAGCTAAAAGGTTGATTAAAAAGCGATTCTATGGGAAGATTTAATTATTCACGACTAACTTAACTGAATAATCTTGAATGTAGGGGGACCAGTAAAGCTGGTTGAGATTGTATCCGAAAAGGTACTGACCCTTAGAACCTGATCTGGTTTAAACCAGCGTAGGAAACATAGAAAACGACATTCCGTTTTTTAAAAATATGTGCACCCTAGGTATGGTACCAGGGTGCTTTTTGTATGCCTGATTTTCCTTTCACCTAGACAGGTTCCCTTCTCAATTGTTCCAGAACTTTCAGTTAGTCAAACGAATGGGAGGAAAACCAATGAAGAAATTACTTATTTTCATGGGCTGCCTGCTGCTCTTTCTCGCTGCCTGCAATCAGGAGAAAGAAACGTCACAGGCAAGTACCAGCCAGAAGAAACAAATGAAAAACGTGAAACTCGTTCTCGATTGGACACCGAATACCAATCATACGGGAATTTACGTTGCCAAAGAGAAAGGATACTTCGAAGACGAAGGACTCCATGTAGAAGTTATGATGCCCGGCGAAACAGGTGCCGATCAGCTGGTAGCTGCCGGTAAAGCAGACTTCGGAATTAGTGCACAGGAATCCATTACCCAAGCACGTGTACAGGATATTCCTATCGTGTCTATTGGCGCAATCATCCAGCACAACACCTCAGGATTCGCTTCACCAAAAGATAAAAATATTACTTCCCCAAAGAAATTTGAAGGGAAAACCTACGGAGGCTGGGGTGCGCCCGTTGAGAAAGCCGTTATTTCTTCCATTATGGAAAAAGAAGATGCGGACGTAAATAAAGTCGATATTGTAAATATGGGTAATACAGACTTTTTCACTGCCGTTAAACGAGACGTAGACTTTGCTTGGATTTACTACGGATGGACCGGGGTCGAGGCAGAACTTCGCGGTCAGGACTTAAACATGCAATACTTAACCGACTACTCAGATAAGCTGGATTATTACACGCCCGTTCTCACTACAAACGAGAAAATGATCGCGAACAAGCCAGATACTGTGAAAGCTTTCATGGCCGCAGTTTCCAAAGGATACCAATATACCATCAACAACCCGGAAGATTCTGCTGATATCTTAATTAAAGCTGTCCCTGATTTAGATCCAGAACTAGTCAAAGCCAGTCAAAAATGGCTGTCCCCAAAGTATAAAGATGACGCAGACCAGTGGGGAATTCAAGACCAGAAAGTATGGGAAAATTACTCTGAATGGATGTATAACCACGACTTATTAGATAAGCACTTAAATGTAGAAGATGCATATACCAACAAATTTTTACCTAACAAATAAAGGAGATGAGATAGATTGGCAAACTCATTAGTCAGCATTCAAATTATTCCAAAGACGAAACAAGGGGAAGACGTCATTCCTTATGTAGATCACGCCATATCATTGATTGAAGACTCAGGGTTACGGTATGAAGTACACCCGCTGGAAACAACCATTGAAGGTGAGCTTTCAGAGATATTCTCCTTAATTGAAAAAATGAATCAAGCTATGATTGAAAAAGGCAGCACAAATGTTATTTCCCAAATTAAAGTTCTTTATCAGCCAAGCGGAGCCTCCATGGATCAATTAACGGAGAAATACCGTTGATCTCTTTGTTTAAAAAAGGATGGAGACCTATGCTGGTCCTCATCCTTTTCTTGCTCATTTGGGAAATGTGCAGCCGTTTCTTTGAAATACCCGAGTGGCTTCTTCCTGCTCCTTCTGATATCGGCCAGGAAGGCATTGAGGGATGGACTGAATATCATCATCACCTCTTTTCAACCATTGAGTTGACTCTTCTGGGTTTTTGCATCGGAACGGCTTTTGGATTAGTAGTGGCCATCGCCCTGCATTTAATTCCTGCGCTTCGGCAAGCCTTTTACCCTATTCTTATTCTGTCGCAAAACATCCCGATCATTGTTCTTGCACCTTTACTGGTCATCTGGTTTGGATTCGGATGGCTTCCTAAGATTATTGTGATCGTTCTCGTCTGCTTCTTCCCAATCGCGATTGCGGTGATGGACGGACTGCGTCAGACCAGCCAGGAACTGATGCACTATATGAAGATGGCCGGCGCCGCAAAGGGACAGATCTTTCGCAAGCTGGAATGGCCGCACGCCCTGCCTTCACTATTCTCAGGTCTGAAGATTTCTGCCACCTACAGTGTAATGGGAGCAGTTATTTCTGAATGGCTGGGGGCAAAGAACGGAATCGGCGTGTATATGACCCTCGCTTCTTCTTCCTTTAGAACGGACCGGGTATTTGTCGCCATCTTTCTCATTATGGCTTTAAGTCTTCTGTTCTTTTTGATCATCCATCTCATCGAGAAAAAGACCACCAGCTGGCAGCGGAAAGGAGTGGACAAGACATGAAGAAATTATCGATAGAAGGTCTCTCAAAGTCATTTGAAAATGCGCCTGTATTACAAGATGTAACCTTTTCTGTGAATGAAGCAGAATTTGTTTCTATACTCGGACCATCCGGCAGCGGGAAAAGTACACTGTTTCATTTAATAGGCGGCCTCTATCAGCCGGATTCCGGTTCAATCTATTTAGACAGCAAGAACGTTACCGGCAAACGAGGAAAGATTAGCTATATGCCGCAAAGTCCCTCCCTGTTCCCCTGGCGGACGATCTTAGAAAATGTTCTAGTGGGAGGCGAAATTGTTGGCCAGGAAAACGAGCAGGAAGCAAGTGAAATGATCGCAGCTGCCGGTCTGGAAGGTTATGCTCAAGCTTATCCCCACCAACTTTCCGGCGGGATGAAGCAACGTGCTTCTTTCATCCGCAGTTTGTTAAGTCCTCAGTCACTGATTTGTCTGGATGAACCTTTTTCCGCACTGGATGAGTTCACTCGATTAGAAATGCAGAAATGGCTACTCTCCATATGGGAAGAACATAAACGATCCATCCTTTTTGTGACTCATAACATTGAAGAGGCCTTATTCTTATCAGATCGAATTATCGTATTATCGAACCGTCCGGCCAAAGTAAAACGGACCTTTCATGTTCCTTTTGACCGTCCAAGAAAAGAAAATATTACACTCACCAATGAATTTCTTGAATGGAAGAAAGAAATCTATAATGAATTGAGAGACATGCTATGAAACAAGCCGTAATTGATGCCCACATTCATCTTGAAATGTATAGCGATCAAGAACAAAAGAAACTCCTGAAGGATATGAAATCTGGTTCCATCCAAGCTCTTATTGCCGTATCTAACCATTTGAAATCAGCTTACGATACTTTAGATCTTGCCCGGGAAAATGAACGGATTAAGCCGGCAGTAGGATTTCACCCTGAGCAACTCCTCCCCTCTGAAGAGGAAATTGAGGAACTGCTTTCTCTATCGGAAAGATTTAAACTGTTTATTACTGCCATCGGTGAAGTCGGTCTTCCCTACTATCTGAAAAAGGAAGATCCCCAGTTAGCAATGGAACCCTATGTTACGCTCTTAAAGAGATTCATTCATCAGGCAGCGAAACTCAATAAACCCGTTATTTTGCATGCCATCTATGATCAGGCAGACTTAGTTTGTGATCTACTAGAACAAGAGTCGATCGCCAAAGCACACTTTCATTGGTTCAAAGGAAAACAGTCAACAATGAAAAGAATGATCAACAATCGTTACTTTATTTCCATTACTCCCGACTGCTTATATGAACGCGAAATCCAGAACATCATAGATTTCTATCCTATCGAGCTGATGATGGTGGAAACAGACGGTCCTTGGCCATTTAACGGCCCGTTTACTGATCAGCTGACCCACCCGGCTATGATTCACTCTTCCATTAACCAGATTAGCAAGATCAAACAGCTGCCTTTAGAACGGACGTATTCGATCCTTTTTAATAATACGTGCCGCTTCTATGACCTCGCCCCTCCTTCATACTAGTAAGGTCGCGTAGGTTGCTGTTGCAGTAATAAATATAAAAAAGGAAGCATAAGAGGGCAGCCCTTCCCTATGCTTCCCTTTTATTTTGGTCTTTCATTTCCAATTGCACCTCTTGTAACAAATCTGGCGAGCTATTAATCACCTTCCCAATATAGAAATACCCGCCCATAATGACGAAAGAAATTCCCCAGCTGAGTGCTTGCTTCAAAATGATGCCTTTATCAAAAGCGTCTACTCCATATTCTTTAATCAGCCACACTTTAATACTTGCTAGAATCACATTTTGAAGGGCAAAGGCAGCGGTGATGAGACAGAATATCAAGTAGAGTTTTTGCTTATGAAATAGTTGATTGCTAAACTTGCGATCATACCCTTGCATCTCCGTAAAGTCTAGACCAAAGTAAAGGGCGAGCGGTTTTTTCAGGAGGATAGTTACTAAAAAGACAACGGCCATGACATACGCATAAATCACATGGTTCCATAATAACTGCAGCGCAGAACCAGCGAAAACGTCGATCAGCGTACCGATGATAAGGTTGACGACCATATAGATTCCAAACACGTTGATCTTTTTTAATGCCCAAAAACGATAGACCGTATAAATGATCCCTGGCACTGTCGATAACAGCATCGCATAATAATCTCCTATTGCCTCTCTAGTCAGATGCCACACAGCTAACGGGAACACAATGTAGCATACCAAATCCAACAGGATAAAATTTTTATTATTATTCACTTTATGAAAACCTCCGCTTTTGCTTATTCCTATGTCTTACTGTTACGGATGATTATGGAAAAAGTTTCAAATTTGGAATAAGTAAGCTGGCATGGGTTTGATTTTGAGACAAATGAGGATACATTGTCTAAAAGATAATTTTTACGTATAATTATTCGTTAGATAGAAAAGAAGGTCGTCCTACAGGAATTATGATTTACTTATTCATTTATCAAATGCTGCAGGCAGGATAATTGCTTAAAAATCCGTATGAGTTTAAAAGAATATCCTTTAAAAGAAGAGGTAAATATGAAAGTAAAAAAGAAAGCGCATATCACGTCAAGACCAACAGAATTAAAAGAAAGACGAATTCTACCTGCTGTTTTGTTATTCTTCCTCGCCCCTCTTTTTGGAGAGTATTTGCTTGGAATATTATCGTTATCAGAAATTTATTATGTTCTTTTCCTCTCTCCAATGTATGGAGGCGGGGCTATTCTAATCCGTGAGGTCACTCGAAGGGCTGGGCAAGGAACAGTCATGCTGCTCATCCTCGGAATTGCTTATGGTCTGATAGAAGAAGGTATTGTCGACCAAATGCTTTTTAATCCTAACTATCTTGCTGGGCAAGAATGGAATTCGTATATTTCCTTTCTTGGTATGGATGGCAGGTTAACGATATACGTTCTGGCCATGCATGCGGTATGGAGCACTTGTATCCCGATCCTCCTTATTGAGGCACTTTTCCCTGAACGGAAATTGAAGCCGTGGCTTAGTAAAAAAGGTTTAGGGTTCGTTGCTGCCCTCTTTATTATTGGATCAGCCTATCTCTGTTATGAAACAAAAATGGAAAAGCATTTCTTTGCTTCAGTACCACAATTACTAGGAACAACTTTAACCGTCATAATCCTTGTGATTGTTTCCTTTAAATGCAAATATCATACCAGTGTTTCCTTAGAAACTCCGGCCCCGAAACCCTGGTTCATAGGGGGAGTTTCTTTCATTACTTCAAGCTTATTTATGCTCGCCGATTCTTCTTATGGATGGGTGAGTTTTGGTGCTTGTGTAATACTAGCCACAGGATTTTTCTTAATGGTTTATCATTGGTCTGGGCGTAATGACTGGGGGGACAATCACCGTATAGCCCTTATAGGTGGCGGAATACTGACATATGTTTGGCTTGGCATGTTTTCTGGCAGTATTATTTTTGGGTTTGGTGCGATTGTATTGCTTATTTTAGCAAATAGAAGACTAAAAAAAACGCTTAGTTATTAAGACTAAGCGTTTTTTTATAACTTTATTTTATGAGTGATCTAAAAGAAGTCTAGATCTATGTAACCTGCCATCCCATGAAGAATGGTTAAGTTCCCGCAGTCGTAATAGCGAATGGAATGGCATTGATTAAAAAATATCATAAGCTTCCATATTTAGCAAGATCCAGTTCTGTAATCCAAAAAAAATTACGAACCTATCAGCCAGAGAATTAGCTATTCTCTGCTATTGCAATTATTTCATAGTCAAATTATCAGTACCTTTGTATTCCCGTCAATCCAGACTAGATCTATTTTAGTTAGGTACATTGAAAAGAACCCGGGGGTATACTTTGCAGTAAGAATGGTGTGGTCAGAATTTACGGCTTTGTGAAGAATGCTTATTCTGATAATCGCGCCATTTATTAAGCAGTGAATCGAGCTCTTGTGATATTGTAATTAACTCTTCATCTTGTGGGTCATTATTATAAATTTCATACATCATTTCTCTTAAGTCTTCTATTTGTGTTTCCAGCTTTTGTTTATCCAATCCATTCACTCCTTTACTACTTTCATACCCCTGCACAGTTTTCCAAAAACTTCTTCTATGATTTTACTATTCTTACACTTCCCCATCCTTTTATATAAAAGCTTCCATATCTGGAATACTCCGTTTAGAGACATTCTAAGCCCGTCGCCTTAGGAAGACTAGGGTTGGATGGGAAATAACTCGCTTTCCTGCTGGGGAACTGGCAAGCCTCCTCGCTCGTTTCACTCTCTGTGGGGTCTTGCCTAGCTCCTTCTCCCGCGGGAGTCTCCTCATTTCCCATCCAACAATGCCCTATTCAGGTGAACGGACACATTTGACATAAGAAGTGTGCGTTGTTTAAATCCCTTGGATGCTAGTAAAGCCGAGATTTCGCATGGAGAGATGCTCTCCCTCCCTGTATAGGTGGATGATTGGTAGATTCGAGCATTTGTAAAGGGCAAAGTCCGCAGGGGACGGCAAGATTTCTGTTGGATGCACCTAACAGGTGAGATCCCCGAAGGCTATGCCTGGGAAAACTCTGCGCATGACCGAATCGTTCCCCGCTGCCCATTTCTACAACTGTCACGAAATCGAGTCTTCCAGACCCCTGCACGTTTCTAGAATTCTTGATTCCATAGTAAAAAAAGAACAGTAAGCGCTAAGTCTCACTGTCCCTTTAGATAGCTTACTGTCCAATACGTTTAATATTTTCCTGCAGCTCCATAATACGGCGAGTTCCATCTTCACGCAGCTGCTTATTTTCATCTTCAATCGCTCTTGTCTCTTCCATCCCTTTGACGATCGTGTTCCAGGACTCTTCAATCGTTTCAATATCCACACTTGGCCGGCCAGACAGGCGAGCGATTTCGGTACTTTGGTTCGCAATATTTTCCGCATTACGCTTAAGCATTTCATTTGTTCTACGGTCAAGTTCACTCATAGAGTCAGCCACCAGTTTTTGACGCTTCGCCGTAACGGCTTGAATAATACCATTTTTGAAAATTGGAATGGTAATAATAAAGGCGGAATTGATCTTCCCAATGAGCTTCGTATTCCCGCGCTGAAGCATGCGAATTTGAGGAGCCGTCTGCAAGGCTACCATACGTGCCATATCGAGATCATAGACTCTCTCTTCCAATGCCTGTAATCCATTTTTAAGCGTGTCCAGCTCCATTTTTGCCATCTGATCTCCATTGGCGGCCTTCTGCTCATATTCAGGTACAATCTGCTGTAACTCTTCTATTTTCATTTGGCCAGCAACTACATATTTTTCAAGCTGCATATAATAATTAATATTATTTTCGTACATTTCCTCAAGGGTCGTGGTAGATTGCGTCATTTCATCTTTATACTTAGAAATTTCCACGTGTACTTTTTCAATTTCTCCGCCAATGGTTTGATATTTGCCGAAGATTTTCTCGATCATATCATTACCCCGCTTGAAAATCTTGGAGAACAGCCCTTTTTTCTCTTCTTCAAAGTCCTTTTTGTCAAACTTATCCATGATTTTACCAAGCTGAGTAAGCATCACTCCAGAGTCTGTAACGCTATTTGTCCTCATCATAGAAAGAATTCGATCGGAAAACTGAGAAATCTCATAAGCTGGTTCTTTACCAAACTCCAGCAGTGCAATCTGGTCTTTAACGTCAATTTGATTACTTAGCTGCTGAACTTCCGGTTCTTTTCTTAAACGGCCGCGAATATCATCGGCTTTTGCCTCGGTGATCTCTTCTTTTTGGTCTAGTGTAGTAATTGCGGATTCATTTGAATTTGTCATAGTATTCTCTCCCTACTTCATAATAGAATTCAAGAATTTCTTCACAAACGTTGGTTCTTTAAACTCCTGGCCAAATGTCATTTCCTCCAGCCAATGCGTATCAAATTCTTTTTCCTCAATAAACTGTTCAATACAGTTGTGACCCGGGGGATTATAAATAACAATATCGATACCAAATGCATTAAGTAAAAGAAGCTTTGCTGCATCCGAACGAGCGAGTGTGCCATTAATTTCGGTATTATAAAGAACGAGTTTAGGAACGGTTTGAGAATAATCAAAAGTCTGCATTAAATGTAATAAAGATGGTGGAAGATTAGTCACCTGGGTGAATAAATACAACCGGACATCTTCCTTTGTTTCATTATTTTTAGGCAAAAGCTTTGGTTTGTCGCATATCCTAGAAATGGTTTCGGCGATTGCCTTCTGAGTTCCGCTTGGTAAATGCTGATATTGCCAGACATTCGTCTCCATCAGCTTCCCTGGATCTATCTTCCCCTCTCGATTAGTGGCGTCCCGCAAATGAAAGGTGTAGTTCGCATGGATTTCATCGGTAAACGGAAATTTCTTTATTAATTCAGTTTCTTTCATCTCCGTGAGTGACTGCAGCCTGTCCCAATATTCTTTGGAATTGGTAGATACCCCCATGATTTTCGCGAAAATGTTCGGAATTTCCACGGTATCTCTTGAAGCTTTAAAGTTTGGACGAATAAAGGCTTTTTCCTTGGCAATCAAAAATAATTCGTCATAAGTCGTTTTTAATGTAACCGATTTAGGGGTGTGATTTCTAAACTGCCATGGTTTATAGAGCTGAGAACCCTCATGATGAAGCACATGGTCCATTTCCTGAGAAGAACGATAAGCAACCGTTGATTGACGTTTTGGTTCCTCAACAGGGAAAGGCTCAAGTTCTCCTTTTGCCGGATATTGATACACAAGAGATTGCTTCTGCTCAGGGTCGATTAATTCGAATTGATCTTTTCCCTCGGGATGGAATAGTAAGACATCGCAGCCTAAGATCATTAAGTAATATAAGAAGTAGAGCTGGCTTTTGGTAGCGTCTCCATACCAAATTACATGAGGCATCTCTTCTTCTATATTGACTTCATTCAGCCAAGGATCCAAGTGGTTCCAGGACCATTTCACTAAATCAACAAGAACTCTGCGAAAATCCGGATCCGTAAATCCCTTGGAGTGAGAGCTCTTAAATGTATCAAGTACTTTCATTAAAGATAAACGGATATGACGATTCATTGCAGGATTCGAGTGCTTCGGAGTAAGCTTCTCTCCATCTAAAAAAGCCACAAACCGATTAGTAGATAACCCTTTTTCCTCCTGATTAATCATTATGATTTTTTGTACCGCCTGAAACGTTTCTGGCGGGATCTGCTTATTTAAAGACTCACTTAGCACATGGATGGATTCTTTCTGGTATAGGTGATGCAGGGTCATAAGGTAGTCGGTCTCATCATACGTAGTGCCTATGATTCTACCTGCTAATGCACTGAATTCCAACGATTTTTCCATTCCGTAATTCTGGCGTTCCGGAAGTTTCTTATTCAATGTTTCTTTCCATTGATCATTTTCCAGCGCAGCTTTGTGTATGGTTAAGTCATGATATTCACCCACGGTGTCCCCTCCTTTCACGCTTCATTTTTGACGAAACCGCTCTAGGTGAAGTAAAACGATAAATTTAGAATACGACTGGTTATCTCTTCCGAAGCATCCATACCGTGTGAATCGGTGCTGAACAGGTCAGGGTAAGCATCAAGCACTTCCCCGTGAGAAGGAACGATTCCTGGCTGACCATTTATAATTAAGTTCAAATCAAGGGATGAGTCGCCTGCTGTATAGACTTCGGATATACCCAGTTCTCCTGTTATAAATTTCACGGCACGCCACTTATCAATGCAGCCTGGAATGAAATAAACTTTCTTTCCTTGCCAGGATAACTGCCAGTTTCGAGCCTCTGTCCAATTTATTAATGCTCTTACATCAATAGATTCTTTAAGATGAGGATCAACTATACAATAGAAAAAATAGGGATCCACTTTTCTAATGCGCTGAACATGCGAGTAGAATGAGATGGTTTTTAGCTCTTTTTCCATTTCTGTTACGGAAAAATAGTGACGCAGATCATTGTGAATCCTGCTGGTCCATTCTTCTAGAACTTCTCCATCCTTTAAAATCACCGCCCCATTACAGGTAATTGCATAAGTCGGCTTAATTTCTTCATGAAAGAGCTGTATACGTTTGTATTGCTCCGTCGTCCTGGTGGTGACGGGAATAAAATATTGATTATAAGCCCACTCTTCTAAATTTCTCTTCGCTTCCTTCGAGATAAAAGACAGGTCACGATTCTCGAGCTTCTCTATTACTTCATAAGGTCCTCGCGGTGAATATTGCTCTATCATTCTTTTCGAGTAAATTAACGTGCGGTCCAAGTCGCTAGCAAAAACTTTCATTCTTTCTTCTCCATCGGCTGAATAAGCCCGCAGCAGGCATAGGACATATCCTTAAATTCTATGACAGGGACCCCGCGATCCTCTGCGAGTAATAAAATGTGCTGAAGTTCGCTTTCCGTGCCAGGCTTAATTAGGATTTTCCAGGGCACTCTTCTTAACAGTACCCGCGTAGTTTCGCCGACTCCTGGTTTAATCAAGTTGATGTTATCTATAGAGTAGTGCTCCTGTATTCTTTGGATGGATCGAAGTCCTTCCCAGTTCGGGGCTGTATAGGATTCTTTAACCTGCCCCAGTAATTCATTCACTTCTGTCCGGGTGTTCTTAAATTGTTCGCTGATCGTTTCAATATAAAAGTTGGACAGATCTTTCTCTTTAAGCTCCGCATAATACTTGGCCCCATGAAATTCATCCCGTTTGATCCACTCTCTATTTAATACCGACCGGCTGACTAAACCAGAAATCGTGGAGTTCAAACACGCACTCGGTATTATGAAATCCTCTCTCGTTCCATAGAGTGAAGAACAGTATCCAGGATCAGCCAGGACGGCAAGCTCTGCAGAATGTTGGGTATGAAAAGTTTGATTATATCGTTCGATGGAAGATGTTAATTGTTTCGTTATCGCACCTTTCCCCGTCCAGCCATCTATAAATGTAAGAGAGGCATGTGGATGGGCGTTCTCGATATACTGAAGAGCATTATGATCAATTCCCCTGTCCCTGATAATGGAAATGCTGTAATGAGGCAGGGAACAATCATATTTAAATTCAATATACCTTTTAATCAGCACGCCTATGGGAGTCCCCGCTCTAGCCAAGCTGCAAAGCACGGTGTCGAAACCTCTTCGCTCTACAATTTGTTCAGCAACCACCCCTGCAGCGATCGCTACTCTTCGTTTGTTCGTCTCTAAAGAATCATAGAATAGTTGAAGATACTCTTTTGTAGGTTCATATTCAATGGGAAGCATTTGTGAATAATGAACACCATTCTGAATAGCTTCTTCACGTTCGGCGGTACTTTTCTCAATTGAAAGATCAGATAAATCTTTCAAGAGAAAAGTAACATCTTCTTTGGGATAGCTGCCTGTAACGGTCATTGATCAACACTTCCTTTGGAGAAAGAGACTACATTTAGATTAGATATCCCTTTATTCTTGCATAGTTCTACTATGGGCTGAATGGCTCGATTTTCAACAGGTTTTTCTATGAAAAAGTACAATTCCTCATACTGTTGAGATGGAATATTATAAAGATAATGGAGGACTCGACTATCTTCCGGGTTAGCGTAACAGCAGCCATTTCTAATGGCATACCCCTCTTTATCAATAGGATGGATGGGGCTTCTCGTCGACGAATGATAGTGAACATCCTCCCCCATCATACTTGCAATTTTCATAGGGATATACATCAGCTCTCCCGTTCCTAGACACAAGGCAGAGCCCTCGGTTCTTGTTAATTTCAGCTGATCTCCCGCTGATTGACAGGCAGCCTCTATGGAATCGCGCTCCTGAGCAGCAAGACCAAACCTTCCCGTTTCATGAATATAGCCAGGCTCTACTGAACTATTTCCCTGTTCAGAAGATAGACAATCCTCGCTGCGAAACCAACTTGAAAGGTCGATCCAATTCACCTTCACTTGCTCTGAAGTATCGTTTGGGATTTCATAATCATAAGAAGAAGTGCTTAAACTCTCTCCTTCAAAACTCATCACTCCAGATAATAGGGAATAACAATGGATATTGATCTCCATTTCCGCTGCATATCTGGAAAAAGCCTCCCTGTGTTCCTCAGTTCTCCAATCAAGTATTGAAAGTATCGTATAATCTTTTCTTGGATGTTTCGTATGAATATCATCGATAATATTAAGTGCTGTCTTCCCTGTGGAAATTTCATCATCCACAAGAATAACCGGCTGATTGGTCGCCAGAAACTCTTCATTTGCCAGACATCTCTGATCCACAGCATGAGAGTGTTCCTCTTCAAAGGTTAAGACCGGTTCCACATCAGGAATTTCTTCTCGAGTCGTGTGAACGTATGAAGATCCTTCCATCCCATCATATACCCCATGACCAAGCGCAGTTGCTGTTTCTGCAAACCCAATAATAATCGCGTCTGTCTCATAGCTCTTCAGTCGTTCCCGCAAAGCCATATAGCCCTGATGAAGTCGCTCCGGCTCATTTGATAAATAATCTTCCACCACATCCGTCAAATCCATTGACTTGCCTTCTTTCTCCTGAAAGTAATGAAGAGCCAGAAGTCCAGAAGTAAATAAAGGAACGATCGGGTGAACAGGAACATGTTTACCTAATAGGTTGCTGACAAATAGAAAGGCACGTTTCTTATTGACTCTTGCAGCCATAGTGAATAGAGCTTCTAGCGGAAGTTGAAAAGGATTATCTTTGATCTGTAATTCGACCTTCATGTTGTTCATGATCATATAAGTCTCTTTGTTTGGTGAGTAAGTCGATGTAGCTGTGTTTTTCATGGTACACCCCGTATATCTTTGATTTCGCAATAATTTTTTCTGCCCATCTGCTATGAGGCTTAATCTCATTCATTTTATTAGAAAAAGCACTTCTAACGGCGCCGCTATGTTCACTCGATTGGGAGACAATACTCAAGGCATCCATATATTCCTCTTTCGTGACTACATACAAGCTTTGAACAATCCCCAAATGAGAAGGGTGAATGATGGTTTTTCCATTTAAGCCGTTTTCTATATCCAGAATCGTTTCTTTGATCAGTCCATCAGCGTGTTCACTCAGCAACTGAGAACGATAGACCAGTCCTTCTTCACCATAATCTTCAAAAAAAGGTGTTTTGCGCAATTCCGGCTTTAACACGCGGGAGGACTGTCCAAAATACTCCCACACCGGACCAGAAATAACAAAATCTCTAGCAAAGTAATTAATCACATCGGCCATAAAATCACGAATGATGGAGATATCATATATGGTGGTATTATACTTTCTGCGAATTCCGTAAAGACCACATAAGTCAGTCGCTCCAATTCGAAGATTTAAAAGGAAATCCTGATACGCGCCAAATCGCTCCGACAAATGATTGAACCGCGCCTCTCTAGTGCGTTTATCCAGTAAATCTGCCGTTTCTAAAATCGGCATTCCATAAAGGGTGATGTTCAATTCCTGAGTAATTACTATTAAAGAAGAGAAGTATTCATCCACATTATCACTCGAAAGTTTTGGAAAAACAAAACCAGTCAGTAAATCCGCTGCTTCTCCTAATTGCTTTGCTACAAATTTCATTTGTTCCGGAGTTCGAACCCGAATAAATAGAAAGGGGAAGCATTCATCCTGATCAACAGATTGATAGATTTTTTTCAATTGCTGAATTACATTTTGCTCTGCTAACTTAACTTCTTCATCTCCAATCGCGTCTTCGAGACAGATGACCATGGAACCGATTTCCGGATGTTTCTTCCCAGTGACCAGCTCAAGAAAGTCCTGCCGGTTTGCCGGCATATAAAGAGTGCCTCCTAAAGCAAGGGCGAGAACGGACTTCGGTGACGTCTTGGAAATATTCTCTGGGTTCTTATAAAAAATCCCAGATTCCTGCAATGGAGATAGCCAATTAAAGTATTTCATGCTTCCACCTCTTTAGATTCAAAAGGGAAGGAGTGCTCAGCCCTCTCCTTCCCACATGAGTTTCCCCTATTCCTCTTTAGAGGCAGCCACTTCTTTCAGTGAATCCGACTCATGTTTACCATTTTTAGTATTATAGTAATGGACAATAAATGTAATTAAGAAAGCGGCAATCAGAACACCAAAGAATAATAGGTGGTGAATATGCACGCCAAACGTACTTAGTCCCATCTTAATGGCAATAATTCCAATCAGCACATATGCCGTGGTTTCAAGCTCCGGCACCTTATCAATCAGAACTAAAAAGACTCTGGCTACCGTTCTCATCATCAAGATTCCTAAGGCACCGCCTAAGAATAGAATCCATACTTCTTCGGAAACCGCAAAAGCAGCTAGAATACTATCCACAGAAAAGGCTAAGTCCATGATTTCCACCGAAATAACTGTGGCCCAGAACAATCCAAAGACTCGGGCTGCCCAGCCATTTTTATTTACAGCACCGGCATCATCATCATCTTCACCTTTCCAGAAGTACTGGATAACCAGCCAGGCAAGATAGCCTGCCCCAATCAATTTAATCCACCAGAACTTAATTAAATAGACTCCTAAACCGATAAATAAGACTCTAAAGAAATAAGCACCAAATAACCCATAGGTCAAAGCTTTCTTTTGTTGTTTCTTCGGAAGATGTCTGACCATGACAGCTAAGACAAGAGCATTATCAGCCGATAACAGCCCTTCTAAGATAACCAAGGTTCCTATATACCCCCAGGCTACTGGATCAGTAAGGACCTCTCCCCACATCTTCCAATCAAAAAAGGATGCATAGGTTGATAATATTTGATGTATAATATCCACTGCGTAATTCCTCCTAATTCATTAACCCTCTCCGTAACCGCAGATTAAACTTCTAACCCGTAGTTACGGCAAAGGGATGCGAGTCCTCCTGAAAAACCGCTGCCGATAGCGTTAAATTTCCATTCCCCTTGATTGCGGTATAATTCGCAAATCACGACAGCTGTTTCAATAGAGAAATCTTCTCCTAAGTCAAATCGTAATAATTCTTCATTGCTTGATTCATCTACAAGTCTCACAAACGCATTGGATACTTGACCGAAATTCTGACTTCGTGCATCCGCATCGTGTATAGTCACTGCGATCCCGATTTTATCAACGTGAGAAGGAACTTTCCCGAAGTCTACGACTAATTGTTCGTCGTCTCCTTCTCCTTCACCAGTACGGTTATCCCCTGTATGAACGACCCCGCCGCTTGGATGTTCCAAATTGTTATAAAAGACAAAATCTTGGTCGTGTTCACATTTACCTTGTCCATTTACTAGAAAGGCTGAGGCGTCTAAGTCAAAATCGTCTCCGCCATGATATTTGTTAATATCCCAGCCTAATCCGATAACTGCCTTTGTTAATCCTGGGTTAGTTTTTGTTAAGTCAACTCGTTGACCTTTTGATAACTGCACAACCACTTCGAAGTCCTCCTTCAATTATTCGTTAGTGATGATTTTTCATAGCCATTTAAAAAGTGAAAAGAAAAGCAAGAAGGATCCACTCCCTCTTGCCGCTGGCATTAGCCGATTTCTAAACCAAAATCGCTTGCAATACGTGCAAGTCCGCCTTGGTAGCCAGAACCTACAGCAGAGAATTTCCATTCCCCGCCATGACGATAAAGCTCGCCGACAATAATGGCGGTTTCAATTGAAAAATCTTCCCCAAGATCGTAACGAATTAATTCTTCGTTTGACTCTTTATTAACAACACGAACAAACGCGTTCGATACCTGTCCAAAGTTTTGGCTGCGCGCCTCAGCTTCGTGAATCGTAATTACGAAAGCAATCTTCTCAGTATTGGCAGGAACATCCGCTAGAGAAACGTCAATTTTCTCATCGTCCCCATCGCCTTCACCAGTGCGGTTATCCCCTGTATGTACAACGGAACCACTACCGCCTTCCAACTGGTTATAGAATACAAAATCACGGTCTGAGCCGCATTTGCCTTGACCGTTTAGCAGGAACACACTGGCATCCAAATCAAAGTCATGACCACCATCATATTTATTCGTATCCCAGCCCAGTCCAACGGTAACTTTAGATAATCCAGGGTTTGTTTTAGTTAAATCTACCTTTTGACCTTTTGATAATGATACTGCCATTTCATTCATCTCCTTTTAGTTAATAGGATTATACGTAGTGCTGCACGATCTCTTTTAAGCCGCGATCATTAGTGCCATTGCCAATCGCTGCAAATTTCCATTCATTTTCCTGACGATAAATCTCGGAAACAACAAGAGTCGTTTTTCCAGCGTAGTTATCCGTTAAATTAAACTTAAGCAATTCTTTGCGGTTGGCATTATCAACCACTCTAATGAAAGCATTTTTAATCATGCCGAAGTCCTGCTTTCGCTTAACTGCATCATAAATATTAACGACAAATACTAGTTTATTCACGCTAGCTGGAACTTTATCCAGGTCTACAAGAATCTGTTCGTCATCGCCTTCTCCTTCACCGGTAAGGTTATCCCCGGTGTGCTTAATGCTTCCGTCTTTACTATTTAGATTCCCAAAATATATTAAACTTTTATTGTCTTTAAACTTATCATCTTCCAGCATTAGAACAGAAGCATCACAATCTATTTCAGGAGCTCCAGAGCCGAATAAATTCCCTAATATTCCGCCGCCTTTCGACTGAACGGGGTCCCAGCCAAGACCCACCATGATTTTTGATAGACCTGCGTTCCCTTTGGTGAGATCAATCCGCTGCCCTTTTTGTAAAGAAATTGCCACATCTTTCACTCCTCTAATCTTTTATTTTTGAACAGAATATATGATAGATTCTGCTATTATCATACACCATTCATCACTAAAATCCCAAGAATCACAGTTAGAAAGTAAGACTATTCTATTAATTACCAATTCCATGTTTGTGATTCATAGTTAAATATACGGACAAGTTGAGTTTTGGTTTCAAGATTCGCTAAATTTTTTCCGGAAATCTGTCTCATCATTTCGAAAAATACCGCCACCCATGATAGGATAGATTAAAATCTGCATAATGGAGGAGAAGACATGTTTAAACCCATTGCAACAGAAAAGGCACCAGCAGCCATTGGCCCATACTCCCAAGCGACTGATGTAGGAAATTTAATTTTTATCTCAGGACAAATTCCGCTGGATCCTTCCACCCAGGCTTTTGTGTCGGAGGATGTGAAGGAACAAACCGAACAGGTGATGAAGAATATCGGAGCGATTTTACATGAAGCTGGACTTTCCTATCAACATATTGCTAAAGCGAATATCTACCTCGATTCGATGGATGATTTCTCTATCGTAAACGAAGTCTATGCCAGCTACTTAAGTGAACCTTATCCAGCACGCGCAGCTGTAGAAGTTGGAAAACTTCCTAAAGGTGCAAAAGTAGAGATCGAAGCTATTGCCGTAAAAGAATAAATGGACATAAATAAAACCCGGACCATTTTTATTTTTTGGTTCGGGTTTCCTGGTAATTAAATTTCTTCTGTTGCTGAATTATCTATCATTAATCCTCATCTTTGACGTCGGGATCCTCAGGGATGGGTTCACTTAGGTACTCCTGAATCCACTGCCGATACTTTTCTATTTGTTCAAAATGATTACTGAATTGGTCTTTGTTAATGAGAAGCTGTTCCCCATCATCTACCGTTTTAATTTTCCGCTGCCTAATAAGACTCACAATGTAATCTTCCGGCATCTCCAAATATTCAGCAGTTTCCTTAATCGTTATGTACAACCCAATCACCACCAAAGGATAGTTTTATTTAAAGCCGGAGAGGAGCGTTTAATCATTTAATCATTAAAAAGGCCTTCCCTCAGAAAGGGAAAGCCTTCGATATTTTGTCGCGAATGTACCGACGACCACATTCGTCGTTTAGCTTAATCGCATATACTTCGTCTTACACAAATAGCTCATCGCCCTCTTACTATACCACGCTGACGATTGGAAAACAATAGCTGTATCTATGCCATCCTGCCCTATGCTATAATAAACGGACGAATACACTAGTTGGAGGCGTCTATGCTAACATTTGAAGAAAAATTATCAATTATAGAAGAGTTTCAAGAACTCACAAAAAAAGAAATATCGCTCGGCCGCCTGAATTTTCACTTTGAAGAAAGTCTTTATGAAAAGAAGATCGTGGTCTATCACCTCCATCCCAACGGAAACGGCTTTGTCTATGGAGGACAGTTGGACCAATATGCTGCAGATAACCGTGGAATGGTTAACATACGGAACTTTGATCAGGATGAGCTTCGATCCATTATCCAGGCATCCATCGAATCTTTATCCCTTTCCCCTGCTGAAAAAGCTCCTGTTCTGGAAGAATGGTTAAATGACGATGACCAATCGCTGGTCTTAATGAGAGAAGATGACGGATACAACGTTTATGCAGGAGAGGACCTAGAAGGGACGTTTAATACGTACAAGGAAGCGGCAAACTTTCTTGATCAAGAAGGATTTCAACCTTTATAATTTTCAAAAAAACTCATGGGCAGAAATCTGACCATGAGTTTTTTTGCTTCGTTTAGTTAAAGTGATCAACCATCTTAAGCAGCTGCTTTTTTGTTAGGGATTCAGATTCGCGCTTATAAAGATTGGTAATAGCATAGGATATATGATCTTTCTTCCAATAGACGTTTTTCCCATTAGGATTCTGACTATATTTCACTTGCTGTCCTGCAGGAGTAGAAGCTTTAGTTAAATCTCCTCCCTTTACTTTTTTCGCCTTCTTTTTCATCTGCACTTCGACAAACCCGATCCCTTCATTCTTCATATGAATTCTCAAAACACCGTCTGACGATTCAGCAGATATATCTTTTGCGTCAAATGGGAGTTTTGCCGGCAGTTCTGGTTTAAAATCAAGTTTTCCAGCTGCTTTACTTACTTTTTCATTATTAAATGAGTACTTTAAATCACTAGTGCTTGCTTTAATCGTGTCTGAACTGCATGCCGAGAGGACAAATAAAACAGCTAATAGACTGATCAAACCTGTTATTCTTTTATTCACGACTTCCCTCCTTACCTTGAAAAGATTGTTTATCTCCTTCTGAGTGAAGTAAAACTTTTAAAGGTGGTTTCCTATAATATACGGCGTGTCATCTGCACACCTTTTTCTCACAGAATATAATAATAATTGCATGGCACTTCCTAATCCACCCATAATCTACCTGCCTCAGTATAAATTCCATTCCCTATATAGAACGGTAGTTAAACGGGATTTTTACTAATTCATGACAAAAAGATTACATGTACGAAAAAACAGGAAACCCTTAGCGAAAAGTAGCGGGATAAGCACCAATCTCCCTCAAATGGGCATATGATAAATGACTATGAATACAGGAAGTATGTTTCAGCTTCCTGAATCGCGGAGGGATCCTTATATGTATAGTTATCCTTATAACCAAAGACTTCAGCAGATGAACGGCACATCTTATATTCTTGCTTTCCAACAGGGGGATGTAAATGGAGACTATATCCAGGATTACGTTTACTTAATCGGTCAGAAGTTCCCTGACAGTCCTTACACGAAAAATATTACCCTGGTCATCCAGGATGGCAAGACAAATCAATTTTACAGTGTTCCTTTAAAAACCAATGAGGGGTATCAGCCCGGACTCTTTTTGGGAGATCTTACAGGCAATCATGTAGACGACATTCTAATTAGTATAGATTCAGGAGGCAGCGGTGGATTTGCTTACTATTACGCATATTCTTTTCAGGATAACCAATCACAGCTGTTGTTTAACTATGAACAATTTAATCGCGAATTTGTTTATTCCGTTACTTATAAGGATCACTACCAAGTAGAAGTCGTTAACAAGACTCTTCAACTTAAATTCATGATTGATTTGAGCGGCAGAGGAGAAGAATATCTTTCAGAGATTTATGATAAAAGTGGTAAGCTGACTACCCCAATCAGCGGATGGGTGTCCGAACTCAACCGTCTCTATCCTATTGATTTCCAAGGAAACGGCACGTACGAACTCTTTGCCATACAGAGAATTGCAGGCAGATACAGCGCGGATGGTCTGGGACTTATCCAAACTACATTAGTCTGGGACGGAAATAAATTTGTTCCTCAAAATAATCAGCAGCAGGCAGCTATATTCGGGACCTCTCTCTCATAATTTCATGGTAAATTAAATGCAATCGGATGGGCAGCCGTGAAAGGAACTGGTCAGAATTTGTCGTAATAAATATTTCCTGGGAAATGATGCTATGTATTTGTCGAATTCGGCGCATGCCTGCATCCCGCATTTATTTGTTTAGGTTAGGAGCTTTGCAAAATAAATTCTCGTTTTCGCAAATAGAGGGACGATTATCGCAAATATATTTCCTTTTAAGCAAATTAAATTCGATATTCGCAAAATAAAAGACGATACTCGCAAATAAACCCAACCCCAACAGAAAGTACTCTGCTCAATTTCCCACCTGGTTACTCAGCCCGTAAGTTTCCCCTTTCTGGAGATTTAATTTATGGTGATTAATCGTCACCGTATGATTATTTTCCCATACTGCCTCTACTTGATCTTTATGCCGCTGATAGTAAATTCTCTTCTTAAACCAAAGCGGCCCCTTCCTTTCCCCCATTATTCCAAATGACCCAGCAGCGCCAGCGTCCCAGCGATATACATCTATGGTATAAGCTCCATCAGGAGAGTGAATGCTTCTAATTAACTCCCGCCCTCCTGAAGTGTGGAACACAAGAGAAAGTAGAAAAGCTGCTAAGAGAATGGTAGATAACAGAAAAGAAAAAATAATGGAGAACCAGCTCATCAACTTGAAGAATAGACCCACTTGACCCTTTACCGCTTTTAAACCTAAGAATAAAGCGATAATTCCAAAACATAATAGAACATAATTCGGCGGGGCCACCAGCCAAGTGTGATTGAGCCAGGAATACAATGAATAAAGGGAAAGGCATAATGAAAATAGGAAAACTCCGATCGAAGATAATAGAAATCGATTAGCCAACTTGACCTCCCCCTTTTCTTAATTAAACCTTAATTTAAAGTCACTATAAATTCCCCTTAGCACCTGCTTTTTAACATTGGATTCTTCCTTGCAAGAACGAACAGGACTAAGAACGGTCGTTTGTCTGCGTGATGACTTGATGGGCCATTTGATGAATTTCTGTTAAATGTTCCTTTGCGTAGTGAACAGCCTTTTTATTACTTTCTCTATTAATAGGAAGAAGTGAAAACGAGTATAAGTAATCTCCTTTCTCAAAGTAGATGATCCCTGGTTTGTTATCTTCACGCAGCAATAATAAGCTAGTGCTGTCTTCATAAGAGTAAGAGTCTGTCTTAGATTTAGTATCTGCCTTAATATCTTTCAAACTACTCCCCAAAGAAATATGAACAAAAAGGACGTTCTTTTCCCCTCTAAATTTAATTGATACATCTTCTATGTTCCTGCCATTTCTCTGATACTTAACATATGGCTGTTCAATAGTTTTAAAAAAGGGGGTGGGGATCGTCATATCATTTGGGAGATTTCCCTTAGCTTTACTTAAAATTTCATAGTTGAATTCTTGGATGTCTGAGGAAGAGGAAGAATTATTATTCACCGCTTCCTGGTCCACGTCTAAAAAGTTTAAACCTATGATAACTAAACAGCAAGCGACTAATCCAAGGATATTTTTAAACCAATGAAATTTCCAGGAAGGTTTCAATGAATCACCTTTCGATTTAATCGCCTTCAGCATGTTACGTTGCTGGGTTTCTGATAACTCTAGTTCATTAACATAGGAAGTCTTCGCCATTTCTTTTAATTTCTTCTCCATCACCTGTTGCCTCCTTTTCATTTGGTAATGAGAGACTAAGAAGCTCTTTAGCTCTTTTCAGTCTCGACTTCACTGTATTTTCATTCACTTCAAGCAATCTTGCCATTTCTTTAATCTTCAATTCTTTAAAATAATAAAAAACTAGAACTTCACGATATTTTATCGGGAGGTTTAACAGTTTATCCGTTATTTGGGCAGACTCATCCTTTTTAAGCACTACGTCCTCAGGGGTTTTGGTTTTCCCTTTTGCAAACCTTAGAATTTTCTCACTTATTATAATGTACTTAGAGTAACCGCTCTTCAAAAAATCCTTACAGTGGTTAATCGCAATCCTGTAAATCCAAGTCTTAATCGAGGAAAGGCTCTGAAACTTATCATAGTTTTGATAACATTTAAGAAATATTTCCTGGGTTAGATCTTCAGCAGTCTCTTTCCGTTTCACATAGGTATAGCATAGTCGGTAAATATCATTGTTGTATTGATTAAATATACTTTCTAGAAAAGCCTCTTTTGATGAAAAATCATTATCCAATCCCATCCCTCCTTTCTTGCTTCTCTTTGTAGACGATTGACCCATTGGAAAAGTTTAAATTTTATGAATTTATTAAAGAAACCACTTTATCCTTAGCTAATTGGTCCTCCAAAAAAGAAAACCCGAATCAAGGACAATGAGCTTTGTGTCCCTTACTCGGGTTTTTTAACAAATTATTCATTTACTAAATCAGCCGCCAACTATAAGCATTCATCCCGCTTTCCTATTTCTTCAAACCCGATCCGCACAGCGCAATCACAACCCTCTCACTTTCGGTTACGTGCTTGATTTTATACTTCTTGTACGCGGCATAAGTGGCTGCGGTTGTAGGTTCCACATAAAATCCTTTCTTTGCTAACTCGGCTTTCGCTTCATCAATATCTTCCTCAGGTGCAGTGATGATTGTCCCTTTAGACGCATGAACTGCCTGAATAATCTGTTCGCCTCTAGCTGGATCAGCGATGGCAATCCCTTCCGCTGCCGTTCCTTCATTCTCAACGGATGTTACTGGCGAGCTGCTGGTAAAAGCGTGTGCCAGGGGGGCGCAATTTTCAGCTTGAACCGCGACGAGCTTAGGTAATTTATCAATCATGCCCGCGTTTAGCAGATTTGTAAAACCGATATAGGCACCAAGCAATAACGTTCCATTTCCAACGGGAAGAATGATTTGGTCTGGAACCTTAAACTGCAATTGTTCCCAAATTTCGAATGAAAAAGTCTTTGTTCCTTCATGAAAAAAAGGATTATAGACGTGTGAAGCATAAAAAGCATCTGTTTCCTCCACAGCTGATTGAGCTGCTACCGCCGTTTCCTCTCTTGTTCCTGCAATCTTATGTACGATGGCACCATGGGCTTTTACTTGGGCCAATTTTTTTTCAGAGACAGAATCCGGAACGAAAACGTGGCATTCGATCCCTGCTCGCGCAGAATATGCTGCAATCGAAGTTGCTGCGTTGCCGCTGCTGTCGGCAATGACAGAGGTCACGCCCAGCTCTTTTGCTTTAGCAATAAGAACAGCTGCTCCGCGATCTTTGAAGGAACCCGTTGGCATTAAATAGTCCATCTTAACCCATAGATTAGGTTCTTGATCGTCGAATGGGACGAGCGGTGTCATCCCCTCTCCTAAAGAGAGGCTTGAAGAGATTTTTTCAGAAACCGGCAGAGCCTCCTGATATCTCCACATTGTAGCTGGCCGGACAGAAATCATTTTTAATGGAAACCGTATGGCACCGTGTTTCACTTGAAATAATCCATCCGCGGGCTTCCAATTGTTTTTATCTGGAACGTATTCTACACCTTTTGAATCTACAAAAATTGTCTTCATCCCTTCACTCCCTCTTATTAAAAATACTATAACTATAAACTTAGCAAATCTTTTGGCTTACGAACATTGCTCCACTACTAGTTAAAATACCCCAAAATAGGGTATAGTTTATAGTAAGAAATTCTATACCTCCGCGAAGATTAATCTTAATATTAAACTTCCATACATAACAGCTATAAACCATCCAATTTTAACAAATACCAACAGGAATCACTTAAAGGGGGTATGAAAATGAGTTTCAATTTACTTCAAGACGGATTTGGCAGTCACAAATTCTACCCTGTAAATAGCGAAATACGGATTCATAGCACACTAATTGAGCATCAGTGCCGGAGTATCATGCTTCAATACTTAGATAAACCATTTGGTTATCGAAAGATCAGCAGAGCAGATGTAGATTCTCTTCCTCCCTATGAGAGGACATTTATCCATGGCTGTTTAGAAGCGATTGATGAGGGCTGCTATGACGACCGCTCCAAATTTCAACATCTGCACCTTTTGATGTCCCAATCCTTTAGTCCTTAACCCTGCGAAAGGATTGCTGCCGTAATCGATAGACAGCCATATTCACGCTTCTCCCCCGGCTGTCTATCTCATGGAATATTCTCACTCTGTCAAATTGCTGCGTTTCCAGCAGATTCAGCGATTTGGTGTTCAGCGCATTTGTAACAGCTTCGATCGTTTCAAGCTTTAAATTGCTAAATCCGTAGTGAATGATTCTATTTACTACCTCCGTCATAATTCCCTTCCCCTGATAATCGGGATGAAGTTCATAACCAATCTCCGCCTTCCTTTCAAGAAAGTCGAACTTCCATAGGCAGACCGTTCCAACCACACGGCCTGTTTTCTGCAGCACAATCGCCCACATGATCCAATTTCCACTGGATACTCCCGCATTGATGTTATGGATGAATTCATAAGCTTGATCGATCGTATGGTAAGTCTCTCGATCGAGATAAGTATATACACGGTCATCGGTTCGTAAGTAGTAAAGGTCTTCAGCATCTTTTCTTCTTAATTGTCTTAGACTCGTGCGCTCTGTCTTTAGATTTGGGAATGATGAGAAATAACTCATCGCTGCCCACCTCTCTTTCAAAAATAACCCTAAATGGGTCCATAGAAGAGAAAAATTAGAATCAACTCCTCTTTCCAGCTAAATAGGTAGAGATCCTTTGTATTAACATATCCATTCTTCTCCGCCGTGTGAATTAGGTCATCGCAACCAGCCACTTTATGCATGAACTTCTCTTGATTCACCTTTCCCCACCCATTATACCTCTAGACAACGAAATAAGTTAGAAAATAAGGAAGTAGAAATAACCTTTGCTTTTGTCGAACATTGAAATAACTTGTTTATCATTATTTCCAATGGGTATAGGATAATCATACTACGCACTAATCACTTCCATATCGAGAAAAAATTGAAAACTTGAAAGGAGAAGAAAATGAAAAAAGTTACGAACGTGTTCTGGATCACCTTAGCCATCACACTTGCCGCATCATTCTGGGGTGTATTTGCTCCGAAGAACTTTGAGTCCATCTCAGGAAATGTAAAGAACTTCATCTCCACTCACTTTGGCTGGTATTATTTACTCATCGTTACTTTGTTTGTCATATTTTGTATCTATTTAATATTTAGTCCTTACGGAAAGATAAAATTAGGAAAACCTGATGATAAGCCAGACTACAGCTATTCCACTTGGTTCGCTATGCTTTTCAGTGCAGGTATGGGAATTGGGCTAGTCTTTTATGGAGCTGCCTCCCCCATCTCCCACTATATTAAAACTCCTCCCACAGCTGAACCAGGCACAACGGAAGCGATTAGAGATTCTATGCGCGTAACGTTCTTCCATTATGGAATCCACGCATGGGCCATTTATGCCATCGTCGCCTTGATTCTTGCTTATTTTAAATTCCGACATGACAAACCAGGTTTAATCAGTGCCACTCTTGAACCGATTTTCGGCGACAAAATGAAAGGTCCGTGGGGTACAGCGATCGATGTTATTGCTGTATTTGCAACAATCGTTGGCGTAGCCACTACCCTTGGATTTGGTGCTGCCCAGATTAATGGAGGATTTACTTATTTACTGGATGTAGAAAAGCAATACTGGATTCAGCTGGTGATTATTCTCATCGTAACCGTGCTGTTTATGCTATCTGCTTATACTGGTCTTAGTAAAGGTATCAAGTACTTAAGTAATGCGAATATGATTCTTGCCACTATCCTTTTCTTAGCCATGCTGATTATTGGACCGACTCTTTATATTCTCAACACGTTTACGGATACAATTGGAGCTTATGTACAAAATTTAGCCACTGAAAGTGTACGTCTTGCTCCTAATAACGATGACGAACATAAATGGATCATGGACTGGACAGTCTTTTTCTGGGCATGGTGGATTGCATGGTCTCCATTTGTAGGTATCTTTATTGCTCGTGTTTCCAAAGGACGTTCCATTCGTGAATTTCTATCCGGTGTGCTGCTTGTTCCATCTGTAGTCAGTTTTCTATGGATGAGTGCTTTTGGTGCAACAGGTATTCAAACACAGGAAAAAGGTGCCGACATTGCAAGTCTTCCTGATCCTCAGGTATTGTTCGGGGTCTTTGATCATTTTCCATTAAGCATAGTGTTATCGGTTATTGCCATGATGCTGATCGCCACGTTTTTCATTACTTCTGCCGATTCAGCAACCTTTGTTCTTGGAATGCAGACAACGAACGGGTCTTTAAACCCGCCTAAAACCGTTAAGTTTGTATGGGGAGTTGCTCAGTCAACCATTGCGGCCGTTCTCTTATACTCAGGTGGTCTGCAAGCATTGCAAAACGCCTTGATAGTTGCGGCATTACCGTTCTCCTTTATTATGCTTCTCATGGTGTACTCGTTGTATAAATCATTACGCCAGGAAAGAGCAGAACTTCAACTTAAAAAAGATGAAGAAAGCACGAAATCAGCTTAAATCAAACGCCAACAAGATTAGAAAACCCCGAACTAAATTGGTTCGGGGTTTTTGATGATTGTCCAGCCTCAATGTTTATTGCTGGTTTGATTGAAAACCATTTTGCTGGCTGCCGTTCAGCATTTTCGCTACACCCGGCATCATGTTTTGCAGCTGGCCCGATTGGCCTGTCATCATGCTATAAGCTGCGGCTCCAATTCCTACAGATGCGATCATGGGTAACCATTGTACATTTTTCTTCTGCATTCTGGTTCACTCTCCTATCCATATTGTCTGAAGCCTTCTTAGTTTCTCCGCTAATGTAAGGTTTATGTTAGAGAACTATTTCCAGCAATATTTGCTCTCTTCTTTTAAGGATGCTTCGAAGCGGGTATAGTCAACTATCTTAAGGAGGCATGATGATGAAGAAAATAATTAATGAACCAAATGATGTAGTTACTCAAATGCTCGATGGTATGGTGAAAGCCCACCCTGAACGATTAAAACGATTAGAAAATACCACTGTTCTCGTTAAGAAAGAACTGACACCTGATAAAGTGGGAGTAGTCAGCGGCGGAGGAAGCGGCCATGAACCTGCTCATGCGGGTTATATTGGAGACGGAATGCTCGATGCTGCAGTCAGTGGAGAGGTATTCACCTCCCCTACCCCAGACCAGGTATTAGCAGCGATCAAGGCCGTGGACCAAGGCAAGGGAGTTCTGCTTGTTATTAAGAATTACACAGGAGATGTTATGAATTTCGAAATGGCCGCCGAAATTGCCGAAGATGAAGGAATTGAAGTGGCGCAGGTGGTAGTTAATGACGATGTGGCAGTTGAAGATAGTACTCACACAACAGGACGCCGCGGAGTTGCCGGTACATTATTTGTCCATAAAGCAGCAGGGGCAGCCGCAGCACAAGGCTCCTCTTTAAATGAAGTAAAAAATGCTGCAGAATCGGTCATTCAAAATATTAAATCCATCGGAATAGCGCTATACCCTGCAGAAGTTCCTGGTTCAGGAAATCCAGGATTTGAAATTGGAGAAAACGAGATGGAATTAGGAATTGGAATTCATGGTGAACCAGGTATGGAAACGACCGAAGTTTCATCCGCAAATGACATAGCTGAACGTCTCGTCGATCAAGTACTTCCAGAACTTAATCTTAAGAATGGAGACGAGGTCACCGTCATGGTAAATGGGTTAGGGGCAACTCCGCTCATGGAGCTGTATATACTCTCCAATCATATTCACGATTTAATTAGAGAAAAAGGGGCGGTCATTTCAGATACACACGTTGGTAATTTCATGACAGCCCTTGAAATGACCGGTGCCTCATTAACGGTATTAAAACATAATGAGGAAATTAAATCACTGCTTAAGCAGCCCTGCAACACTTTAGCTCTAAACATTCAGAAAGAGGAGGCATAACAATGTTCACAGCAGACTCTGCCAGAAAGTGGATTCAACTATCAGCTAAACAAATCCAAGAAAATAAGGACCAGTTATCCCAATTAGATCAGACACTTGGAGATGGCGATCACGGCCTTAATATGGAGCGCGGCTTTAATGCCGCTGTCGACCAACTCGATCAAGACACCACAGATGCCGGAAAAGTCTTAAAAGGAGCCGGAACTTCGTTATTATCGAAAATCGGCGGAGCATCCGGACCTCTCTACGGAACCTTTTTCATGAAAGCGGGAACGAGTTTAGGCAATCAAGATCGTGCAGATGTTCAAGAACTTAGCAAAGCTTTTAGAACAGCCGTGGACAACCTTAAAAAAAGAGGGAAAACAGAGCAAGGCGAAAAAACGATGGTCGATGTATTAGAACCTGTCACAGAGTTTATGGAAGGCCAAAAGGATACGTTGGACCCTGATGAGCTCGAACAAAAAGCGGCAGACGCATTAAATAAAGTAATAGAATTTGAAGCGAAAAAAGGACGAGCAGCTTATTATAAAGATAAATCCATCGGAAAACAGGATGCAGGCGCACAGTCAGCCTACTACCTCATAGCAGCCCTTGCCACGGTTTTGAAGGAGGGTGAAGAATAATGTCTCTCGTCGGTCTAGTGATTGTCTCTCACAGCCCTGACATTACTAAAGGGTTAAAAAAGATGTTAAATGAAGCAAATTCTGACGTTCAGGTCTGTGATGCTGGCGGTACAGAAGATGGAGAAATGGGAACAAGCGCTATAAAAATCCAGCAAGGTGTAGAAGAAGTGAATCAAGGCGAAGGGGTCTTAATTCTAGTCGATTTCGGAAGTTCGGTCATGAATGCTGAAATGGCAATTGATATGCTGGAAGAAAACACGAAAGTAAGAATCGCTAACGCCCCTTTCATCGAAGGAGCTTACAGCGCTGTAATGGAAGCAGGCTTCGGAAAAACGGTTGATGAAGTGGCGGAGGCTGCAGAGAAAGCAAGAAATATCAATAAAATAAATTAGTTCAATGTTAGAACCTTTTGCTGAGTAGAAACAAGTCACCTTCCCATCTGTAGGTTAACCCCCCATTCAACCACTTAGTAAAAATTAAATATAATTAAAACCCTGAAGCCTTGTTAGACTTCAGGGTATACTACAAGGAATGACGCTTTAGGGAGCTCATTCCTTTTTTTATTTAGATTCAGTTTCAACCTTTATTTTTTAAGCCATTCCGTGTGAAACGTACCTTCTTTATCAATACGCTGATAGGTATGTCCCCCAAAATAGTCGCGTTGAGCCTGCAACAGGTTCGCAGGAAGACGTTCAGAGCGATAGCTGTCAAAATAAGCTAATGCTCCAGAGAGCGCCGGCACTGGAACTCCACGCTGGATGGCTAATGAGACCACATCACGCAAGGAAGATTGATACGATTCCGTTACACCTCTAAAATATGGATCAAGCAGTAAATTGCTAATATCTTCTTCACGATCATAAGCTTCTTTAATCTTTTGCAAGAATTGAGCACGAATGATACAACCACCTCTGAAGATCATAGCAATATTACCGTAGTCAAGATTCCAGTCTTTTTCAACGGATGCCGCACGCATTTGAGCAAATCCTTGAGCGTAAGAACAAATTTTACTTAAATAAAGTGCTTGTCTAACGGCTTCAATTACTTTTTGTTTATCACCAGAGAACTCTGGAATCTCAGGTCCGCTCAGAATGGAAGAAGCTTTCACTCGTTCTTCTTTCATAGCAGAAATGAAACGTGCAAATACGGATTCCGTAATAATAGGTAGAGGAACGCCCAATTCAAGCGCATTCACGCTTGTCCACTTTCCTGTTCCCTTTTGTCCAGCTGTATCAAGAATAACATCAACGAGAGGTTTTCCCGTTTCCTCATCAACTTTGGTGAAAATATCTGCGGTAATTTCAATTAAGTAGCTATCTAGTTCACCTTTATTCCATTCAGAGAACACTTCATGAAGTTCTTGTGCAGAGAGTCCAACAATATTTTTCAAAATATAGTACGCCTCTGAAATCAATTGCATGTCGCCATATTCAATGCCATTATGGACCATTTTTACATAATGACCCGCTCCATCAGAGCCGATATAGGTCGTACAAGGAACACCATCTGCTTGAGCAGCAATGGATTCAAAGATAGGTTTTACAATTTCATAAGCTTCTTCCTGGCCTCCTGGCATTAGAGAAGGTCCTTTCAACGCACCTTCTTCTCCCCCGGAAACACCTGCTCCTATGAAATGTATCCCTTTTGTCTCCAAATGCTGGCTTCTTTCCACCGTTTTCTCATAAAAGGTGTTTCCGCCATCAATCAATACATCCCCTTTATTTAATAGAGGAATAAGGTCGTCGATGATCGAATCGACCACGGTGTGAGGAACCATCATCCAGACGACTCTTGGTGATTCTAAAGAGGTGACTAGTTCTTCTAAACTAGAAACTCCTGCCGCACCGTATTCTGCTAACCTTTCTACTGACTGAGGGTTTACATCAAAGGCAACTACTTCATTTCCATTATTCATTAAGTTCTGAGCTAAGTTAAAGCCCATATTTCCTAAACCAATCATGCCTATTTTCATGTTTGCTACTCCTTTATTCTTGAAAATTTCCTCTATATAAGGGAAGGGTGTTTACCACCACTTAAAGCCGTCTTTCTCTACTAACTGCTCTGCTGCATCCGGTCCCATTGTACCTGCTTCATACAAATGAAGTGGTACAGTATTCTGTTTGAATGCGTCTAAAATGGGTTGAACCCATTTCCAGGATAATTCTACTTCATCCCAGTGAGCAAAGAAAGTCGGATCCCCAAGCATCGCATCATATATTAACAGCTCATACGCTTGCGGTAAATGCTTGTCATTAGCTGAGAAGTTAATATTTACCGGTTCAATCTTTCCGTCTCTGAGCAGATTCTTACTGTTAATCTGCAAAGTGATACTCTCATTGGGATTGATTTCAATGGTAAGCAAATTAGGGGAAGTTTGTTCTTCCTCCTGATCGTAAAGACCCTTCAATGGATTCTTGAACTCAATAACAATACGCGTTGATTTTTGGGCAAGCCGTTTTCCTGTTCTTAAGTAAAAGGGCACCCCTTGCCAGAAGCTATTGTTAATATTCAATTTTGCTGCCACAAAGGTGTCATTTTGTGAAGAAGCGCTGACGCCTGTCTCCTCTGTATAGGCGTTTACTTCCTCTCCATCAATATCGCCGCGGGTATACTGGCCGCGCACGACTTGTTCTTCCAAGGTATCTTCTTGTAAAGGTTCTAAAGCTTCCATGACATTTTTCTTAACTTCTCGGATTTGTTCCGGGCTGATCTTCTGAGGAACATGCATAGCTGTCATCATTAGCATTTGCAGCATATGATTTTGGAGCATGTCACGAACGGCCCCTGACTGATCATAGTATCCCGCACGCTTCTCAACGCCAACCGTTTCACTCGCCGTAATCTGCACATTAGAAATGTATTGATTATTCCAAAGCGACTGAAGCACAGGATTGGCAAATTCAAGGGTTTCTAAATTCTGAATCATCGGCTTCCCAAGATAGTGATCAATCCTGAATATTTCTTCTTCATTAAATGCCTCACTAAGATTTCTATTTAATTCTCGAGCTGTCTCTAAATCATTTCCAAATGGCTTTTCTATAATTAATCGTTTCCAGCCGTTTGTCTGGCTCAGTCCGCTTTCCTTAATATTTGCGGCAATCACTTCAAAGAATTTAGGAGCAACAGATAAGTAAAATAAACGGTTTTGAACGATGTTAAGCTCTTCTTCTCTCTGAAGCATTAAATCTTCAAGTTTAAAATAATCCTCAGGATCCGTCACGTTCAATGAGCAATAGCGGAAATTCTGCAGAAAGCTTTCCATACTCTCACTGTCTGCCTCGTGGTCAGAGTAAGTATGCACCGCTTCTTTCACATGGGCTTGAAGGGTTTCATGACTCCATTCTCTTCTTCCTAATCCTATAATCGAAATGGCTTCGGGCATCATCTTATCCATGTATAAATTAAATAGAGCCGGATAAATTTTTCGCTTAGCTAAATCACCCGTGGCTCCAAATAATACAAACGTCATAGATTCCAATTGCTTTTCCTCCACTTTCTTATATACTTTTGATCATTTAATGTTTTATCACGGCATTGATTTAAAATCACACCATCCATATTAAAAGATTAAGCTGGAAATCAAAAGTAAAATGTTTTATCGATGGATAGAGCTTTCTTTATCCTCTCCTTTAATTCTGCTTCTAATCGGCGGCCCTGCTTCAGCCGGTTAGCTGTTACATTAAAGGTTTCCCCGAAATACTACACAAACACTAAGTGTAGAATAACCTTCGTGTAAAGACAAGCGGATTTCTTGTATTTAATCCTTGGAAGTCTTTACTATTAGTCATGAAAGCCTTAAGAAAGGATGTGTTCACATGAAGGAACGTTCTTTATTTTCAGCTACTCAACTTAAAAATGAAACGTTAAACAATCGATTTGTTGTCGCGCCTATGACCCGCATCAGCGCCGACAACAACGGCCAAGCTAACGAAACGATGAAGCATTACTATGAACGTTTTGCAATCGGCGGGTTTTCTGCTGTGATTTCTGAAGGAATTTATCTAGATGAAACGTACAGCCAAGGGTATGAAAACCAGCCCGGCCTTGCCAATGCAGCACAAGCAGAATCCTGGAAACCAGTCGTAGATGCTGTAAAGAAACACGGAACCACATTTATCGCACAACTCATGCATGCTGGCGGGCAAAGCCAGGGAAATGCTTATGAGAGTGAAACCATCGCTCCATCCTCCATAGCACCAAAAGGTGAACAGTTAGGCTTTTACGGCGGGTCCGGCCCCTTTCAAAAGCCAATGGAAATGAGTAAGCAAGACATCGAGAAGGTAAAAGAAGCCTTTGTACAGAGTGCCCTTCATGCAAAAGAAGCAGGATTCGATGGGATCGAGCTTCACGGAGCCAATGGTTATCTCCTTGATCAGTTTCTAACCGATTATTTAAATCAGCGTACTGATGAATACGGGGGATCTCTGGAGAATAGAATTCGTCTGCTTTTGGAAGTTATTGAGGAAGTTCGCACCGCAGTTGGGGAACAATATATGGTCGGTATCCGTATATCCCAGGGAAAAGTTGCTGATGCAGACCATAAATGGGCCGGTGGGGAGAAAGATGCCGAATACCTCTTCTCTACACTCGGGAAAACTTCCTTGGATTATATTCATGTAACTGATGGAGATGGGACGGCACCATCTTTCGGAAACGGCACACGAACTTTAGCTGCAGCAGCGAAAGAATTTGGCGGTTTACCGGTAATTGCTAATGGAAAGCTGGGAGATCCAGAAAAAGCGGAAAGGACAATTCGTGAAAACGAAGCTGACTATGTTTCTCTCGCAACTAGTGCTCTTGCTAACCCAGATTTCCCAAATAAAGTATCAGCCGGCATTGAAAGAAGCGCCTTTGATTTTGAAAAAATCCTCTTACCTAAAGCAGAAATCAAAGATCATGAAATTAATATGAAATTAGTTAAATAATAAAAAGAGCTCCTGTTATTCGGCAGGAGCTCTTTCACTATTCAGGCGAAGACCGCAGTTTGAAAAAGTGGTATAGATACTTCACTAATACTTTAATAACAGAATATAAAGGAATGGCAATTAACATTCCGACGAATCCTTTCAGGGCAGCGGCAACAATTAATAAGAAGATAATTGTCAAAGGATGCAAGTTAAGTTTGCTCCCAAGTACGACAGGGGCAACTAGATTCCCTTCCAGCTGCTGAACAATGACCATAACTCCGAGAACATAAAGCGCCATCATCGGATCCTGCATCAGCGCCACCACAATAGCGGGAATAATCCCAATGATAGGACCGAAGAACGGTACCACAGCGGTTAAGGTAACAAATATCGCAAGGATCAAACCGTAATCCAATCCGATAATGAGATAACCAATATACATAAGAATACCATCTACGATTGCTACTGTAACTTGGCCAATCGTGTAAGCCGCCAGAGTCTGGTCGATTTTTCTCAGTAAACTCTTCCCTTCTTCTACATGTTTTTCAGGAATAGCTCTCAATAGAAACGGAACTAAACGATCCCCGTCTTTAAGAAAATAAAAAAGGACAAAAGGTACAATCACCAGTACGGTCGTCATTCCTGTTAAAGCACTGACAATTTGCGTTAAATGATCACCAATTGTTTGCGTAATGCCCCCAAAATAATGCGTAATCTTATTGGTAAGCGAGTGAGTGGAGATCATCCCCATATCATTTTGCTCAATATTCTCTTTTGTTTTCTGAGCTGTCTCTTTAAGCTGCTGAGGAAGTTGGGAAATATTATTCACCTGCTCTTTAATAGTTCCAGACAGTAAGCGGAAAGCAGCATAACCTAATCCTCCTATCGCTCCAAACACCACTAAAATCGCCAATGAAACAGGCAGGTAAAGTCTTCCTGCCAGCCATCTGACAATCGGACGAAGAATGTAAAAAAGAAATCCCGCAATTAATATCGGGTAAAATAGCGTACTAATGATGGTTTTCACCGGTGTAAACAAATCGAGCTTAGCTAATAAATAGGCAAATAACAAGACCAGAATTGCGCCCGTAATATATTTAAAAAATGGATGTTTCGCCCACATTTTCATTCTCCTTTCTCCTTGTATTGATCAACCACTTTATGTAGTTACCCTAATTTCTTCTCCTTTTACCATCCCTTGATAAATTTTAGTTAATTTAGGAGGAAGTTTTTTGAACAATATCTTCCTATTGTTAGATTAACTCTCAAAATAAATGAAACAAAAAATAATTTATGTTAGATTTCCTCACATAACAAGTGACATAAATGACAAATTCCTTTAACCTTTATATAACAAACAACACAGAAAGGAAAGAAACATATTCACCGTGAAGCATTTGAAACCCCACGTCCATTAAAAAAGAGCCCGTCGTTTAATAAACCGTTATAAATACCAAAAAACAGAGGTGAAGATTGTGAAAATCAATTACTTACGAAATGCCGTTGAGAAAATGAAGCAGTACTATATTAAAAGATTAGTGGATGGCGGAGTCATTAAAGATACGGACGGTACGATTCAGTCCCTAACCTTAACAGAACTAGAGGCACTCGTTAAGCGCATGGATCGTTACAGGTGAGATCATTCATGTTATATTTCCTAACATCATTATTGTAAGTCATTTTTCACTTGAAGTTTGAGTAGAAAAGATACTCAAGGAGGAGAAATTATGTCTTCATATAAAGATAAGAAAGTCATTTCGATTGGAACGGTGAATGAATTAACCGGGCTGACTTTACGTCAAATCCGTTACTATGAGGAACGAGAGTTAATTTTCCCTGAACGGACCAAACGCGGAACAAGAAAGTACTCCTTTGCGGATGTGGAATTGCTGATGAAGATCGCCGATAAGCGGGAAGAAGGGGTGCAGACCTATGAAATCAAAGAAGATATGCTTCATGAAAATAAAGAAAGAGTGATTGAACATATGCTCCGAGGTCAATTAAATGCGCATTTCAGATTAAATAAATAACTTAAGTACCAGCATGAATCTTATCAACCAGTCAAACGGTCTTTCTCTGATATTCAATCGGAGAAAGGCCGTTTTAATTTTCTATGAGCTGTTTGGTAAATAGAAAAGATCCCCTTGGTTAAATCATTCCTCCATAATATGAGATACTTAGGTTGAAAAACCGTACCCCCTGGATTGCCCGTGATCTTGTGTCAGCACATTTAAGAATGGAGGAATACATATGGAAAAGATTTATTATGGAGAAAACGAAAATCAATTCGGTGAATTGCGCCTGCCCGCTGGAAGTGGACCGCACCCAGTTGCCATCGTCATTCACGGAGGATTCTGGAGAGAACCTTTTACTCTGGAGAGCACTGAAAAGGCAGCAATAGCCTTAACGGATGAAGGGTTTGCTACATGGAACATTGAATACAGGAGAGTAGGACAAGAGGGTGGCGGGTGGCCAGGAACCCTTTTAGATGTAGCAAGAGCAGCCGATCATCTATTTACTCTTACAGAAACGCATCCCCTGCAAGTAGATAAAGTGGTGACGATCGGACATTCAGCCGGTGGACAACTCGCTTTGTGGCTAGCTGGACGTCACCCTCTGCCAGCAGACAGTGAACTTACCTCCACGGACAAGCCTCTCCCTGTTTCAGGAGCGGTCAGTTTAGCCGGAGTCAATGATTTACAACTGATGTATGATGTCCATAACTTCAGAGATCAAACGTTGGCACAAAAAGCGAATAATCCGGTTGCCGAACTTCTGCTTGGGACTCCTGAAGAACAGCCTGTCAGGTATAAGCAGACATCGCCCATTGAGCTTCTCCCTTTAGGCGTTCCCCAGGTTTTAATACATGGTTCTTTGGATATTAATGTACCGATTGGAATAAGTGATCATTATCACAGAACGGCAGAAAACGCGGGGGATTTCGTGAAGTTTGTGGAGCTGCCGGAAGCGGAGCACTTCAAATTAATTGATACATCAGATCCTGCTTGGGAAACGATTGTAGAAGAAATGAATTTGCTGATCATGAACGAATGAAATCAAAACCTTCTGCAGCTCGCTTGCCCTTTTGAAGTGGGCTGCGGAAGTTTTTAATATAGGACTAGCTGAATGAAGAAATATCCGCTTAGCAGATATACAAAGTTACAAAGCGGGAGAAGGTACGCACGGCGGTTACTGTCATGTTTCCACTCCATGATCGCCTGGAGAATGAGAACGACGGCACCATACAGGAGAATGACATATTCCAGGACATACGCTTTCCCAGGATAAGCCGCTCCAAAAAATAGAACAAACAGGACGTAAACAATGGTTATGAAGACGTGGTACTCCATGTGACTTTTATTAACAAATTGGTTCGCAAATCCTCTCTTCTTCTTTTCCACCCCAAGTTTTTTACTTAGAGTTCGATGGAAAAACCAGAACCCGGCCAAGTAGACGAGGAGGACGAGCCCTAATTTTAAAAAATTCACGGAATCAAATACATAGGCCATCAATTAAATATCGCCTCCCGTTCGGCATCATACAAATAAAACTAGCTGTCATCGATAGAGATTCTTATTTGATTTCCAAGAAAACCTCAATAGAACCGTCTTTCCAAGGAGGAATAAATCGAGTGATTAAACGAACGCAAAGAGCATCAAACCCAACTATTGACCTCAAAGAATCGTTTATTTATTGTTCATATCAAAATAGAGAGGAAAATGGTTGCTGCACCTTTCATTAAATGGGTGTGTACAATGAGGACATTCTGAAGCAGACATATATGTATGAATGGCAAGTTCTTTTCCGCAACTTCCACAGAGAATCGCTTTCTGCTCCCATTTATCTTTCGGCCACTTTTCCGGAGAATGGTCCTCAAGTTCCTCATGACAATCATAACAGGCATAGTATTCCTGACAGCAGTAGAACTTAATAGCAATAATATCAACTTCTGTATGGTAGTGGGCACACCTTGTCTCGCGATCTACCTCTAATCCTTTAACTATTGGTTTCTTGTTATTCATGACCATCCTCCTTGATAAAAGTATAACATTGGATTACCCTCACTTTTAAGCACTTCCTCTACTATTAATCGGTAAAAACCATGAGCTGACACAGCCTAAAAAAAAGAGGCTCCCTATTGGAAGCCTCTCCCTTACATCACTTATTCCATTGTGTTGCCCACTGCCGGAATTGGGTTACTTTTGAATGTTCGAGCTAAATGCATGGTATTATAAGCAAGCATCTCTACATGCTTTTTAGTAAACTCATTCTTGAGTCCTTCCGCTTCTACAAATGATGGACCCGGCCCAGCTTCTCCCACCCAATAGGTATCCGCATTAGGCGGGATTATAAAACCAAGGTGAGATAACGCATACAAAATAGACGAAGCTGCTTTCTTACCGCCATCTTCATTTCCTGTTACCACTACGCCGGCAACTTTATTGTAGAAAATGGATTGTCCTTTTTCATTAGTTACACTGCTGCTTCCATCAAGTCTTTCAATCGCAACCTTGGCCAGACTGCTTTTTTCTCCCAGCCAAATAGGAGTAGCCAGAATAACGATATCGGCTTCTATTACTTTTTCAAAAATCTGCGGCCATTCGTCTCCATCCCCCATGTCTTCTCTCACACCAAAGGGAATATGATAATCTGCTAATCTGACAAACTCGCTGGTCACATCTTCCTGGTCATATATGTCACTGACCGCTTTAGCTAAAGCGGCCGTATTAGACGGTTCCTCGGATGATTTCAACGACGCGTTTAAAAACAATGCTTTTAACTGTGTCATGGTTAACCTCCTGTATTTTCCATTTATTGTGTTCATACCCAATTCATCTATAATTAACACTTCATTAAATTTTCATTTATATCTCTTTGGATAGAGTGAACAGCCTTCTTTGCCTCCCTCTAAAAATTTCCCAGGAAGGCTCTTGCGATAATCGAAAACCGTTTTTCATAAAAAACTGAAGGCTTGCCCAATTATCTTCATACACTTCTGCCTTTACACTTTCCACTCGCTTAAGCTGTTTAATCTCCTGCAAAAATATTCGCAGCGCCTCGGTCCCGATGCCCCTGCGCCTCTTATTGGCAACCACAATTCCAATGAAGTTCTCATCGGATAAAAACAGCTCCACTTTACCTGCCAAGATTCCATCGGTTTCTATTGCCTTCAAATAAAGATTTGGCTTTTCACCACGGAAATAAGCAGCGTAGGAATCCATAAATTGTTCCCTCGTCCTGGGCTGGGAAATACCCGTTTTAACCTGAAGTTCTTCATCCAATTCCCAGCTGTGTATCTCTTCTAAATGCTTATCTTGTATATCCACGACCTTAATCATGGCTGCCACTCCCTCTAAGAATAATCTCTGAATTTGACGGGTCTGAAAAGTTTTATCATGCATAGATTGATAGGGAAGAACACCTTATACAAACGTACCTGAATACTTTTTTTCTTTTTTATATTAACAAATTGGATGTTTTCCTCTTGTAATTAGTGTGAATATTCCGTAAAATCAATCTTAATTTATTATTATAAAAAATGAAGGATGTGTACGTATTGGAAAATCAAAATTTAAATACGCTCTATAATGTCTGTCCTCTTTGTCACGGCAGTGGAAAATATGAAGAATACGATGATAGCAAAGCCAACATGCTTGTAGATCATTACCAGCGGGTAAATCACGCAAACGGGGCTCAAGCTTGGAAACTGGCGGTAGAGGAAACGAGTTACGAGAAAGAATGCTATTCCTGCCGCGGTAATGGCAGTGTGCTCAATGATGAAGGTAAGAAAATGTATCAGCTTCTTAAGCAGTATGCCTAGGTTCAATTAGGATTTACAGCAAAATTTAGATTTCAGGGCAAACCCCTTAAAATCACGGGTCATCTCATTTTTACGCACCCAAACCAAAACCAGCCATAAGTCCTGAAAAAAGCCGCTGTCTCTCTGTGACAGCGGCTTTTTTATCTTTACTTTTTATATTCTCCTATAACTTCAACCGCTTTATCGGTAATCGACGTATCAATGGCTTTATTGAAATCAAACGTTCCTCTTGTTGCACCATTTTCTTTATACATGTCATATTGGCTTTTAATATCATCAATAAACATTTTTCCATCTGGATCAAGCCCGGTTACAGAAACCTTTTCCCAAAGTTTAGGATCTTTCAGTGCGGTGTACTTCGTCATGCTCTTAATGACTTCATCTTTTCCTTCATTTTTAATAAAGGCATCATTGTAATCCCGTACTCCTTTTAAATAAGCAGCCATAAATCGCAGGGATACATCCTGTTCATCCTTAACAAATTCTGGAGATCCGAGCACCATGGCAATTTGTGCATCTGGGGCAAAATCAGAGGCATCACCTAAGCGCGTATGAATGCCTTGTTCAGTACCTTGAGTAATCAACGGCTCAATTTGCAGAGCTGCATCAATCGAACCATTGGCCATCGAAGCCAGCATGTTCCCGAAGTCTGACATAAGTACAAATTCCACGTCATCGTCAGTCAGTCCTGCGTACTCAAGCATTTGATGGAAAATGTAATCATCTACGGCATTTCTAGAGGAAACGGCAATTCGCTTGCCTTTTAAATCAGAATAATCATTGATCTTACCTTCTAAATCTTTTCTAATCACGAAGGAGAAATACGATTTACCTTTGATATAATGGCCTTTGTCCGCAATGATTTTCACATCTATCCCTTGTGCAATAGCGTTGAAAAACGAAGCTGTGGATATCCCTCCAGCAATGTCTACTTCTCCAGAAGCAAGAGCCGGGAGCATATCATCACTGTTGGCAAACTGAGTAAATTTCACATCAATATTATAGTCGTCAAAGTAGCCTTTCTCCTTAGCAATATAGAATCCCGCTCCAGATGCTGCCCCGTCTTCCGCGATCACTACGGTAGCTTTCTTCTTCAATGGGGCTAAATCTCCAGAAGGATTATCCTTACTTACTTGAATTTCTTCATTCATCGCATTCTTATCATTTGATTGATCCTTCCCACAACCGCTGATCAGCATGGCGAACATCAACATAGGAATGATTAATAAAAGCTTCCAGTTTCTCACCATCATTTCTCCTCCTGCCTAAATTCTAGACCCTTGAACCTCTGCTTGAAGATGGTTCCAAATTTCCACGAAATGCTGAGACATCCCTTGGTCTGCCCGCACCTGCTCCATCGTTCTCGGTCTTGGCAGATCAATCGTCTTCTCATCGACAATTCTGCCAGGCTGAGCACTCATTAACAAAATCCGATCACTAAGAAGCAGCGCTTCATCAATGCTATGGGTAATAAACAGCACCGTCTTCTTAGTTTCCGCCCAAATACTTAACAACTCTTCCTGTAAAATGAATTTATTCTGTTCATCAAGTGCGGCAAACGGTTCATCCATTAATAAGATTTCCGGATCATTGGCAAAGGCCCGGGCAATGCTGACTCTTTGCTTCATGCCACCTGAGAGTTCTTTTGGATAAAGCTTTGCGAATTTATCCAATCCTACCTTCTCCAAATAGTACCGAGTTCTTTCCTGCACCACCTTTTTAGGCAGGTGCCTCATTTTAAGTCCAAATGCCACATTTTCTTCGACCGTTAACCAGGGTATGACTCCTCGCTCTTGAAAAACCATCGATTGGAGCGGCCGGTTCTCCTTACCTTGAGCAATCGTGAAATCCCCGACGCTCGTCGTCTCAAGCCCCGCCAGAATCCGAAGCAGCGTTGTTTTACCGCATCCGCTTGGTCCTACGATACATACAAATTCCCCATCTTTGACATCTATGTTGATCTCCTTCAAGGCAGTCACACTGCTGCCCTTCTTATAGAAAACCTTCGTTAGATTCTGCAGAGATATTTTGGTATTGTCCTGCATGCCCATCCCTCCTCTATCTCCATGGCAGCAGTTTCTTCTCAAACCCTCTTAATATCAAGGAAAATAGATAGCCAAAGAAAGAAATCAGCACCAGTCCGACATACATTTCTTTTAATAGGAAGGCACTATATGACGTCCAGATTAAGTACCCTATTCCAGAAATAGCGCCCATCATTTCAGCGGCCACGATGGTTAATAAGGCGATCGCCTGCCCCATTTGGATTCCTTCAATCATGACAGGAAGTGCCCCCGGCAGCGCTATTTTGAAAAAGAAATCCCTGCGATTTGCTCCGTAATTCTTTGCTACATCCAGGTAAATCCGGTCGATGTTGATGACTCCGGCTACCGTATTAATGATCACAGGGAAAAACACGCTGCCTGCAATCGTCACAATCTTAGAAACTTCCCCAACGCCAAAAATAATCAAAATAATCGGCAATAAAGCGAGCGTCGGTATGGGCATCAACGCCATGATTAACGGCGAAAAGAAATGCCGAAGCGGGGAATACAGCCCCATCAGCAGACCGAGAATGATGGCAGGTATGACCCCTAACAAAAATCCAGCGAAAATCCTAAATAATGAAATCTCGATATGGCTGAATAGATCTCCGCTTGCGCCCATTGTAAGAAACGTGCCGACAATTTCACTCGGCGGAGGGAAGAAACGAGCATCTACCAGACCTGTACGGGATAAAAACTCCCACACTAGTAATATAAATATCGGCGAAGATATGGTAAGTAATTGTTTAAAGCGATTTTTTAATTGTCTTTTCTTCCATTCTTCTTGTTCAACTGCAACAGGATCGTGTACCTTGTTTACAGCGTTGTGCCTCATCCTTCACCACCTCTTTATCCAAAATCATATGTATATCTGCCTAGAAGTGTGCTTCCAGCTTAAGCTAGTGTGTCTTTTCAAGGGTAAAAGTGATATCAGCGTTCAGTTTTGGCTGACAAATTCATTTATGGCATAAAAAGAACCCAAACCAATTGATAGCATGGTTCGGGTTCTGAAATAAGGGGATTTTTTCTTTAATGCACTTCCACAATGTAAGCAGCATTTGTGTCTACCTTTACTTCTTCCGGTACCTCTAAATACATAATGGACGAACCGAAAGAAGAATTCGAATTAACATCAACATGATTTTCATTCCCAGAGAATTGCTGAAAAGGAAACTCGTGCTGGAATAAGGAATAGTGTTGTGTTGCAGGATTTGTGTAATTAACATTGATAACCGTTCCTGCTACCTCTACCTCAGGAATTGGAAGCTCATCGATTTTTCTCCCTTCAATACGGGAAGGACTTTGATAATAAGAAGCTTTTATTTTTTTACTATTAGATTTTTTGTCTAAATAAATCATTAACATCCCATAATCCGAGGGATCGTGAAGAGTAATTTTTTTATTATCATAAGGAAATTCCCATTGTTTTTTCAGATATTCATTGGATACTTCTGAGGTTTTTCCACTTCTTAGTAATCGTTCCATCTTAATGCGTTGCGCCTGCACCTCAGCATAACTCAGGCTTTCAGCATTTGCATTTTGTTTGTCAGGAAGCGTAAAAGAAATCAGGACAGCAAGCAATAATATAGCTGCATATCCACTTAACAACAGGGTACTGCTTCTATATTTTAATCTTTTTCTTGGTGTGGACCTTTTTTTAAAGCTTCCGGCTGCAAGAAAAATGATTACTACTAGCACAAGTAAGACAACAATCATCGTTTCACCTCCAAACGACTGGCAATCAGCATCGCACAGTAAAACAGGATACCTATCGTAACAATCATTTTGCTCAAAAACACGATAAAGGCCGATTCCTCAAAATAAAACTGGTAAAGCCCCTTAGAGAATTGTTCGGCATGTATAAAGAAGAAACCGATAAATAAAGCAGAAAGAACAACCACAAATACTCTGTGAACCTGAATAATCATTCCGGCTAAGTAACCGATAGCACTAAAGAGCAAAATAAATAGGATCGTAGCTATGATTCCCATTAACAATAGGAGCGGCTGGTGAGAGATTCCATTATCGACCACTTGATGATCTCTCCATATATAATAGACTAGCACTCTCAGCAGATACCCCGATCCAACCGCCATTATCCCCCCTATAACACTTGCAGTGACAATAAAAGCGATAGATGAAATCACGCTGCTGAAGCGATTCGTTACAAATATAAAATCATCCTGCCGGTAAGCTTTAGTAGTCAATAAAAGGGAGGACATCAGGCCCCATAAAAAAGTGAAGATGATGACTATGTCCGCTGAATAAGAGGTATAATCGAGTTTTATCGATTCAGTGTTCATTCCTCCTCCCCTCACTCCTCCTAAAGAAAACAAAATTGCCACGAGTTGAATAATGACAAGAGAGCTAAACACACTTTTATAAGAATTCCACTTGAATTTATATTGTTTCTTTACAATTTCACTGAGGCGCGTCTCCGTTAAGTACATCATCTACCCCTCCTTTTTCATCCTTTGTTAAATAGAGAAGAATCTCGCTTGCAGACACAGGACTCACCTTAATTCCTTCTCGCTTCATGCTGATCATTTCTTCATCTGAGTAAGTGTTTTCTGCAACAGCATAAGTCTCTTCCAATACTTGACGTTCTTCTAACACTCGTTTTCCTGCAAGCCAGGCATTCACCACATTTCTACTTCCTTGCAGGCGTATCCAGCTTTCTTTTAACTCTTCCACCGACTGCTGCAAATAGACTTCGCCTTTATGCAGCAGGATAACTTCCTCAATGAGATCTTCCATCTCCTCAAAATGGTGATTGGAAATAATAATCGTCCGCGGGTAAGCTAAATAGTCTTTTAATAACGCACGGTAAAAGTCTTTCCGGGCAGCCGCATCCATCCCGGTGGCCGGTTCATCAAAAATCGTGAGCGCACAACGAGAAGCTATTCCAATAATGGCATTAAACACGCTTTCTTTCCCTTTAGATAAACTCTGATGAAATTGACTATTTTCAAAACCAAAGTAATCAAACAAACGAAACGCAAGCTCATGATCCCAGTTGGAATAGAAGCGTTTAGCTTCCTTAAGAATCTCAGCTAAGGTTAAGCTCCCAGGAAAGTCCATTCGATCATCTAGATAAAGTGAATTGGCCGATACCAGGAGGCTGTTAAAAGGATTTTTAGAAAAAACTTCGATTTCCCCCGATGTGGCTCTAGTTAAACCGGCGATTATCTTCATCAGCGTGGTTTTACCAGCTCCATTCCTCCCGACTAACCCTACGATCTTATTTTCTGTGATTGTCAAAGATACTTGATTTAACACATTGAAATGCTGATAGCTTTTCGTTAGCTTTTTGCACTTAACTATTTCCATAGTTAGTTCTCCCCCTGACGTTTCACTTCTTTTAATAAATCAATCAGCTCATCTTCCGAGAGGTGTAACCGGTTTCCCTCCTGAATAATTTCTTCCATAAGCTGCTTCAGCGTCTGGTTTTTCCGTCTATCTGTGATGATTACCTTGGCCTTTGCCGCTACGAATTTCCCAAGCCCCCGTTTGTCATACAGCACCCCTTCCTCAGCAAGCCTCGTTAAACCTTTGGCCGCTGTGGCCGGATTGATGTTGAACATATCTGCCAGTTTATATTGTGAATAAACCTTCTCATCCTCTTTTAAGTTTCCATTTAAAATTTCGCTTTCAATCCAATCTGCTATCTGAATGTAAATAGGTTTATTTCCACCGGTGTTAAGGATCAAATTCTTCCCTTCTTCCCAAATGAGTGCATTAGTGATGTAATGTAGTATATTACTTAAATGAAATAAACACAAGAACTTTTTTCCATTCATAATAAACGCCCCAGGGATAGGCTATTCCTGGGGCGTTCAATTCACTACTATTCTTTTAATTCTTAACTATTTAAGAGTGAAAAAAATTGCTGTTCGGAAATAATTTCAATCGGATATCCCTTTGCCTTCAGCCACTCCGCTTGTTTCAATTTACTGCTTTTTTCTCCATCTTTCATTTTAGAATACGCTTTATTGCCAATGACGACATAATTCGTTTTGGTATCCACAGTATCAAGGCAGTACCCTCCGCCTTTCAATACTTTTTCTTCTGCATCTTTTCTTCGTAGATTTTCAAGCGCACCCGTAAAGACAACTGATTTATTAAAGAGCGTTTGACTTGGAACTACTTCAGAGGAAGCTGCTACATAATCGCGGACCGAACGGGACCGTGATTCTTTTCTTTTTCTCTTACTAGCACGTGCCGGCTGGTAGCCCGTCTTAAATAATCGTCCATTCTCTGTACGGGTCCTTTCCTCTAAGTCCTGAACACTGGTGATATCGTGATGTTCACAGGCTTGTAACAATACAATAGCACACGCATGAGCATCCTCCAGAGCATGGTGGTGTTCAAAAGAAATATTTAAAAAATTGGAAAGCGCATCTAGGTTAAAGCGCCCTAAATGCGGCCACGTTTTCTTCGCTATATTTACCGTACAATTATAAGTCAGATCAGGGTAAGGGAGTTGGTATTCATCCAGCACCTTTCTCAGGACACTCATATCAAAGCTGGCGTTGTGGGCAACGACAAGTTTGCCCTCCACCCTTTGCTTAATCTCCTCTTGCCACAATTGATCAAATTCTTTTTCATCTTTCACATCGTTTTCTGTAATTCCATGAATGCCAATATTAATTGAATGGAAATAGTTTTGCTTTGGTTTCACCAATTGATAGTATTCATCAATCAACCGTCCATTCTGATATTCTACTAAACCAATTGAGCAAACACTGGATCTAGAAGAGTTAGCTGTTTCAAAATCGATCGCTACAAAGTTCATTCTCCCACTCCCTATGTATCTTGAATCTATCTTATTATCTCCTATCCTTACTTGCAACTATATGCTTCTATGCTGGAAGCAGCAATCCTTAAGAAAATAAAAAAGCTCACGCGAGAAACACGTGAGCTTAATATTTATCGGAATGGGGTTTCTTTTAAAATCAACTGAATATATGCAAGTGTTTTTTGAAACGTGATAGTCATAGTTAAAACTATGGTTGCATGTCAAAATACTTTAAAAAGTTCCAGGATTACCGATAAATACTAGAAGGGGATTTCCTTTAGGTAATCAAGACGATTCAAAATAGAAACTTTCAGGAGTGATTGAATGACACAACCCAATGCAGATACAACGTCAGCACCTATTAGTAACCATACCTATAAAAGCAGTATAAAAATTCCCGGAAGTAAGAGCCTCAGATTGAAGACAGTGGCAGCGGTCATCATCAGTTTATTAATCAGCTCTCCTATTTCTGCTTTTATCAATTCGTATGTACAGCAATTTGTAGATGGAAACTATGGAGTGTATATCAATACCTTTGTCACTCTGTTAATCTCCACAATCCTCATTAGTCTTTTCATTCATTTTATAGTGATCAAACCCTTGAATACAGTGGTAGCTGCGACCAAGAAAGCTGCTGAAGGGGATCTTACCTCCTATATCGAAACAAATGCCAAAGATGAGATTGGACAATTATCAGGTGCCTTCAACGGAATGATCGATAACCTCAGAAAATTAGTGCAAAATGCGAATGAAACGGTCAATAAAGTATCTTCATCTTCAGAAGAATTAAAGCAAAATGCCGAACAAAACAATTCCGCAATTGAACAAATCTCAGGCACGGTACAAGAAGTAGTGTCTGGAGCGGATCATCAAGCTCAAAGTGCCTTACAGCTAAAGGAATCTGCACTAAATATCTCTAAGGAAATGGAATCTTCCTCAGAAGCCATCCTTAACGTAGCAAATTTATCAGATAGCTCGAGTAATCGTGCGAATACAGGAATAAATAAAGTTGAAGCAACCATTGAACAAATGAATCTAGTTCAAAAATCTGTAAGGGAAACATCGAAGAAAATCAATTCTCTAGGTGAAAAATCAAGTGAAATTGGTAATATCATCGAGCTGATTACGCAGATTTCGGAACAAACCAACCTCCTCTCCTTGAATGCAGCCATAGAAGCTGCAAGAGCAGGAGAACATGGGAAAGGATTCGCGGTCGTTGCAGATGAAATAAGGAAGCTTGCTGAGAAATCTTCTGAAGCTGCAGGAGATATTCAGCATCTGATCAATGAAATCCAATCCGATACAGAGAATGCCGTTGAATCCATGAATAATGGCACCGGCATAGTAGATAAAGGGATTATTATGGTGAATGAAACAGGGGAATCATTTGATGTTATTGTTAGAGATATTCAAGAAGTAACTAGACAATTACGAGAAGTATCGGAAACTTCTGAAACCGTTAATATGAGCTCACAGAGAATGACCGAGATGATCAACAATATTGCCTCCATAACGGAACAAACTTCAGCAAGTACGCAAGAAGTAGCAGCTTCCATCGAACAACAAGCAACTGCCATGGAAGAAGTGACATTATCCTCGGTTAATCTTAATAAAATGGCGATTAGTCTACGAGATAACCTAAGTATGTTTAAAGTGACTAACTAACCCTCATCCCTGCACACGTTTTATTGGTTGAGCTTTTATCACCCAGGCACTTAGGTTGAATTGGATGGTAAGGGTATTTCTTAGAGATTTGATGCGTTCTTAATCTCATAAACAAAAATACCCTTTGCAACCCAATTCTCGCGCATCTTGCATATTAGGAATGACCTATCATAGAATAGTAAGTTAACTAAATTGGACTTATTTCTTATTCAAATAGAATACTTCACTCGCTTTCTTGATAAATTCTCTTTCCTGTTCAGGAATCGTATAAGTTTTTGGCTTTTCATCCTCTGGCAAGGAATTAAACTGTTCCCATGATTTCTTCATACCTTCTCTGATTTCCGGATCATCTTGACTATATTGTCTATTCATCTCTTGTAAATACTTCATCAATTCCTGCGCTTCCGTACTATCATGGGAATAATTCTCCTTAACCAGCTTTGTCAGGGTTGCTCTAAAATATTGATACTTTTTCAAGTGCTCCTGATGGTCTTCTTCAGTCCAGCCTCTCGCCGCTAACTTCCGTAAAGTTTTAGTTGAATAAGATTCCTTTGCTAGCTTCCTCATTGTTTTACGATCACTATTGTTTAAATACTGATCTACCCAGTCTGGCTTTAAGTCCATTTGTGTAACTTGGATCAATTCTGTAATTAAATCATAATTCATTTGATTGGTATGCAGCGACTGCTCAACCTTCTCAATTGCGCCAATGATTTGATCAATTTGCAAACGTCTCCCCTTCATCATTACTTTCTGCTGTTCAAGTCTTTGAGACAGGTCTTCTGGATGAAGAGAGAGATTAGCTTGAATTTCATTTAATGAAAAACCAAGAAATTTAAAAGACAGGATGGATTGAAGTCTGGTAAAATCCTCATCCGTATATAATTTATATCCTGATTTATCGTAGATGGACGGAACAAGCAAGCCCCGTTTGTCATAATAACGCAGTGTTCGAACAGAAACAGATGCTCTTTTTGCAAATTCTTTAATGTGATATCCCTTTTGATCCAAGTGTTACACCTCCTTTTATCAAAGGATAAGCTGTTACGCTGCGTCACTGTCAACCTATCTAAAAAAGTTCTAATCTCTTTATATATCTCAATTTAACTCTCTATAAAAAAGAGAAATTATCTTATAATAGACAATCTCTCTTGGGGACTCAAAAATTACATTTACTTTCTACCAACCTTTACTGAAAGAGTCACAGTTTCTCTAAACTGATCAACATCAGAAAACTCCATCAATGCATTTATTACCTCTTTCTCAAACTTATCAATTTCTTTACCAAGAAATCGTTTTGAGCCATATGAAGTTGAATATAAGTTTCCTAGAATTGATTCGCAATTCCAATTAATTTCATATTCAGGTAAAGTGTAGACTTCTGCCTTGAATTTCGAATTTGATATAACTTCTTCGTGACTAATAACTGGATGAGAATAAGTTTGCTTTCCCGCTTTTCTCTCTTTTCCATACCACTTTTTAATAATTTCATTTAATTTTAACTGCCAAGGGCGGAGCGATTTACCGGGCTCATAGTTATCAATAATGGCTACTCCGCCGCCTTTTGGAATTACCTCATATAATTCATCTAAAATCACAGATCTGTTCATCCAGTGAAAGGCCTTGGCAATTGTTACAAGATTAAAATGTTCATTGTATACGGCTTTATACTGCTCCAAGCGCCCGTTAAACCACTGAATTTCCCCAAGTCTTATCTCCTGCTGCAGGCGTTTAGCTTCCTCTATCATTTCCGCCTCCGCATCGATACCTACTATTTTTGTACACCAATCTGCAAGCCGCAATGTAAGATGGCCAGTTCCACAACCTAGATCAAGCAGAGTTTGTTCTCCATTTAGAGAAAACTCCTGCACTAAGAATCTTACAAGAGAAGCAGGATAAATCGGCCTATATTTTGAATAATAACTAGCCGCACCTTTAAATAGGTCAACCCCATAATCTTTCAAATTTTTAACCACCTTGCTGATAGTAAGATATAATCTATTTAGCACAAATCAGTTCATGTGTTTGACAAATAGAACCCTATCTTGCCCTGGTCCATCATAATCAGATGACACAGCAATTCCATCAATTACTTTATCTCCACCCTTAATGGCGAAACCCATCTTTGTATGATATGCCACCGATGCTCTGTTTACTGGTGAAGTAATTGCTTTTACTATAGACCTGCCTTTCATTAGGGCAGCTTTATAGAATTCCCCATATAGATGTTTACCAATATTATTCTTACGATGATCGGGGTGAACTCCCACAAAATGTATGTACGCTTCTTCTTTCTTAGATTGCGACATAAAACCAATTAAAAAACCTATTATTTCCCCGTTTTTTTCTGCAATAAAGCTCGTATTATTAAAATGATCAAAGAATAACTTTGGGAGCAGACTTGACATTTCTCTTCCGCCCCACCATTCGTTAATTAAAGGGGAAAGAACATAATAATCTGAGCTCTCTAAGAATCGTATATTCATTTCTAACGCCTCCCATTGCATAACCTGTCCTCTGTTAAAAATAAATATGTCTTGAGGAACAGGGATTTCATACTAACCGTGGATCCAATTGTGCATTAGAAATATTCAATTGAGTTTGATATTATCATTTGCTATTTCAACTTGCACAAAGTCTCCTAAGGCATGCGGCACACCCAAAGCCACAACGATGGAATCGTCCGTTAAATAAGTGAAGGCGGTTGAAGCCTCCATGTCGTCTGCTTGAGAAAGTTTACTGGCCAGCTCTTCAATCGTTAATGTTGATAGATATTTTTTTATTTCTTTACTGTAATCAGAGGAGTTGGTTGATAAAATCTTCCCTTCTTTAAATGCCTTAACAAATTTGTCATCAACTGTGACTAAATCACGTAACCGTTCCTTTTCACCTGTTTGAAGATTGACTATAGTTGAATAAAAAAGGTTGACTGGATAACTTTGGTTTGGACTCGTTATGAGTCCTTGATAGGTAAAACTAGCGAATTTATCATTAAGGAGCGTGGTGTCATATTTTATGTCTCCTGAATACCCTTCATACAAACCATGTTCAAAGAAATAAGCCGCGTCCTTAGTAATAACTCCGTTAATTCGTTGTGCTTTCTCAGAATCTTCATTAGACAATTGGGGGTATTCGACACTTATTTTATCTCTTGTGTAATGTTTATTCGTAAAGCTCGTTGTTTCTTGATCATCAGTTGCAGTATGTATTTCTCCGTCTGTTTCCATCTTATCGTTCGTTGTAATTTGCTGACTTTCACTTCCTTTACTCTTATCCTCTTTCGTGGTTGTTTGCTGACTTTCAGATTCCTTGTTTTCTATCCCAGAACCCTGAGCTATATCACTATTTTCGTTACCGCACGCTGATAGTAACAATAGTGAGACTGTACCGGCAATCATTATATTATTCTTCATTCATCCACCCCTAATGGCTTTAATTACATGATCAATTTACTTGAATATCAAGAACTTTCCCATTTACTATTAAGCCACTCTATAGCTTTTTTCTCCATTTCTGAAACAAATGCTTTTTTTGCAGGACTGTAATCCTTGGTGAATTCATATTTCTCGGCCAGTTCTTCTTTAAACAGACTGTACCTCCTTGCCTCCTCTGGATGGGAAAGAAGATAATCTCTCATGATCAAGTGACGTTCGATTTGAGGGTTATCCATTTGATAAAAATGGATATGGTGAGTCCTCTTGTCTCCCCCTTTACGAAATAATCTTCTTCCTTTAATGCCCCAATCACCAGCTGCGTCATAGCCTAATGAATGCATTTGTTCATTATATTCATCTATTCTTTCAATATCCTTTACTAAGCACATCATATCGATCACTGGCTTTGCTTTCATGCCCGGCACTGATGTGCTGCCGAAATGCTCAAACGAAAGAATTTCATCGCCGAAGATCGTACTTAATACATCTGCTTCCTCATTAAACATGCGCTTCCAATCTTCTGTATACTCCCTTAATCTGACCCTCATTTTATCCCCCTTTATTAACAAGTATTATTAATTTAATTAGGGTATTAGCGTTTTTCATTCCCTAGGGCGGATTCACTTGTCTCTGAACCGTGTAAAAATGCTTGAATATCCTGTTTAGTCTGAACCTCATTATGAGCTACGACCAACCCTACAGGGTACTCTTTTCTTTCTGGCCAAACTTTATTTTGCTCAGGGACACTAGCGGTTTGTATATCATCGACTGGGTTTAATAAGAATGATTTCCCTAAACTTAGGATTTCTTTACCTTCCATATTTGTATCTAAATATGGACCAATATTTCCAAGCATTCTAGGTGCTTTGATGACACCATTAAAGGAAACTAGTTCATTTTTTAATAGTTTAATAACCTTTTGCTGTCGTCTTACCCGACCAAAATCCCCATCTTTGCCGTACCTATAACGGGCATATCCCAGTAAATCTTCACCTTCAAGGGTCTGTTTTCCCTTTTTAAGATCAAGGTCTATAGTTCCCGAACCATCTTTATACTTCATGTCCTCTTCTACGTTAACTTTTAGACCATCTGGAGCAAGAGTGTTCGTAATTTGGATAAATCCATTAAAATCAATTATTGCATAATACTCTAAGTCCACTCCGAAATTTTCGGATATCGTTTTACGCAACAGTTCAGGACCACCGAATGCAAAAGCAGCATTAATCTTGTTGTACCCGTGCCCTGGAATATTTACATAGGTATCTCTCATCACAGATGCCATCTTAGCCGTTCCTTTTTTCGGATCAATTTAATTCCCTCCTTGAGAAAACTTCAACTGTGATTCATCATGACTTTCTTTTACTAGAAATTTTATGTAAGCCATAATTTCTTAGCTTGTTCAGTTGATAAATGAAGTGTCTGAATAATAAAATCATCGATATAGTCAAGACTCGATTTCTTCCATTCTTCATATATCTTTAATAGTTCCACCGGGTCTCCAGACAGATAATGTTCCGTGATAAAAGTTATGGCAAAAGATGCCCGCCAATAATCAAATAGAGCTCCTGAAAATCCACCTTTATCCGATTCCCCAAACTTTTTCAGGGAGTACTCACCAAAAGCAGGTGAATACTCATCTATTAAATTCTTTTCTATGGTATGGATGTTAGCAAACTGATCTTTATCCATTAATAGCTTTCTTGGAAGATAAAAACAGGTACCTTCTTCAAACCACATATTAGAATCGTTATGGTCCTCAAAGTTATTGAACATTTCTAAGTGATGGGTCCATTCATGAGCAATAATAGTAGCAATGTCGGCGAGATTCAGTTCTTTAAAATACCTTTGGGCACCTTTACAATTAGAATTATGGATAGCTTCCAAATAGATTCTTTTCCATACTCCCAGTTCAGGACAGATATGTATTAATTCTCTAGAGGTATAAGCAGGCAGCGGCGTATCTGAATAAACTGACGCTGCCGATTCGAAGTCATGATATATAATGCCCTTGGGTTCGTTTACCTTCCCTATTTCACTAATTTTAGCTTTAAACTTCTCCATAAATTCAGATAGCTGATTTCCATGCAGCACCACACTCTTTAAATTAGCAGGATCTGTAACGGAGTAGGCAACTTTCATATTCTCCACACTTCTTTCCGTTAAATTCTTTCTCTTATAGGTTTTAGAGTCTGTATTTCAGTGGACTATGGAAATTGTCCTAAGAAGAGAAATTAAGACTGCACTAAATCATTACAAGTCGTGATTAAGCCAATGAAGAAGTTTTGGGATGGTCTGATCATATTGCTTTAGTTCTTTTATTGTTTCTATTACTTGAATGACTCCCAACTTTTGTTCTTCTTCATCTGAACATTCAATTCTCAAGGCACGTTTAAGATTATATTCAAGCCAGTTTAACTTTCCTAAGTATCCGTTATCTAATACCAAACTCCAATCCGCTTGAAGTTTGCCGCAATTACCTTGATATCCATATATAACGGAAAAAAATTTGTCTTTATCAATGGTTCCCCTCTTGTCTTCGGACCAATATAAAGCTGTTTCAATCACGTCCTGCATAGGATTTATGAAACCGGCAGACTCCCAGTCAATAATAATGGGATTGTTTTCTTTCCACAGAACATTTTTCGGATCTAAATCCCTGTGACTAATCACCATCGTAGTTGACAGTATTTTCATTCATACCATGATCGTTTAAATCCAGACCTGAAAAATCTGTTTGATAGATACCGCCAAGAATAGCACCCATTTTTCTGCAATGAAGAGGATTAATTTCTTTTCGTTTGAGAACTGTGGATTCAATACTTTCACGGCATATTTTCCTTCTGTGGTTGTTATAGCATACATTCTATGTAGAAGACCTCCGGAGATGGGTTCAGGATGCCCTATCGCTTTTCCTAACTGAGCCTCATAACATAACCGTTCAAATGGTAAATCACGTAGATAATTATTCATCTTCATCCCCAACTCCCTCCACTTACCTACTGTCAATTATTTCAATAAATCAGGTATTAAACAATACTAAAAATAAAAGAGCTTCCCTTATGCCAGGAAAGCCCTTCTTATATGGAGAAAGCAGTCAAAAACTAAAGGTTGAGAATAAAATATTCTCGTTACTGCCTTCCTTAATATTCTCCTTTAATTACGAAATATGAGCCGCGGATTGTTCCCGCAAGTTTAGATTTCTGCCTTGCAAATTTAAATTTTCCTTCTAACTCTTTTGGTACTTCCATCCCCTCAGAAAGCTTAAAACCAACTGCTCGCTTCTTAGGGGTGTCAACCGTATACATGACATTGACCTCAAGACCGTCTTCATAAAAGACGTAAGCAAATTTAATATTTTCCAATTGAAATCTTGACGTTTCTAAAGGTTTGGCAGCAAACTCAATATCACGTTCTTCTTTCAAAATACGATTCACATATTCAATAGTTTCCTGACTTTCGCTTGCGGGTACAATCGTAAATTCATGGTTGTATTTGTTCATAAAGTATCGGGCTTCATGTGCACGGAGACCAGCAAGCTCAGTTGATACAGGCGATGACTCTAAGCCAACCTCAGACACCTGTTTAAAATCAACGGTTTTGGTCATTTTCAACTCTCCTTTCTATTTCCTAACGACAGGAATCCACATTTCACCACTAACTACGCCGTCTCGCTGTTCCATCTCGACCATTGCATTGGGTCCGCCAACATAGTCTACTTCCTTTGCTTCTGGCAGTGCTTGGCCAAAGGCAGCGCCTGTAAGCGTAATATGCAGTTCATCAGCCGTCTGCTCTTCCCCTTTAACCACCAGGTATTCCCCTTTAGGAAAATGGATGACTCTCGCATCTTCTGGAGTTTGATCCAAGCTTTCTGGCATTACGCCAGCGTAATGCATCATCTTGTTATTCACTGCTTCATTCACTGCAAAAATGTAGTCGTTGGCCGCAATAGATTTTAACGTCTCAAGCCTGCCATCTTCACTGACTGCATGCCAGAAACTGGACTTTTCCTTATTGATGCCTGCAAAATCTGTATAATCACTCGTAAGCTCTGTTCCCAATCCGATAACGGTGAAGCTTTCTTTTTCCTCCAGAGTATAATTTCCCATATGAATACCATCCTTTTTCAGAGATTTTTTCCAAATGAATTGTCTTCTTTACTTGATAGGTATATCATAACCTTAAATCATGTCAAAAATTGAAACTGTTTAGGAGACGCCATGAAAAAAGTTGAACGGATAAATATTATTATGCGCTATATTAACAACCGAGCCCATTTTACAATTACTGAAATCATGCAGGAATTTAACATCTCTCGTTCCACAGCGATCAGAGATATTAAAGAAATTGAATCTTTAGGGATGCCCCTAGTCGCTGAAGTTGGAAGGGATGGGGGTTACTTTGTTATGTCCAACTCCGTCCTGCCAGATGTTCACTTTACCGATAGCGAAGTCAAAGCTCTTTTTATTGCCTTTATGGCTACAAGAAACCAGCAGCTCCCTTATCTAAAAAGCCGTCAATCTTTAGCCGAAAAGCTATTGGGACTTCTTACAGAAAACCAGCAGGATGACCTTGTTCTTTTAAATCAAATCTTGCTTTTTTCTGGCACTAATCCTCATAATCCAGATCTGCTCAATCTCTCAGACCTCCCCCATCCTATAGTAGAGAAACTTATTCTTACTCTTCTTTCCAATCGCTATTTAAAAATTACGATCAAAGAAGAGAACGTCCTACAATCATACCAAATTTATCTATTGCATCTTTATCATGAAAAAAGCTTCTGGTTGATTGAGGGTTTTGACTTGCAAGAAGAAAAGAAGCTGATTTTTCCTGTCGACCATCTCATGGATGTTCAACCCTCCGAAATGAAAAAAGGATTAAGTAAGGTCAAGATAGAAGAATTACTAAGTAACCAGAAAGAATTGATCAACCTTGTTCTGGAACTTGGCCCAACAGCGATAGCTCAGTTCAAGAAGCACCATCCCTTTAAAACTTCCCTTTCCTATACGAATCCTCACCACTCAACCGCCATTCTTAAGACCTTTATCAATGTGAAGAATCCCGCAGAATTGACCGAAATGGCCAATTGGCTGCTTTTTCTAGGGGAAGAGATCACAGTGAGGGAAATGCCAGAAGAAGTCGTTAAAGTTATCCAAGATAGATTACGTTTATACTACCCATAAACATCAAACCTATAAAAAGAAAACAAGGAGGATTTGGCATCCCCTTCATGCAGAGCATTGTTACTAAACAAAAGGACAGCGGAATACCGCTGCCCTTTGAAAGCTTAATGATTTTTATTCACCTTTAACATAGAATTGGCTCCCTTTTGAAACTCGTATGGAACCTTTACTTCTTCAACATAACAGCCATTATCCTTTAAATATTGGATTACATGATCAAGGTGTTCATATCTATTGCCTTCTAAATCAACCAAGGGAAAGACTCTCAACTCTTCTTTTGCCACTCTAAGTAATTCATTAAGAGTGTCCAGGTGAAACTGTAGATTTAACCGATCTGCATACGTAAATAAGAAATGCGCAGACAAAACCATGTCAAAATCGTTATCCTTGAATGGCAAGGCTGGCAATTGAACCGGGAGATATCGCTCGCTGTTCTTGTTCATATCTTCTATGCATGAATGTAAAGCCCTCTCTCGATATTCTTGTAACTGATTGAGATCCTGAAAGTAATCCCATATGTAATTACTTTCCGCATTCTTCATATGAGTTAAGGCATGCTGAAGATCCTCCCGTCCTTTCGTTACGAGATCTTCTGCAGGGTGATCATAGGCAATATCAGCCGCCATGGTATTCCATCCTTTTAATTGACCTGAAGCCGCAAATGAACAGGCTCCAGATGGACAGTCGAGTATTTTTTTACCTTTCAAATCTCCTTCTGACAACATAAACATGTCCATATATTCTTCGTATGTTCTGCCAATAAAAATAACCTTATCCAAATCTAACTTTGTTTTAGTCCCCCTGCTCATTCAAACTCCCCTTTTCCAATTTTTTCAGAAATACAATACCATATGGTCGATATCTATGTAATGGTCCTCCAACTTTAATGCTTTCTTATCTGTTCCAAAAAATTCAAAGCCTGACGATAGATATAACTGTCTGGCAGCTTTGTTTTCTGACGCAACCGTTAAGTATATTTGCTCGATCCCTTGTATTCTTTGGGCATGCTGAATAGCTTGCTCGATTAATTTCCTGCCTATGTTATTCCCGCGTTTTTCTGGGATTACATAGGTAGATACTATGTTTGCTCTATGACTAAGCTTTTGTTTTGTCTCTGTTACTAGAGTAGCTATACCGACCAGTTGACCATCTTCAACTGCCCCTACTGTTATGGACGGGCTTTGAGGATTTAATCTGCTTTGATATAATTCTACGGGCCGTTCTTTTTCCTCTTCATAACTGGAAGCAAAGGCTTCTGGATTGGTTTGTAAAGATTGAAGCCTGACTTCAAGGTACCGTTCAACATCTTGTTCGTTTAATCTTTGAATCTCCATCATTGTTTTTCCTCCTGATAACCTGATATTGTTCTCGTCGTAAAAAAAGCTGTCCACTATTCTCATATTCTCTAATTTATGCTCTTTATCCTCCACTCTCTCCTCCGGCAGGAAGTAGTGATGTATATGTTACTATAGATACAATAACACTGAAGAAAAGGAGGCAGTAATTATGAAGACGATGACTTGTAAACAACTCGGAGGAGCATGCGAGCAAAAATTTCATGCCAATACTTTTGAGGAGATGGCAGAAAAAAGCCAAAAACATGGCATGGAAATGTATCAAAAAGGAGACGAAAAGCATATTTCAGCTATGAATGAAATGAAAGAACTTATGGAAAATCCAGAAGCCATCCAGATTTGGTATGAAAGGAAAAAAGAAGAATTTAACGCATTACCAGATGAGTAATTCCTTAACCTCCATCTAGTATGCACTCAATAGAAAGTTGACCTATCTTTCCCTAATTTTGAAAATAGGTCATTCATTTATGGGTGACCTTTTCTAATTACTTAGTTTAAACTGAGAGATAATTAAGTACACATTCGCAAAAAGGAAGGTTCTTTCAATGATGTATAAATATTCTGATTTAGTTGAAGCCAAGCGTCAAATTGACTCAACTTTAAACAAACTAAGAGAAACAGTAAAAACTTTTGATGCCAAAGAAAATCCTGCGAAGTATAAATCTCAAATAACATTAGCTAAAAGACGAATCGAAGCATTTGAAATTTCTGTGTTTCTTATTGAAAAAGAATTAAATGAGTTTAATACAAAAATGGAGTAGTGCGAAAATCCCCTTCCATTTTTGAATTATCCAGCAAATTTGTAACATTTAAACTTACAAGACTTGCCCTCTTTCCACGTCTAAAAATTTCACTCGCCACACCCTTAAATCTTTTCTCAGTCTGCTCAACTATTAAACCTTTCCTTTTGCCTTTTCTCACTCAATAATTTTTCCTTATTAGGTTTCGTGTTATCTAGTAAAAAACCAGCCCATTCAAGTCCAAGCTTATCAGTGTTTTCCTGCCAGTATAATAGTCGCTTATAGTAGTCATTGATCTTTTCGCTAACCGGCACTTGGAAATCATCTCTTCCGTATTTATGAACGATTGAAGTCAGTTCGTAAATAGGTAATCCTATTGCGTGTGTTTCCACATGCACAGTAGCACCAGCATGACCAATCGCTTGGCATAAGGTTCCGTATTCAATCTCCTCAATTTCTTTTGCAGCGGTATGAGCGGCTAGTATTGCCTTCTTGGCAGCGGGCATTTTTATTTTCCCCCTTGCCCAGTCTTCACATCGTTCTAGACAAGTCCGCGGCCTCGGTTCATGAGGGTATTTAGCTTCTATTTGACCTAAGGGTGTCTTTGCACAATCAAGAACCCACATAACAAGAGTTCTATGAGTCTGCAGTTGAATAAGCTCTACCAACTCCTGCAAACAAAGGCTGTCACGAGAGAACAATAACTTATTCTTTCTCTTCAATTTCTCTTCTACGTCTGAATACATAGGATCTTCTCCTTAATTAAATTCTGGGTGATCTATTCTTTGTCAGCACTACTTACTCTAGATCGTATAGGTAAAAGGATATTTAATCAGGACTCAGTTTTTCAACAAATAATAGGATAAGTGTCGCTAATGGACCTATAACCAGCGAAAGTAAAAACCAGTTTAATCCCGTTCTATTTTTTCCTTGAGCAAGCGCAGCATTTATTAATGCTAGTGTTCCCCAGCCTACAAAGTATTGATTGTCCATCTTAACTTCCTTTCCACTTCTACATATTCCGACTTCTCATTTATGTACAAAACTAAGATTTAAACCTTTCCATCCCTTAAGGTCACTATATTACCCAATTGCCTATCATGACTAATAGGCAAATCTTATGATTGAAGATTTGCCTCATTGTTCTGAGAGGCTTTAACAATCAACATATATAGCAAGAAAATTCCCCCTTTAGAAGCAAATTCCATATTTCACAACTAACAAGGATTCGGTTATCTTCAGAATCTAATAACCTAAACATTCTATAAAATGAAAGGATATTCCTTCTAATCACCTTCTCCCATTTATGTAACCCATTATTTTTCAGTAACTCATAATTCCAATGCGACTGCCCTTGTTGAACAACGGCCACTTATTTCGTAGTCCTTCCCACTGTTTTTATGTTTCGTAATACTATTGGTTATCTCTTAAATCACGTCATATCCTTTGTACTTTCACTAATTCTTGTTCTTTGAATTCCATTCTATACATGTCAGGTTTAGATGTGTTATACAAGAAGTCTAAATCATAGGTGCGATCGAAAAACCCCCATTAAGGTCATAACAGCTCCATGAGTCCCTATGACAATTTTCTTCTCTCGAAAAGTTTCTAACAATTCTTTAAAGACGGTTATAGCCCTTTTTTGACATTCAGCATTAGATTCTCCTCCCTCTACAGAGTAATTTGAATCCAAAAATGACTTTTCCAATATAGATGCTAATTCCTTATCAGCTAATCTATTATCTTCAAGTGAAAATACCCTCTCCTTTAAATTTCATTGATTATTACTTCTTGTCCTATTTGCTGTGCTGTCTTTTCAACGGTTAAAATGGAGCGCGTGTACGGACTGGAAATAACCGCTTCTATCCTTTCATTCTTAAATATGTCTGCTACTCGCTGTGCATCTAAATAACCTTTACTGGTTAACCCTCTTGTTCTTTCATTACCTTCTTTAGGCGATTCACCGTGTCTTACTAAATAAACTATTGTACTCAATATCGTTTCCTCCCACAATCTCACCTATATACTAACCTTTACCTCTACTATTTCTTCCGTAACACCCTCAATTTCTTAAGATTTCAAGTTTATTAAAAAAATAATTCAAAGGCTCAACTGCCGTGCTTGGAAATCCTGAAAACCTCACCAGCATAACGAAAATTCCTTGCAGCTATAACTAAAGAGCAGCCTGCCATAATTCCTGCTCCAAACATGATGCTAAATAACACCGGACCATTAAATTGCTGCAGAACATAGCTACCCGCCCACGGTCCTATAAAGAATGCCGCATATCCTCCCATGTTGGATACAGAGAAGTAAGTCGTGCGCATCTCTTTCTTTGCAATTTTTGCGATAAGTGCCTGGCGTTTAGGAGCGACTAATATTTCTCCGAAAGTGAAGATGGTGATACTCACATACCAATGCCAGGGACTGGAGGAAAACACAAAGAGTAATGGTCCTAAACTGTATAAGATACTACCGTTCAAAAAAGCTTGACTATAGCTCATCCGGTCCAAGATCTTTCCAGCGATTGGCTGAAAAATGACTATGAGTAATGTGGTTAAAGCGATAAGCCGAGCAAACAAATCTACTCCATTCGCAAAATCATCAGCTAGATATTGTACAACCGTTACGTCACGTTGGGATTCAATAGCAAACATAAAAAAACAGGAAAACACAAGAGGAATGAACACCTTGTCTTGTACGATTACTTTAAGAATCCTGCCGAACATGTCAGCTTTCTTGGCATTGTATTTACTTTGGTGACTAGAGGAGTTCACCTTCTTTCCCCGGTAGAACATACTACCCAAAATCAATGTTAATGCTAAAAGAACCCCGGAAAATAGTAAGATGGGCAACGGTGACTGCCCACTTCCCATATAGGCTCCCAGAAGAGGGCCAATGGTTCCTCCCAGATTAAAAAACCAGTACCGATAACTAAATACTTTCGAATAATGTACTTCACTGGTGTAAGCAGAAATTAATGATTGATTGGTTGAGTTGAACAATGCCCACCCCAGACCAGCAATTGCACTAATCATACACAATATTATGTAGTTACCAAGAGTGGCAAATCCTATTAAGCATAAGGCAGGAACAGAGAGGGATAACAGAAATAACTTTCCCACCCCAAATCTGTCGGCAAGTCTTCCTCCAGCAACACTAAACAGTAAGGAAGATAAAGGGGGGATTCCTAGTAATAGTCCAGTTTGAGTTACAGTTAAGCCTGCGACCTGTGTAAAATAAAGAGCAATAAAAGGCATCGCCATAAAACGCGCCGTAGATTCTATAAAGCAAGCTCCCAAAAGTGCCCATACTATACTGGGCAGCACTTTCAGTTCACGATTTACTGTATGAACTAACTTCTTCATCTAGCCCTCGGTGCCCTCCGAATGACTTTCGTTCTTCGTAAATAGCGGCTGAGCTAACTCAAATCCAAATGTAGAAACATAAAACCACTTACTGTCCTCGCCATCATCCTTCAATTCATTAAATTCTTTAAGGAGCTCGTGATACTTCTTAACCCACTTCTTATATTTATCATCTGTTGTTTGCACCTCTAATTGAGCATTAATTTGATTCCAATTCTCTGGATTTTCACTTTCTGTTAAGAAGACTTCCTCTGGAGCTTCAATTGCTCTTTGTCTTGTCCGGTCAATAGCAGTTAAAGTCATGAGCCTTCCGCTATCAGCCAAATACCTATTTTCTACAGGAAAAATATCACTTGAAGGGATAAAGCTTTTGGCAGCTGCCCGGTAAGTCTTTTCTGTCATATTACGTTTCTTGGATTCACCTGCTAAATAAATGAGTTCATTTTTCTCAAGGTCTTTTAAATGGTAATGAATTTTAGACCTTGCTACATCTAGTTTTTGTGATAATTGCTGACCAGAGTACGGTTTTTCAATTAAATGATGAAGAATATCGACACGTAAAGGATCACTAAGAGATTTCAACTGCCCTAAATTAGTTAAATAAAGAATATTTTGTTTCATTTATTGTCCACCTTTTTTGATTAGTCAATTTTTATTGACATAAGTGTAAAATAAAACCAGTTATATTGTCAAATTAATCTGACAATATAACTGGTTTTAAGATTTAACTCTCATATCAATGGAAATTTGTTAAATTTATCGAATCAATTTCCTCAATTCATTTGTCATTTCTTCCACTAATTCAGGCCGGCCGTGAAATTGAGCAGGTGTATTTTGAAATAATTCTATCTTCCATCCGTCTTCCTTATGTTCTAACACTAAAGTGTGGTGAGTATTTACTTCTGGTTTGATATCAGATTCACCAGGCGGAATCATTCCTGCTATCGCTCTTAAGATGGCTGTTTGGTCTCCAATGAATTTAACTTCTTTTACTTTATTCACAAAAGGAGCCGTTGGATGATCTCTGAAAATAGGCTTTAAGTGAGACAGAATTTCTTCTCGGCCTTTAGAGGTGCTGCCATCAAACCCAATGCTTTCTCCACTTTCAGTAAACAAACTTGACATTTTTTCAGCGTCACGATTGTTCCAAGCTTTAATTAAATGTTCATATGTTTCCTTAATCGCTGCTTCTTTTCCCATGGACTCACTCCTTATATTTCTCTGTGGAAATTATTATCTCACAATGGAGTACACTTCTAAACTTTTTTACTGGATGGGTTCCTTGATAATCTAAAAATTCCAAATGAATACTTAAGGTAACTATTAACGATCCTTTTAAATGATGAGCCTACTCCACTGAAAATTCAGCAGCGACCTTCACCGAGGAATTTTGATTCTTTGCCTTCAACGGTTTAACTACCCGATACTTTCCTTTAGCTAAACCCAGGTCTTTCAAATAAACGTTCTGTCTGTAAAATTCACCTGCAGAAAGTTCATATCCTATACTTTCAAAGGTAAGTGTAAGTGGTATCCTTTTCCATTTTCCTGCCTTCTTCTCCTGAAAATAATAATCCTTCCCAAATGTTAACTCTGCCGGTCCCTCATTTTTTACTTTAAAGGTGAAATGATCTGCCGTTTGTTCTTCAATCGAAACTTGGACGTTTATTTTACCATTTTTGACAGCGTTCATCCTAACATCTGCATTAGGCACTTCCTCATCAACACTCCGTTGTTCTCGGCTTGAGGAATTCACTCTGTCCGGTTCTTCCGAAGCTGAATTTTCATCTGGTATTGAGTTCGATGACGTTCCTGTGCTGTTGATTGAACATCCAATCGTCATCACCATGCAGAACAAAACTATGGCAGTACTCTTCCTCATAGACATCCTCTCCTAACAAACGAATGAACTGTAATAAAAACACGAATAGATGATTGACACTGCCATTGATTAGTCGGAAATTCTTGCAATAAGTTACAAAATACAGGACAAACCATTGTTCTAAATTTGCAATGTTTTCTGCAAGCCTCCCAATTTTTCCAGTTGCTTCATCCATTTTTCGATCATTATTTGTAATTTTTTACAAATTCAGTTCGATTTTACTATAGTTTTAGGACCTTGGGTTCAAGGGAACTTACTGCCCGACCAAGAAGTGATAGGTATATGGAAAAAGGAGGGATTTTTTGAAATTAAAGAACAAATGGTTAAAAAGTGTGGTTGTCAGTTCATTGGCTTTGGGGTTAGTTTTACCGGGGGCAGTTTCTGCTGCTGATAAGGAGGGTCCGCAGGTTAAATCTGAACGGAAAGGGGCGTATGTACCTTCAGAAACTCCGGATGCGGTGCCATTGATCAAAGAATCTGTTAAGAAGTTGAACAAAAGAAAGGAAACTGAGTTGGGACCTGCAAAACCGAAATACAAAATGGATGTAAATTACAATTCCACGAACCACACCATCCATGGAAAAATGCAAGTCACTTTCAAGAACAACATTAAAGCCAACTTAAGTGAATTGTATTTCAACCTCTGGGGCAATGCAGATGTATTTGAAGAAAATGGCGGCGGTATGAATGTTTCCAAGATTAAAGTGGATGGGAAGAAAGCAGACTTCGAGGTAGATAAAACTGCGCTACATATCAAGAATCTCTCCTTAGATAAGAATAAAAAAGCAGTGGTAACCATGAAGTTTGAAGTGAGCCTGCCTGAACAGAAGGACCGCTTCGGCTGGGACGGAGATACGGTTTCCCTTGGTAACTGGTTTCCTATCCTTGCCGTCTATGATGAGGAAGGCTGGAATGTGGACCCCTACTATCCATATGGAGAATCCTTTTATTCTCTCACAGGAAAATTTGATGTGACCTTAACGACGGATAAAGATCAGGTCATCGCGGCCACTGGTGAAGAGGTTGGCAATCCGGACATCAAAGGGCACAAAGCCACTCACCACTATAAAGCGAAAAATGTCCGCGACTTTGCAATGGAGATGAACCCCAACTACCGGGTGATATCTGCGAAAGTAAAAAATACGAAAGTGAATGTCTATTACTCTGGTGACCATGCCAAATATGCAGCCAGTTTACTCGAATCTGGTGTGGATAGTATCAAGCTGTTCAGTGATAAATTCGGCAAGTACCCGTGGCCAGAACTGGATGTTGTTACTATGGAAGGCTGGTTCGGAGGGATGGAGTATCCACAGCTCGTAATGATCAGTCTTACTGAAAACAGTACGATTGATTGGGCGAAATCCGTCAATGCTCACGAAATCGGACATCAATGGTTCTATGGAATCATTGGAAATAATGAATACGATGAACCTTGGCTGGACGAGTCTTTCGCAAGCTTTGCGGCTGCCTTATACGATGGAGATCTTGATAAACTGAACGCAGATCCGAATCCCGACCCCTACTATCATCTATCAAGTCAGGTGGCCGACTTTACTGCCCGTGCAGATGAAGGCGGGATCAGTGCTTACTATCGTACGATTTATGATTATGGCTCAAGCACGCTTAATGATCTACGGCAAAAACTAGGCGATAAAGAATTCTATCATGCTATGAAACGCTATTTCCATCAGCAAAAATTCGGGATCTCTTCTACTGGTGAATTTATTTCCTCAATGGAAAGATCTACGAAACAAGATTTAATGCCATTCTTCAGAAATCACCGTGTGTATTTGTCAGATCAAGAATAAGTTGACTATTTTTAATAACAGGCTGTCGAGTGAATTTCGGCAGCCTGTTATTATTTATTGGTGAATTTTTTTCTTTATTTTTCCAGCACATGATTCTGGCGAATGATGAGTTGTATCTACTTTAATATCATAATCGATCCCGATATGAACTGCCTCCGCCTGTGCTGCAGCCATACCTTCTGTGCGATCCTTGCGCTGCTTTTCACGTGCAGATGCCGCAGTGGAGGCACAATACACGCCCACCCACAGCACCTCCAGACCCTTTAAAGAAGTTTCCCAGCTTTGCCTGGCTTCTACCCCGCTAATAAAAACATCGTCAATAATCACAAGAGCTCCTTTGCGAACCATCTCTCCAATACCGTATTTCCACGCAGATTCTAAAGTCCTAAACTCAGGTCCAGGGCTGACAGACCCATCGTCACCGAGCTTAAGGCCACTAGCAGTCTTAAACATAGACTCAGGCATAGCATTGATTAAATCATCAATACTAAACCTCAGCCAGGGGGTATGTAATGAATTTTGAAGACACTTTGCAATCGTAGTTTTTCCAGAACTAGATCCGCCATTTAGAATGATGACTTGTACCATCGCTCCCACCTTTCTTTTATACAAACCTTATATATTGAAGGTTTTCACTTTTTAACCCGCCCATTCGTTTGTTGGGTAACCGTCTCTCCCGTTAAATTTCCTTTTGATGTCTATAAATAATTCCAAAGTCGAACGTTCATAACTTCTACATTGTCTAGTGCTTTTCCTCCTTCTAGATCAACGGTCCAAGCCCCATTATAGAAATACATTCATTTACTTTTTCAACGTTTAATTAATGACATGTGACATCCCTTCCATGTCAGTTCATCTCTCACAGTTATCAAAGCATAAAGCTTTGGTACTTCTGTTCATAAGCGGAGATTTAAATTCGAAACACACTCCCTATTTCTACTCACTTCTTTAGATGTTCCACGACAGAATCATTCCTAATTTTGAAATTTTATTTCATAATTACCACCATTACCGATTTTTTATTCTACCGGTGCTATACTATGTGAAAGCGCTTAATAAAAAAACATTCTCAATTGAGGTGTCCTTTATGAATGGAGTTCTATATAAAGTAAGAGAATCTTTCGCTACGGTAAAGCCGGCGGAAAAAGTAGTGGCGGATTATATCTTACATCATCCTGAAGACGTCGTTTCCATGTCGATTCAGCAAATTGCGGCTGAAAGTTACTCCAGCCCATCTGCCGTATTAAGATATTGCAAATCAATTGGTTACGAAGGTTTTAAAGACTTTAAATTAAAGCTTGCTGGTGACTTATCAATCCTGAACATGCACGATTTAGACAAACAGCATTTGGAACCTGGGGATTCGATTAAGAACGTTATGACTGTGATTACCCATAACAATATTCAGTCGCTACACGAAAGCCTTCAGCTGCTGGATGTGGAGGAACTTACCAAGGCATATCGTTATTTAACGCAGGCAAAGAAGATTGATCTTTACGGAGTGGGGTCCAGTTACCTTATAGCCTCGGACGCCGTTCAGAAGTTTATGCGCATCAACAGACCTTGTACCGCTTATAGCGATTTTCATATGCAAAGAGTATCGGCAGTAAATTTAGGTCCTGAAGATGTAGCGATAGCCATTACGTACTCCGGTGAGACAAAGCAAGTCATCGAATGCATACAAATTGCCAAAAGCCAAGGGGCAAAGATTATCGCGATCACGAAGTATGCAGACACGGAGATTACTTCGCTGGCAGATGCCGTATTGTTTGTCGCTGCAAAGGAAGATGAATTTAGAAGCGCTGCCATGACTTCACGAATGGCAACGTTGAATGTCGTGGATATTCTTTATACAGCATGCGCTCATGAAGAGTATGACGATGCTCTCTTTCATTTAAAAAGAACACACGAAATCATTCAGCAAAGCGGGGAAAAAGGAGGAAATAAACAACATGATTGATCATCTTACTACGGAAACAAGAAATGAGAATACAATGAACTTAGATGATATGTCTACGCATGACTTTTTAAAAGTGATGAATAATGAAGATAAGCTCGTACCTCTGGCGGTCGAGAAGCAAATCAGACAGATCGAAGCAGCCATCCGCTTCGTCGTTGAATCCTTTCATTCTGGAGGAAGACTCATCTATATAGGGGCAGGAACCAGTGGACGTCTGGGAATCCTTGATGCAGTCGAATGCCCTCCGACATTTGGCACGAATTTCGAACAAGTTCAGGGATTGATTGCCGGCGGCGACCGAGCGATCATCAAAGCCGTTGAAGGGGCGGAAGATAGCAAAGAAGAAGCAGTCACAGACTTAAAAAAGTTAAACCTTACAGAAAAAGATACAGTAATCGGCCTGGCAGCAAGCGGACGCACGCCTTATGTTATTGGCGGCTTACATTATGCAAGAAGCATTGGTGCCCATACAGCTGCTATCAGCTGTAACAAAGGATCGGAAATCAGCAAAGAGGCGGATGTTGCCATTGAAGTAAACGTCGGACCTGAAGTAATCACCGGGTCTACCCGGCTGAAGTCAGGGACAGCGCAAAAATTAGTCGTGAACATGATTTCAACCGGCGCCATGGTCGGGATTGGAAAAGTCTACGGCAACCTGATGGTGGATGTTCAATTGACCAATAAAAAGCTCGTCCAAAGAGCAAAAAATATTATCTCATTAGCGACAGGTGTTTCTATTGAAGAAGCTGAAGATTACTTAAAGGAAGCAGGCCATAAGCCCAAAGTAGCCATCGTGATGATTGAAAGAAAATGCAGCAAAGAACAAGCCGAGGAATGTTTAGAAACTGCAAACGGCTTTGTCCGTTACGCCATTACTCAATAGAAGGGTAGGTTATCAACATGAACAATCGCGTGCTTGCCGAAAAGATTGTGTCCCATTTGGGTGGAAAACAAAATATCATTAGTTTCACAAATTGTATTACACGCTTGCGCGTCAATGTGAAGGATTATTCTAAAGTTCAGCTCGATTCAATAAAAGGCCTTGAAGACGTTATGGGGATTGTGGAAGATCAAACGATTCAAATTGTTCTCGGCCCTGGAAAAGTTTCTAAAGTTGCCTATGAGGTAGAAGAAATTACCGGGATCGAAGGTAAAGAGTTAGACGAGGAAGAAGAGATTAATGTAGCTTCAGATACAAAAGCGGCCTATAAAGCAAAGCAAACGTCACGAACTCAGAAAATGCTGCGGCACGTAGGGAATATTTTTGTACCGCTAATTCCTGGTTTTGTAGCGTCAGGTCTCATTTTAGGTATCGCTAACTTAATCGCGAATCTTGCCGCTCCTGAAGCAGGAGTACTCGATTCGGCCATTCTCGATACAGATTGGTATATCCTTTTACAATCCATTGGCGGCTTATTATTTGGAAGTCTGGGAATTTTCGTAGGAATCAATACAGCAAGGGAATTCCGAGGAACCTTAGTGCTTGGCGGGATTGCCGGCCTTCTCATCTATGCTCCTTCACTGAGTAATATTGATACCCTTCAATTATTCGGATTAAATTTAAAAGTCAGTACAGGTCTTGGCGGTTTATTAGGTGTGATTATTGCTGCCTACATTTTTGCTAAAATCGAACAATTTGTCAGAAAACGCATTCCTGACAGCCTTGATTTAATCATTACTCCTCTAGTAACTATTCTGATCGGCTCTCTGATCGCGGTTATAATTATTCAACCGCTGGCAGGATTAATTATGAGCGGTATAACTTGGTTCCTCGTCGATGTGATGCTTAAGATCGGCGGCGTAGTCGGTGGCTTTGTATTAGCAGCGACATTCCTTCCGCTGGTCACTGTAGGACTCCACCAGGGAATCATCCCTGTTCATTTAGAGCTCATTAATAAAGTAGGCTACACTACTTTACTTCCGGTATTAGCAATGGCAGGAGGCGGTCAAGTGGGAGCGGCAATCGCCATCTACATGAAAACCACGGATAAACGACTGCGTAAAACCATCGCCAATGCCTTGCCTGTGGGCATACTCGGGATCGGCGAACCTTTAATTTACGGAGTTTGCCTGCCCCTTGGACGTCCATTTCTGACAGCTTGTCTAGGAGCAGGCTTCGGCGGATCCTTCCTTGCCTTAGCAAATACAGGTGCGATCACCGTTGGTCCCTCCGGCATTGCGCTTATTCCACTGATTGCGGATGGAAAATATTTATCGTACATTATTGGATTAATTATTTCTTATATTGGCGGATTTGCATTAACGTATTTATTCGGCTTTAAAAAAGAAATGGCCAACCGCCTCTATGACCAGGATAAAGCAGCCTAATCCCCCATCAACTCAGCCTTCGTTACCAGGGCTGAGTTTTTATTATTAACCTCCTAAAATTTCTTACTCCTTGAGGAGAAGTTCATGAAATTAGTTGGTTCCTATGTATTTTCACAACTATACAAATCAATACTATAAATGAACAGAGTCACTGGGTCATACAAATACGCATTCATTGGGCAGAATCCATGAATATATCCCCCATTTGTGTTACTTTACATTTGAAAAGAATAAGGAGGAATGCAAAGTGAATAACAAAGAAGAAAAGAAGCAGGAAATCCTTAAAGCCCATCAATTCAGACACGCAACAAAGCAATTTGATCCCGATAAAAAAATCCCCGAGGACGACTTTCGCTTTATTTTAGAAACCGGCCGCTTATCTCCAAGCTCGTTTGGATTCGAACCATGGCGATTTCTAGTCATCCAAAATGAGGAACTCCGTGAAAAAATCCGTCAAACAGCTTGGGGCGCTTACGGAAAGCTTCCGGATGCCAGTCATTTTGTCATCCTCCTCGCCCGCACGAAGAAAGACACCAAATATGACTCCGACTATTTGCAACGGCAATTTAAAGAGATCAAACAAATGCCGGATGAACAAGCCGAGAAATTCCTGGAACGAATCAAGGAGTTTCAAGAAGTTGATTTTGATTTGCTGGATGGAGACCGTCCACTATATGACTGGGCATCCAAACAAACGTACGTAGCGCTCGCCAATATGATGACAGCCGCTGCTGAAATAGGTGTAGATTCCTGCCCGATTGAAGGGTTTAACATCCAGAAAATGAATGAACTCCTCGAGAAAGAAGGTCTTCTAAAAGATGGACATTTCAGCATTTCTGTGATGGCTGCTTTTGGTTACCGTGCTCAAGAACAGCCGCCAAAGTCACGGCTCTGTTATGAAGAAATTGTGCAGTGGATTAACTAAATAGTACAGCGGTACCCCTTTCTTTAAGGAGTACCGCTGTTTTTTTCGCTATTTTTCAAATTGTACGAATTTCTTCCTCCAACAAACACCCAGCTCTTCGTCAGTCCATAATTAACTAGCATCCCGCCACCAGTAGCAGCGATCTTCGTGGTTACCAGCGACCATTCTACTAGTTGCAACCCCATCTTCAACAGCGAAGCAGTGAGAATTAAAGTGATTAGATTAACTAAAAGAAATCGACTGAATTCTCTTCTACTCTTCTTCTCCGCCACTTGAAAAGTCCATTGACGATTGAGCAGATAGCTATTGATCACACCGCCGCTGTAGGAAAAAATTTGGGCAAGCCAGTAAGTGATACCGACACTTGATAGGATGAAGAAAAGCAGCAAATCTACAGCGGTGTTCAATAATCCAACGAATCCAAACTTGATGAATATGATCCCTGCTTTATTGCTTTCCAATGAATTTCGCTTTCTGAGTCATTTCTTCCCGCTTGTACGTTTTTCGCACAATATACAAGGGTCTAGCTTTCGTTTCGTCATAGATTCTTCCAATATATTCTCCCATTATTCCCATAATCAATAAGACAATCCCGCTGAATAGTAACTGGATGACAATGACCGATGACCATCCTAGAATCGTACTGTTTGTAAATAACTTCAAATAAATAACGTAGAGCATATAAAGGAACCCACCAAGAGAAAGTAAGACTCCTGCATAACTTGCGAGTTTAAGCGGCTTATATGAAAAAGAGGTAATTCCGTCGAGCGAAAGCTTCAGCATTTTTTTCAATGGATATTTGGATTCACCAACCAGTCGTTCATCCCGCTCATATTCAACCGCGGTCTGGCGAAATCCTACCCAGCTGACCAGCCCTCTTACAAACCGGTTCTTCTCGTGCAGCTGCGCCATTTGATCACACACTTTTCGATCAATCAATCGAAAATCTCCAGTATCCATAGGAATATCTATATCCGTTAAAGCACGTAGAGTACGATAAAATAAGGAGGCGGTATATTTCTTAAAGAAAGTCTCGCCTTTTCTTTTAGTTCGTTTGGCGTAGACCACTTCGTACCCTTCCTTCCACTTCTCAATCATAGAAAAGATCAGCTCTGGAGGATCCTGAAGATCGGCATCCATCACAATAACAGCGTCCCCTTGTGCCGCATCCATACCTGCTGTAATAGCGATTTGGTGGCCAAAATTACGAGCAAAATCAATAATTTTCACAGTTGAGTCGCCCTGACAATATTCCTTTAAGATGGATAAGGTCTGGTCTCTGCTTCCATCATTAACAAAGATTAATTCATAAGAATCATTTAGCTGGTTCATCACCTGTTTCAAACGACTAACCGTGGTCTGGATCACTTCTTCTTCATTATAAACAGGAACGATCACCGAATAACGCATAGCCACTCTCTTCCTTTCTATTTATTATTTAGCTTTCATGATTTATAAACTTAATCCAAGCTCACTTCATAAAGGGTACCCGCACCTCCAGGTCCAAACTGATTCATTTCCTGATCTGAACTGGAAGAGCCTGTTTTCCATTTATCTGTCGGAATTTCTGTTCCATTCTCTTTAATCCATGTAGTAACTTCAGAACTTCCTCTTCCCATTCCTCGGTCAGAGATAAGGAAGTATTTAACTTCGCCGCTCTTGACTAAGTCTTTTATTTCATCAACCGAATAGACCGGATCTGATCCAGAGAATCCTCCCATTGTAATAACAGATTCATTCTCGTCGATGATATAAGGAGCGGCAGTCGTATAACTCGTTGTAGCAAATAAATAGGTTTCCCCAGTGTTATTTTCTTTAAGATAAGAAAGAGTTTGCTCGTCAATCCCTGCGCCTTCCATCCCTCCTGGCATGCCTCCCATGCTCATCGAAGGCATATCTTCACTATTTTGAGGAAATGGATGTTCCGAGACATCTGTATCCGGAACATCTCCGTTCATATTTCTATTGAAATTAGGAGCGCCTCCAGCCTGCATCTTGCCCATATTTCCGCCTGGACTTGGCCCAGCCTGTGGAAGCATACTATTACCTCCATAAACAATCGGCGTTAATGACCAGTAGGACGGTCCAATTAACAGAACCAATAACGCCAATACACTAAATAAACGCTTCAAATTCGTTTCCTTGAATTTAAAGTAGATTAGAACGAAAGTGAATAAGATTCCCGTTACTAGAACTCCTACGGACCAGCCACTGCCAATCGTGTCATCATAAGGATGGATAACGAACCACTCAAAAACAGAAGTAAGCAATACCGCCGCAGGGAGCAGCGAGGATTTGAAGCTGGATCCGCTTCGAAAATCTTCATAAAGCTGCGCCCACCCTGCCCCAAACAAAGCGGCAATCGGCGGAGCCAGCATAATCAAATAATAATGGTGGAAAAATCCGGCTATACTGAAAAATATCCCTACTGGAATGAGCCAGGACAGCCAAAAGATCGTTTCCTTGTGCTTGGCGGTTATGTGACCCCTGCGTATTCCAAATAGCAAACCTAAACTTGCAAGGAGTGCAAAGGGAAGCAGCCAGCTGGCTTGGCCGGATAACGCTGACTTAAATAAACGCAAAGGGCCTTTTTCGCCTGTACCAAACATACCGCCGCCGTTTCTGCCTGGCATGCCGCCTCCTCCAGCTTCCATATTCGGAGGTCCACCGTTTCCATTGCCATCAAAGTCCGGGCCAGCTAAACCTCCATTCTGATCGGATGACTCACCAGCTGCAGGGGGAACTGCCATGCCATTGTTGTTCGCCTCCCCAGCCAGATTCTCTCTGTTAAACGTGCCTTGATCTCCACCCTTGCCCGGTCCTTGCTGGCCGGTCAAGCGAGAAAGTCCGTTATATCCAAAGGCGAGTTCAAGAACCGAGTTATTTTCACTGCTGCCAATATACGGCCGCTGGTCTTCTGGTGTTAAATCAACAATAACCGCCCACGACAGCGATAGAATGACCATCAAAGTGGTTGCAGAAGCTAAGACGCCAAGTTTCTTTTTCCAGTTCATTTTTACTGCTAAAAGGTAAATCAAATAAAAAGCTGGAAGAACCATATACGCCTGAAGCATTTTCATATTAAAGGCAACGCCGATAAGTGAGAACGCTCCGATCAAACTCCAGATACTGCTCTTTCTAATTCCTCGGAACAAGAGCCATGTGGCTGCTAAAAGAGTAAATACTAGCATGCTGTCAATGTTGTTCGTCCGGCTGACGGCTACTGCAACCGGTGTAACTGCCATTGCCAATGCCGATAACCTTGCAGCAATCGTCCCAAAGGAAGGCTTGATTAATACATACATGAGTACAACAGACCCCACTCCAGCTAAAGCCTGAGGCAGGATGACACTCCAGCCTTTAAGTCCAAAAATAGAGGCACTCAAGGTTTGAATCCAAAAGGTAACTGGTGGTTTGTCTACCGTAACCGAGCCCGCCGTGTCTAACGATGCGAAGAAAAAATTATGGAAATTTTCCATCATACTTGCAACGGCAGTCGTATAATAGGTGTTTGCGTATTGATCCGTCCAAATGTTGTATCCATTTAGAAAAATGGAAAGTAAAACGATAATCACTAAAAAGATATCTACCCGCGATTTCAAACGTTCTCTCATTCCCTACCACTCCTAAAATCAAAAGTTTCTTTTTTAAGGCTGGTTCCCAGTTTGCACGTCCAAGCTGATTTGGAGTTTAAAACCAGCTGAAAGTTTGCTGAAAATTGTATGGCTATCTGATGGAACGCTTTATAATAAAGAGACGAAGAGAAAAGAAAGGCAGGCGGCAGGATGACAGATCAACAACAAATAAAAATTCTAATTGTCGATGATGAACCTCATATATTAAATTTCTTAGAACTCGGATTATCAAATGAACGATATGAAGTGAAAACAGCTTCTGATGGAATGAGTGCCGTCACCCTAGTGAAGGAGTTCGCACCTCATGTAGTGATTCTGGATATCATGATGCCAGGGATTGACGGGTTTGAAGTGTGCCGATTAATTAAGAAAAGCGGTCAACAAACCTCGATCATTATGCTGACCGCAAAAGATGAAGTCGAAGAGCGGGTAAAAGGGCTTACTCTAGGAGCCGATGATTATGTAATTAAACCGTTTAGTTTCGAGGAATTGCTTGCCCGTATTCATGCACGCATGCGGAATCAATTCCCGAGCCTGTTCGGAGGGGTTACTCATGGTCCCTTTAAACTTGATGATCGAAGAAAAGAAATCAAGTATTACGACCAGGTCTTAGAGTTGTCCCCTACCGAGTATGAACTGCTTCGTTACTTATTCTTGAATCATGGAATAGTCGTTAGTAAAGGAATGATTCTAGATAAAGTGTGGGGATACAGCTTTCAAGGGGAGGATAATATTGTGGAAGTTTATATTCGCGCGCTGCGAGACAAGCTTAAGGATAAGGATCACCGGCTCATTCGCACCATCAGGGGCTCGGGCTACAGGTTAGACTTGCCATGAATCCCTTGAAACTAGGAAGATTACGTCAAATAACCAATCCCGAGTCGCTTAGATATAAACTGCTCGTCCGCATGCTGCTGATTTTATCTTTTATTCTCTTGATCATCGGTATTCTGCAGTATTTCGTAATGAAGGATTTTTTATATCGAAATGAATCGGAATCGTTAATGTCAAGGCTGATGTCTATGCCTGTTGGAATGATTCTTAATGAAGATTCCTTACCTAGTCCGCCTCAAGGAGAGGGAGATCAGTCACGATTTCTATTTATGGAGGATTTTTCTTTAGCCTTGATCGATACGTCGGGCAATTATAAGGACCTTCTTAATGAGCAAGACTTACAATCACCCGAAATATCGAAAGCCGAATACCAGAATCTTAAATTCGCTCTCATTAATCACCAGCCCCTCGAACCAATGGTTGTAAAAAATAAAAAAGGACAGGAACAGCTCCTCGTCTTCCGACCATTGGGCCGCGGAAATGAACGGTCTGGTCAACTGCTGCAAATGGGGACGACTACTTCTCATTTACACAAAGTCCTTTGGCAGCAGCTGCTTACTTTTATCGTTTTGTCTATTATGGCTCTGGCAGCGGGGTTAGCCATCTATTTCTCTGTGATTCGCAAAACACTTCTACCCTTATCAACTATGGTTAACGCGGTTAAAAATATCAACGCAGCCAATTTAGCTGAAAAAATCCCCCATCATCAAGGGCAGGAGGAAATCGATCGTTTAGCTGATTCCTTTAATGAAATGCTGACACGTCTGGACATTTCTTTCGAGCACGAAAAAGAGGCTAAAGAACAGATGAGGCGGTTTATCGCAGACGCTTCCCACGAGCTTCGCACCCCGCTCACTTCTATTCATGGGTATTTAGAAGTTTTGCTAAGAGGTGCTGCGGAACGTCCCGAACAGCTCTACCTAGCCTTAAGAAGCATACACGGAGAATCTAAAAGAATTATTAAACTTGTTGAGGAATTACTACTACTCGCAAAGCTGGATCGGGCACCCGAGCTTTCTCTCACTGAAACAGACCTTGCCCAATTAATTCAGGAAATGGAACCTCAGCTTTATTTTCTAGCCGGAAATCGCACGGTGGAACTACAGCTGGAAGAAAACCTTACAGGGTCGGTGGATCAGGACAAAATAAAACAGGTGATATTGAACTTATTTCACAACGCCGTTCAGCATACGGATTCAGAATCAGGGGTAATTCATCTTTCACTGCATGGAGATCACAACCGTCATCTGGTCATCAGTATTGCAGATAATGGTCCGGGAATAAGTAAGGAAAACCTCTTTCATATTTTTGACCGCTTTTACCGAATTGATCATTCACGAACCCGTCAAAATGGGGGAGCCGGACTCGGACTTTCCATTACGAAATCGATTGTCGAAGCACACGGGGGTCAAGTAGATGTGGAGAGTCAGGTAGATGAAGGGTCTGTATTTACAGTAAGTATTCCTTTAAAACAAGTAGAACGCTTGACTCAACAATGAGACAGGGATATAAAGAAATCCCCCCCAGTCTAAAGAAGAAAAACGGAGGAAATTGCAGAGGTTTATTCTGAATGACCGCTCCGGAAATACACTCCGCTTTTCGCGGGCGGCTGGTGTGCCTCCTCGTGCAAGCACTCCGGGGTCACACCTATGCCTTCCTCCCGCAGAAGTCTACGTGTATTTCCTACGCTGGAATAGTTGATATTTCCCCATTTCATTCTCCTTCGTTTAGAGACAAAGTAATACAATGCGAAACGTAATTATAATTTCTACGGAAACGTCTAGAAAGCTTGCATCAGCCAGGAAAATTCTGAAAGATGATGGAAATAAGATTTCATCATCTTTCAGAATTAATATTTGCTAACAGACTTCTGTCACAGGGTCTTTATATATCTGATTGCCAAACCTTGTCTAATGGAACACTATCCTTAAAATAGGTGATTTTTATGTCCCCATCTGTAAAGTTATATTCATCTCTTAGATAATTGACCAGCTCCTCGAAACGCTGCTCATCATTAGTTTCCGGTTTTCGATCTAATTCTAGGCGAATCGAAGGTATAGCTTTTGAATCTTTTATACTTGGAAGCATTTTAGGTATAACCCCACTATATCGATTTGAATTTTCGTCAAAGTGGACAAAGAGGCTTTCATATCCTTTAATATGTTCTTGGATATAGGGTTTTAATTTTCGAGTCAATTCCTGCTCCCATTTTGATGAGATGTAGGTATCAACTAATTTGTTATCTCTATCTTTATAAACATAAAACTGCACATGGTCGTATGAATTTACCACTCTTGCCGCCGTTTCAAAAGGTTGATACTCTAAGCTGGCATGATAAATACCAACAACCTTGGTATCAGCTGCAAACTTTTCCTTTAAATACCCTTGTGCCTCTTCCTTAATAGATGGTTTTGATTCAGAATTTGAGTTAATAGACAGTTGTACCACTAATACAATAGCTAAGATAATAAATATGATCGCAATAATGTAATTGATTATATTATCTTTTCTAATTTTCACTAATAACCCTCCTGAATAATTACTTTCATCAAGTAACTCCTTTAAAAAACAATACCTTATTATTCTATATTATGGATTAATTGTAAATGATTCTCTTGAGTTGAAAATATAGATCTATAAAGATGTCACCTAAAAATCATCCTCAAGGTGTTGCTCAGAGATATTGCTGGTGAGGTAAAAAAAGGACCCTGCTGACGGCAGAATCCTTCTTTATTATTGCTTCCTAAATTCGTGCAGCTTGCTATTCAAACCTTTCGTCTGCTCATATACTTGTTGGTATATAGGATATAACTTTTGATATCTCTCTACATTCTCTTCAATAGGATCCACAATTTCTTTAGTCGAAATAAAGACCTCCGCACATTCCTCAAGCGTTTCAAACCAACCGCAGCCTTTAGCGGCAAGCATAGCAGCCCCCATGCCCGGACCCTGCTCACTGGATAATCGAACAACCCGAGCGTTAAACACATCGGCTTGAATTTGCAGCCAATCCTTATTCTTAGCGCCGCCTCCAATGGAGACCACCTTATCAATTATTTTTCCATTATCCCTAAAGATCTGAATGGAATCATTTAAAGAGAAGGTTATCCCTTCTATTACAGCCCTTACAAAATCGTTCTTTGTATGAGAACTGTCCATCCCTATGAAACTTGCACGGATCGCAGCATCTGCATGAGGAGTTCTTTCTCCGACTATGTAAGGAGTAAATAATAAACCATGAGATCCAATCGGAGTATCGTCCAGCTGCTCCAGCATCTGGTCAAAAGTCATTTCTTTCGCAAACACCCTTTTAAACCAGCTTAGGCTATCACCCGCGGCTAAAGTTACTCCCATCGTGTAGTAGGCATTTTCTTTTCCGTGGTTAAAATAATGTACCTTTCCTTCAAAATCCAGATCGGAGGACTCTTCGTAAGAGAGCACAACACCAGAAGTACCAATACTGCATAGTGTTTCTCCTTCTGATAATATCCCTGCTCCAATAGCCCCGCAAGCGTTATCCGCTCCTCCTGCGAACACTTGGACAGACGGAGATACCCCGATATATCGGGCTGTATCGTCCGAAAGCGTGCCAATACATGCACTAGATTCGATAAGCGGCGGACACATGTCCAATGAGATCCCAAACTGTTCACATAGTTCCCTGCTCCATTCTTTCTGTGCGGCATCTAACAATAATGTACCTGCCGCATCGGAAAATTCACTATGAATCTTCCCTGTTAGACGATAACGCAAATAATCTTTAGGAAGGAGAAAAGTAGCGGCACGGTCAAACAACTCCCTCTCATTTTCCTTTACCCAGAGCAGCTTAGGTAGAGTGAAGCCTTCCAAAGCAGGATTTTTGGTGATTTTGAGCAATTGGTCCTCTCCAACAATTTCATAGATCGTTTCACATTGCTTAGTCGTTCTCGTATCATTCCAAAGGATCGCATTACGTAGGACTTGGTTTGTCTCATCCAGCAGCACAAGTCCGTGCATCTGCCCTGCAAAACTAATCCCTTCAATACTAGCATTCTCAATCGGCTCCACGAGTTCTTGAAGAGCTTCGAGAGTTTTCTCTACCCAAACCTCCGGGTCTTGCTCGCTGTACCCCGTTCGTTCTTGAATCAAGGGATAGTCCTTGGAAATTTCGTTTCTAATTTCTCCTTCTTTATCTACGAGCAGCACTTTAACAGCACTCGTTCCTAAATCTATTCCAATTACATAGTTCATCATATCCCGCCTCTCTTTACTTAAATAGAAAAAGCGCTCAAAAACATTGAAGTCCCTGAGCGCTCTGAATCGTTTACTTCATTCCTACAGGAACATTTACACTTAATAAATACTGATTCAGTACCGATTTCAACCATTCCATCCGTCCTGATTGGTTCTCGATTTCACCAAGACTTAGAGCATGCTCTTCTAACAAATGAAAGTTTGTGTCTCCATCAACAATTTTCTTCCCAATCCCTTCGGAGAAACTACTATAACGGTTTTCAATGAACTCTTCCAACACTCCATCTTCCAGTAACTTGTGAGCTACTTTTAAACCGATAGCAAAACTATCCATACCTGCGATATGAGCGTGCAACAGATCATCGGGCTTAAATGATCCTCTTCTAACCTTAGCGTCGAAATTCAACCCGCCTTTACCTAAGCCGCCATTTTTCAAAATTTCATACATGGCTAAAGTAGTAGAATATAAGTCAGTCGGGAATTCGTCCGTATCCCATCCCAGCAGCGTGTCTCCCTGGTTCGCATCCACGGAACCCAGCATGCCGTTCACACGAGCATAACGAAGCTCATGTTCAAAGGTATGACCAGCTAGGGTAGCATGATTAGCTTCAATATTAAATTTAAAATCATTGGAAAGGTTGTATCGTTCCAGAAAAGCAAGACTGCTTGCTACATCATAATCATACTGATGCTTAGTCGGTTCTTTAGGTTTGGGCTCGATTAAAAACTGACCCGTATAGCCAATTTCTTTAGCATAATCGAGAGCCATGTGATAGAACCGTCCTAAGTTATCTAGTTCAAGTTTAAGGTCGGTGTTCAGTAATGTTTCATAACCTTCGCGTCCTCCCCAGAAGACATAGTTTTCCGAACCAAGCTCCTGTCCAATTTCCAATCCTTTTTTCACTTTAGCAGCGGCATAGGCATACACATCCGCATTATTGGTTGACGCAGCGCCATGAACGAAACGAGAATGGGTGAACATATTAGCCGTATTCCATAGCAATTTAGTTTTACTCGTTTTCATATAGTCTTTAATCATTGAAATGATTTCATCAAGATTTCGATTCGTCTCTCCGAGTGTACTACCCTCCGGAGCTACATCAACATCATGGAAACAGAAATAGGGCACATCGAGCTTTTCAAAGATTTCGAACGCAGCTTCCACTCTAGCTTTAGCTAAATCCATTCCCTGCAAATGATTCCATGGACGCTCCATATTGCCAGCACCAAAGGGATCCGATCCATCGGCTGTAAATGTGTGCCAGTATGCCACAGAAAAGCGTAGATGCTCTTCAAGTGTTTTATCCCCTAATTTTTCTTTTGGATTATAGTGCTTGAATGAAAAAGGATTGGTCGACTGTGTTCCTTCATATTGCACTGCATTCACTTCATTAAAATAACTCATGGTTCTAATTCCTCCTTAGAATATTTACTTAAATTTCATAGATAGCTGGACGCTTTACAATTTCTCCGGTTGGGCTCTCAAATTGGAGCATGGGCCATAGAGAATCAGCAGTGGTAATTATTTCACTTCGGCTTCCCTCTACTAAAATTGTGTCCTCAGATTTCGTTCCTGTGATCGAAGGATTCCACGCAAAGGCTTGGAATGGTTCCACCTCAAAGGAACTAGCAGGAGTAAGTAAAAAATCACGATTCTCATAGCCTATCGCCCCTCCTTGATGATGCAGCAGCCACTCATCTTTAAAACCTGCTTCAGCGTACGCCCTCTTCAACGTATGTAAGAGTTGTTCCGCCCTTACGCCTCGTTTTGTATTAAAAATTAATTGAGCATCAATCCAAGCGGTTTTCTCATGAATAGATTGAAGACTTTGCTCTACTTTCCCTACGTGGACAATCCTAGTTAAAGCCACCGTTAGTCCTTTTTCCTGAACACAAGAAATGACCATACACTTTTGATAGAAAGGCTTCATCGTTGGAACAGGGTGTCGATAATTTGCAATTCTTTCATCGGCAGCCACCAAAGCCACAGTAGGGGTAAGACCGGCATCCATAAATTGACTGTTTAATTTACCCGCGATTTCCATTTCAGTCATCCCAGGCTTCAGCCCCTGGCAGAACTTCTCGGTAATAGCCGTCGCTTTAAAACCTAAATTTCTTATTCTTTTTACTTCGGGGGTGGTTAAAGAAAATCGCAAAGGCGCGATGTTTACGACCTGGTGGTCTAATGCTTTCAATCCCGTATCAGAGGCAAGACGATGAACTACAGGAACCTTCTCCATCGCTTCTTCAATAGACTGGTACCATGGATAATCAATAACTTCATAGGAAAGGCCGATCATTTCCTCAGCCATAATTCTCGGTTTTTCGATGGTATTGGCTAGGAGAAATACATTATCCTTAGTGATTAACAGACCGCACTCTCCGGTCATACTGTTATAAGGAATACCGTTATAGCCACCGCTAGTTAGCCAGGCAAAGTTATCTTTTCTTTGTAAAAGGAGTGAATCAAAATGTTGTTCCTCCAAAAAATCATAAATTCGCTTAAGCTTCAGTTGTAAGTCGCTTTGAGTAGTTGAGAACGCTTTCAAAAAAAGTTACCCTCCCTTACTATGAAATCTACTTCAATCCTCGATGAAACTCTCTTTGTTTGTAGTCTAGATTATATCACTTCCTTCCTTTGTTTGTCTAATTAATAAACAAAGTTTATAATGATATTATCCAAAGAATTTCCTTAATAAATGAAGTTCTTTCTTTCAGAGTTTATAATAAAAGGAGAATAGTCAAATGATGAGGAGAGAAACACAAATGCCAGAAACAGGCAACCAGAAATTAGTAAAGAAAATAAATAAATCGATCGTGCTTAAAATGATTCGGAATCAAGCGCCTATTTCAAGGGCGGCAATCTCACAAAAAGCCGGACTTAATCGCGGTACGGTATCTTCTCTAGTCAGTGAATTAATTGATGAGCAGCTCATTAGCGAATCAGGTATGGGCGAATCCAGAGGCGGTCGTAAACCCGTCATTCTGCTCTTTAACCAAGCCGCTGGTCATTCCATTGGGATTGATCTTGGCGTTAATTATTTGCTTGGTGTACTCACGGATCTCAAAGGAAAAGTAGTAGAAGAACGAAAGATTGAAATTCACAGCTTGTCGGCAGAGGAAATTATTTCTTCTATTAAAAGCATGATTCGAGAGTTACATAAATCTGCTCCCGAAAGCCCTAATGGAACCGTCGGCATAGGGATTGGAGTTCCCGGAATAGTCAATCATGAGGGCGAAGTGTTATTGGCTCCCAACCTAATGTGGGATCATATTCCTTTAAAGAAAATATTAGAAGAGGAATTCTCCATTCCAATTTTAATTGAAAATGAAGCCAACGCTGGGGCCTATGGTGAAAAGCTCTATGGGGCAGGAAAAGAACAAGAGAACTTAATTTATATTAGCGCAGGGATAGGAATAGGGGCAGGACTGATCTTAAACAATGAGTTATATCGTGGATTAAAGGGTTATTCGGGAGAAGTCGGTCATATGGTTATTGATGTGGAAGGAAAACATTGCCGCTGCGGAAGGCAAGGCTGCTGGGAGCTCTACGCTTCTGAACAAGCAATTCTAAATGAAGCCCATGCCTTGGGGATCAACGAAGACTCAGCCGACCCGCTTACATTAGAACAACTAATCAGTCTAGCTGACAAAGGTCATCAAGAAGTGATTGATCTCTTTATAAAGACAGGAAAATATCTTGCAGTTGGAATTCTGAATATGATTAATACCTTTAACCCTGAACAAGTCATTATCGGGAATAGAATGGCCATGGCTGAAAAATGGATGAAACCTGTAATTAGTGAAACGATGAAAGAACAATCCAAGGAGTTTAACCAAGAAGGAATAGACATCTCTTTTTCTAAATTAGCCACCCATTCTTCTCCTTTAGGTATGGCTGCCTTTATAACAGAGAATTTCCTGGAAAGTGGCATAGCCCAAATCCATTAATGCTCCTCAATCAGTTAAAGCCTGCAGCCTCATGAGAGACTGCAGGCTTTAGTGGTTTGCCAGCGGATTTTATTTTATTACCCTTTTAAGAACACCGTTTTCATCGTAGTGAAGAATTCTTTTGCTGCCTCTCCCTGCTCTCTTGAATAAGAGCTGGAAGCTTTCATACCCCCAAATGGCGCTTGCAATTCGACTCCAGCGGTTTCAGAGTTAATTCGTACTAAACCGGCTTCGATATCATCGATGAAGGAAAGAATGTGATCAATATTTTTTGAGAAAATAGAAGCGCTCAAGCCAAACTCTACATCGTTCGCTAATTCAATCGCTTCTTCAATCGTTTCTACTTCCATCAATGCCAGTACCGGACCGAAAATCTCTTCTTGAGCAATCGTCATGGAGGAACTTACTTTATCAAAGATAGTGGGTTCGATATAATACCCTCCATTTTCATCACTAATCGGTTCCCCTCCAAATAAAAGTTCTGCTCCTTCTTTTTGTCCAACTTCAATATAGTTTTTCACCGTTTCAAATTGACCTTTCGTCGCACAAGGGCCCATCCATGAAGTTTCCTTAAGTCCGTCACCAACGCTAATGGCCTCTACCTTCGCAAGTAATTTTTGCTTGAACTTTTCATAAACCCCTTTTTGTACGATCACACGACTGCTGCACGTACATTTCTGTCCAGTAGATTTCAATCCGCCGCTAATCGCTGCATCTACAGCTAAATCAAGATCACAATCTTCAGCCACGATAATTGGGTTCTTCCCGCCCATTTCAAGCTGATACTTTCCTCCACGGGCTGCGACGGTCTTTCCAATGTGATTTCCTGTGGCATTGGAACCTGTGAACGTTACCGCGGTTACTTGTTTATTCTCTGCTAATCCTTGCCCAATCACAGAGCCCTTACCTGTTACAAGATTAATAACACCCTCTGGAAATCCGGCTTGATCGAAACAATCCATCACTTTAGCCGCAGTAACTGCCGCTTCTGTTGCTGGTTTCAAAACAACTGAATTACCATAAATCAAGGCCGGTGCGGATTTCCATAAAGGTATCGCAACTGGGAAGTTCCAGGGCGTAATGACTCCTACTACTCCCAGAGGAACACGTTTACTAAACATAAGAGCTGAGCTATCGGTAGAAGGAATAACATCGCCTTCTTTTCTCATGCCTTCTCCTGCATAATATCTCAGAATGGCTACTCCTCGGGCTGTCTCCCCCTTAGCTTCTGGAAGAGTTTTTCCCATTTCCCTTGTCATCGTTTCGGCAATATCATCAATGTTCGCTTCCAGCTTATCAGCAACCTTGAACAAGTAATTCCCTCGCTCAGCACCTGAAAGCTTTTTCCACTTTTTCTGAGCTTCTGACGCTGCTTGAACGGCGAGATCTAAATCTTGCGCACTGGAGTTTTGAACACTGCCTACAATTTCGGACGGATTCGCCGGATTGGTACTTTCAATTACTTCTCTTGAATCGGACGCGCTCCATTTTCCATTAATATAATTTAAAAAAGTATTCGTTTCTGTTGTCGTTTTCATCTTTATTCCTCCTTGAGATTTAGTTAGATACAGATGATGTATGTTGTACAGCCAGCTTTTCAACTGGATTCCTTAACGTGCCTATTTCTGGAATCGTAATTTCGATTAGATCCCCATCCTGTAACGTAAAATCATTATCAGGAATAATGCATGTGCCCGTAAATAGTACGGTGCCATCAAAGAGTTCGTTATCGCGATGCAGGTATTCAACTAGCTCATCATATTTTCTTTTCAACTGAGAAGTGCTGGCACTTTCTTCGAATATTTTTGAACCATTCCTGCTGATTGTACAAGTAATGGTTAACTCATAAGGATTGTTAACGGTTTCAGCAAGTCGTATAGACGGTCCAAATGAGCAGGAATGCTTCCATATCTTTGCCTGGGGAAGGTACAAAGGATTTTCTCCTTCAATATCGCGGCTGCTCATGTCATTGCCGACCGTGTAGCCAACAATCTTCCCCTGTTTATTAAGGACAAGGCCTAATTCCGGTTCTGGAATCTGCCAGTTCGAATCATTGCGGAGATAAACCGGCTGATTCGGTCCAATCGTTCTGCGGCTGGTCGATTTCATGAAAAGCTCAGGTCGTTCTGCTTCATACACTTTGTCGTAGTAGGAGTCACTCACTTCCTCCTTCCCTTCGTGGGCTTCATAATTACGGGCTCGTTTACTTTTCAGATATGTAACCCCAGAAGCCCATACTTCTTCAGCGTTTAAAGGAAGCAGTAAATGCAAGTCTTCTAGCTTCTGCCCAATAGGCTTCGAATCCTGAATAGCTTCCTTTACGAGAGAGAGACATGTCACATCGTTTTCTTCCGCTTGCTCAATGATTTCCAGAAAGTCCTGATAAGGTAACAGGTAAATGGAATGATCCTCCTTGACGACAGCTAATTGACTGGCTCCATCCTGGGTTTTAAATTTAATAATATTCATTGCATCACCTTCCGTTTTATAATATAAAACACCGTTTTCATATAGTGACAAAAAAACATCCACTTTACGAGCTTGTTAAAGTAGACGTATAGCCCAGCTTTTCAGAAATACTGCGGCTTGCTTGTTTAAGTCTTTCGACAACAGGGTGGATCTGTTCCCCGGAAAATCTTGTGGACGGTGCAGACATACTAATTGCCGCCGCCACCTTCGCTTCATGATCATAGATCGGAACCGCGACACACGTAACTCCTGGCTCGTTTTCTTCATCATCGACCGCATAGCCAAGCTTAAGTACTTTATCTAGTTCATTGAGAAAGTCCTGACGTGAGTTTAATGTTTTGGAAGTAAAGGTTTGGTAATGATAATCCTTTAGAATTTCGTCCTTCTTTTTCTGCGGCTGATAGGCGACCAATACCTTCCCTACAGCACTCGAGTGAACGGCTACTCTTCTGCCAATGCGTGAATACCCGATAATAGCATTAGGACTCTCTACTTTATCAATGTACACCCCGGTTTTATCATCCAATATTACTAAGTGAACTGCCAGCCCCGTCTCTACTGAAAGTTCGACTAAGGAAGGCTTGGCAATCGCTCTTATATCCATGCTGTTCATCAAGAAATTCGACCGTTCGACCAGCTTCATCCCCAGGCTGTATTTACCTGATTCAGGATTTTGTCTGATATAGTCATGCTCTTTTAATGTTTTAAGCAGCGAATGAACCGTGCTTTTGTTCAAGTCAAGCTTTAAACTGATTTCTGAAATTTTCAGTTCAGGCGTCAGTTCATTGAACAAATCTAGAATTCTAAAGGCTCTGTCAACAGATTGAATGATCGGCATGTTGTGGTGACTCCTTCGTTGATTACTCGTGCATTAGTTACAATATATATCCAGAGTAATAGGCAGTCAAGTGGAATAATTCTGAAAACATTTAAAAATCGGCAGTCCAAGTGCATGATAACAGGAAATAAAAATTCTTTAATCTATATCTTTTCCCAGCCTCTATTTATAGCGGAATTCTCAATTGACTCCATGACCCTCTGATTCATTAGCCCATCTTTAAAGTTAGGATGAGGAGAGTAATTGGCAGAGATCCCTTGAAAGAATTGATGCACAAGATGAATAAACGTATGTTCATAGCCTATGCTGTGGCCAGGCGGCCAGTAGGCTCCGGCATAAGGGTGCTGTTCTTCTGTGCAATGAATGGTGCGAAAGCCTTGTAATCCTTCAGGAGAATCGGTGAAATATACATCCAATTCATTCATTCGTTCCATATCCCATCGGATCGAGCCAGTTTCACCGTTAATTTCAAATTTGTTCTTATTACGATTCCCACCAGCAAATCGTGTTGCTTCAAATATTCCCATTGCACCGTTTTTAAACTTTGCCAAGAAAGCAATGGCGTCGTCCACAGTCACTTGACCATATTCATTCTGGTTAGAAGTGCCGCGCAGCCCTCCTTCTTCACTGGGAACTGGCCGCTCCTCCACAAATGTTTTCATCATCGAACTCACTTCTTCCATTTCTCCCACCAGGAACCTTGCTAAATCAATACTGTGTATACCAATATCTCCCAACGCCCCTGAACCAGCCACTTCTTTTTTCAGGCGCCAAATCAGTGGAAAAGACGGATCGATAATGAAATCCTGAAGATAGTGAGCACGGATATGATGGATTTTACCTAAATATCCTTTTTCAATTAATTGCTTCGCATACTGAACAGCAGGTGCAAACCGATAATTGTGACATACCATGTGAACGACATTATTTTTTTCCACTGCTTCAAGCATTCTATTCGCATCTTTCACGTCAAGGGCAAGAGGCTTCTCTGAGATAATATGCTTTCCTGCCTCAGCTGCCTCTATGGCAATTTCAGGGTGGGTATGGTTAGGCGTAACGATATCAATCACATCTATATCATCACGTTGAATCAGATGGCGCCAATCTGTCTCATAGCTGTGCCACCCCATTTCCTCGGCTGCTTTTTTCACGGCAGATTCATTGCGCCCCGAGACAGCTTTGAGGCAAGGCTTAGGACTGTCCGGAAAAAAGAACGATAAATCACGATAAGCATGACTATGCATTTTTCCCATAAATTTGTAGCCAATCATTCCGATATTTATTTGCTCCGCCATACGAACTCCTCCTCCGCATTCAGATTCTTAAAAGTCAGCCTTAGTGATTCTTCAAGCTTAATAAGTCATCAATATTTTGTTCTGTAAGGTTCGCTGGCAAAGGATCTGGTTTCTCACATGTGCTTGAGAGTTTATAGTGCTTCCCTGCCTGAGATGAGTCATAAATTCCCTGCATAGCATCCAGCACATGAAAGGCAAGGGTCCCACTTGCTCTAGGCGGTCGGTCATCCATTATGGCGTAGGCAAAGTCAGCTGCTCCAAGCCCTCGGCTGTTCTCTGTAAACCCATGAGTTAGCGGGTATTCAGACCAATTTTCCTCATCGAATCGCCTTACGTACACAGGACCATCAAACCTGTTGGGGTCAGGGACGACTATACTTCCTTCTGATCCGTAAAGCTCAATATGAGGCAGTCGATGATGCCACGTATCAAAGCTTGTTATGAGAGAAGCGGCTGCACCGTTTTCAAAGTCAAGAACGGCGTTTACCTGGGTGGGCGTCGTGACCTTGATTTTCTCTCCATACCTTTCGTCACTTGTGATGGTTCTTTCCGGATAAGTCATCTTAGCTGTCCCGGTCACTTGATGGATCGGACCCATTAGAAAAATCAGTGTGGTCAGGTAATAAGGACCCATATCAAATAACGGCCCTCCGCCTGTCTGATAATAAAAATCAGGATTGGGATGCCAGTGTTCATGTCCATGATTCATCATAAAAGCTGCAGCGGAAACGGGTTCGCCAATCATTCCTTGATCGATGATATGGCGGCAGGTCTGAATGCCTCCCCCTAAGAAGGTGTCAGGGGAATTGCCAACCATTAGTCCTCTTTCTTCAGCCGCCGCTACTATTTTTTCAGCATCGGACCTGGTTACGGATAACGGTTTTTCACTATACACATGTTTCCCAGATTTCAAACTAAGCAATGCCACTTCCGCATGAACAGAAGGCGGGGTCAGGTTCAGCACAAAATCAATGTCTGGTTCTTCCATTAGCTGCTGTGGGGTACAAGCCATTGGGATGTTAAACTGAGCAGCCTTTTCTTTTGCTCGATCAAGATCAACATCTGCACAAGCTACAATACCAAAAGCTTCAAATGCTGCGGAATTCTTCAAATAGATATCACTAATATTCCCACACCCGACAAGGCCTGCTTTCAATTTACTCATTTCTTTCCCCCACATTTCTTGCCGCCCAGTTAAATCCGTTTCGCATCAAGGTCACAACCTCTGGCATGTTCACAATTTCTGCAACATGTCCTAGAGAACAATAAAATACTTCTCCTTTTCCCCACTTCTTACTCCATACCACAGGCATCTCTACTTGACCATTGGCTTCATGAGGACCTTCAGCTACGGGAAACATAGTGGTCGCATGAACATGAATGGCAGGGTCGACATGCATGTAGTACTGTTCTGACTCTACACTGAAGTCTTCCATCCCTTCTGTAAGCGGGTGGTTTTTGTCTTTTATATGGACTTGATATGGAACATGATCATTGCCAGGATGAGCCACCCATTGACCACCGACCATAAATTGATAATCCGTCGCCATCCGGAAAGAGTCCCCAAGTCCTCCGTGCAAGCCCGCGAGACCCGTTCCTTTTTCTACTGCTTTCATTAGAGCCGCCAATTGATTGTCAGAGATCGTCCCCTGCGTCCAATTGGGGATAATAAGATCGTAGTCTGATAAATCTTCCTCTTCCAAAGCAGATAAGGAATCTGCAATTTTAACTCTGAAGCTTTCTTCCCTGAGTATCCCTGCTAAGATCTCAGCAACCTGGGCCGGTTCATGACCTTCCCATCCTCCTTGAAAAATCAGTGCCTTCATTTGATAACCAGCCTTTCCTCTTCTATTTGCTACTCTTCCATCAGCCATAAAATACTCGTAACACCCCTCGGATAGAAACGACTGGCTTTTATTTCCCCGGCGATAATCTGGTCACTCCAGCTCCAATAAGAATGTTCCTTATGGGTCAGCCACTTTACGTGAGCTTGATCGGCAATTCTCTCTTTTTCCTCCCATGGAAAACCCAGAATATGCCGATAAATAAACTGGCAAAGATAAATTTTACTCAGCCACGAGTTGTCACTTGTTGACGATAATTTCCAGCCTCCATCTTCAAATAGACAAATTCCCGGCTGCAGGACATAGGTGATATGTTTCTTTAGCGACTGAATGAAAAATCCATATTCACCATCTTCAGCTAATGCTTCTTTTCCATCTGTAAAATACGGGAAGATTAAGCCTTCGATTGCTGGAATAATTTTGGACTGGTTTCCTTCCGTAATTACAGCCGGAATGTATCCCTCTGGAGTCATTTCCCCTGCGATGGTTTTCGCACAGCGCATAGCTTGTTCCTTCGCCTGATTAGATAGATTCGGCAGCTCAAGATTCGAGAATAACTTTTCTAAAGCAATATACACGGACCAGCTTTTCACAGCCAAATAAATATTATTTCTTGCTTGTCCCAGAGAGACATCAAGGCTGTCATAGGTGGTAATTTCCGCTCCACCCTTGGTAAAAGAGCTGTCGAGTCCCATCAGTCCATTCCGTTTATCCGGCTGAGGGTGGTCGCGATTTAACATACTGGCAAAGGATGCTTGGATCACTCCCAAATGGGTTTCTGCAAAGGAATAATCTTCTTGATGTGAAATATAGACCGTTGTACAGCTAAGCCAATTTACTAACTCTTCATGGGTCATGAAGGAAAAGCAATCATCAATCCCTGCAAACTCATAGGCCGATCTGCCAGGGGCGGAGAATACGTTTGCCACCCCCATATCATGCGTAAAACTGATCCCTCCAGAATGATTCTCCTCTGAATTAGGGAATTGAACCGAATCATGGTAGAAGTATCTCTCCATAAATAATTCAAGCTCATTTTTCACTGTCCATGGCGACATTTTTAATTCATAGAACAATTGGTCTACGGTTAAATCAAATGTATTCATCATTCGATACTCCCCTTCATTTACGACCCAGATTGGCTTGTCCTCTCCGTCAAGAAGTTGAGTATTTCCGTAGTAGCTTTTAATAGAATGAGCCATCATAAACCTTTGCTCATCCGAAAGATGATCCTTTTCTAACAGTTCATTGCCCTTTCTGCAGGCGGACGTTAAACGCGAGAAATGGCTAAGAGCATAGTCCGCCACTTCTTCTATTGATTGAAAGTAACGCGTGTAATAATATTTTGTATCGATTCCACTCGTTACAAGTCCGTCCCGGTAAAAACAGACGGCAAACTGAAAGGTTCTTTTCTCTTCAGGACCGACTTCCATAACCAGGCCGCCGCTCAATCCTAATCCAAAACCTAAATTAAACTCGTGTTCCGCATGTAAGACTTTATCGATGGTAAACCCTAGACCTGATTTAACATTCCCGTCTTTGGTTACGATGGCTGTGCGTCGTCCCTGACCAATTCCGACGAGGGACGGATGAGCGGAATCATCGACTCTTCTCATAGCAGCATAAGGATCTTCCCCCTGGTACCCAAAGAAGGCCTTACGTGATTTCTTGTGACGAAGATTATCGAGCGTTACCTCCACAAACACAGCAGGAAGGATCGAATCTTTAATCGTCTCTTCTTCCGCCTTTACAGGGTCGGGCAGCTCTCTAACGGGCGAATAAATGGTGAATTCCATATCGCCTGCTTTCCAAGTATCCGTTCCCACATTAAAATCACGCTCAATCTCCTCGTCACGGAAATAAGTAATGAGTTCTTGGTCAGCATCCGTTTGATCATTACCAACCGCAAACCGAGCTAAATCTTCAGAGGAATCCCCAAAGAAAGGCAATGCCTGATAGCTTCCGCCCTCCTTCGTCTCCATTCCTATGTACACATTTTCGTCGGCAGGCTTCCCTAAATCCATTCCGAGTCCCCCGCTTGCACATTTGTGCCCCAGTGTGAAACTGGCAAACGCCCCCATTGGGGAATGATGAGCATTGAAAAACGGATCGTATTTCATAAGCGGTCCTCCAATCCTAGCTATAATCGAAATAGGTTAAAGATGGTTATTACTTTCTTGATAAACAAAATAATTAAAATCTGCATGTTTCTTCTGCCCGCAAAGATCCTGAGCACATACCCCCACGTAAGTTCCCGTGAAACGAATATAATCAGGGTCATCGTCAGATAAATGACTGATATCAACCGATTCCTCTACCAATTCCCATTCATCACCATTCAAAGAATAATAAAATGAAACCTTCTCATTTCTAACAGACGCTTTTAAATAGTAATTTGAATGGTGAGGAAGCTGGATTTCCTGGTCTAACAATTCCTCATACACCCCGTGCTTTGAGCGGATAATTCCTAATACTGCTCCTAAATCCTCATGATGAGTAATTCTCAAATAGACATAATCCTTGGTATCGTAGTAAAAAATCAATCCGGCCATTTGCTGGAAATGTTCTGGAAGATAGTCTACGCTGGTTTCTACTTCTGCCTTCATGCTTTCCAACCGTCTTGCCACTAAGCTTTGGTTGTGGGTGGAAATCAATGATTCTTCTCCATAGAGACGGAGGCAGCCAGGACGATCATTCAAGGAAAGCCAATCTTCTGTAAAGGGTCTTCTAAGAGAGTTCCATTGAAGGCCAAGTGATTCTTCATTGAATTCATCTCGAGCCTTCTGTTTCCCCCATTCTTTTACAGGTATATCCGGGCCATCTACTACCACTTGCGGGTTGGGACCTCCTTTAACTCGGATCCAGTCATCTTGAGTCCAGTAGCACTTTTGCAAGGCTGTCTCTCTTCCTAATATACATTGATCAGCTTTGACTGGACGCCCGCATAAATGAGCTAAATACCATTCACCCTTTTGCGTTTCTACTAAGCTGCCATGCCCCGCTTTCTGCAACTCTGCTTCTGAATTACGAGAAGTAAGGATTGGATTTTCAGGATCCGTTTCATACGGACCAAACAAGCTTTTTGAACGACACATCGTTACAGCATGTTCATAACCTGTGCCACCTTCAGCCGTGATTAAATAATAATAGCCATTCCTTTTATACAGGTGCGGGGCTTCGGTTAGACCTAATTCAGTTCCTTTAAAAATATTTTTGACCGGGCCAACTAATCTATTTTCTTGAGAGGAATACTCCTGCAAAGCAATACCTGCAAAAGAATTGGTCCCTTGTCTATGGTCCCAAATCATATTCAGCAGCCACTTGGTGCCATCTTCATCATGAAATAACGAAGGATCAAACCCGCTGCTATTTAAATACACGGGATCAGACCAAGGTCCTTCAATATTCTCAGATGTAACTAAATAATTGTGGGTATCCTTAAATGCCCCTCTTCGACTCTTCACATCCGTGTAGATTAAATAAAACAGGCCATTTGAATAGCTTAAACACGGGGCCCACACACCACCGGAATCAATGTTTCCAGACATATTCAGCTGTGAGGTTCTCGTCAGTGGATACGTTAACAGTCTCCAATTCTTCAAATCTTTCGAATGGTTGATCTGCACACCAGGAAACCACTCGAACGTAGAAGTCGCAATATAATAGTCATCGCCAACCCTCAAAATGGAAGGGTCCGGATGAAAACCGGGCAGGATCGGGTTTACAATAGAATGCATACTTTTTCCCTTCTTTCGTGTGTTATCTGTTTTATCCTTTCACAGAGCCTGCGGCAATGCCTTTAACAATTTTCTCCTGAGCTAGTAGATAGATTAATAGCAGAGGCAGACTGCCTAGTGTTAACGCCGCCATTATCCCCGGAACATTAACGGAAAACTGACCATAAAATTGACGAAGACCAAGAGGAAGGGTAGCATTTCCATCTGAATTTGTAAGAACAAGAGCGAAGACAAACTCGTTCCAAATTTGGATGAAGTTATAGATCGCTACCGTTGCAACCGCTGGAGTTAATAACGGAAAGAGGATTCTCCAAAATAACCGGAAATGGCCGCAGCCATCCATTTTAGCGGACTCTTCCAGTTCTTTAGGAAGCTCCTGCAAAAATTGAGTAAAGATAACAATTGAAACGGGAAGTGCAAACGCAATATACGGTCCCGGCAATGCCCAGATCGTATCGTATAATCCTAGATTTTTAGTGAGCAGGAAAATAGGAATCAGAGTCGTGTGAATCGGTATCATCATTCCGACTAAAAAAAGGAGAAATAGAGGACGATTTAACTTAAAGTTCATTCTTGCCAGCGGGTAGCTCGCCATGGCAGCCAATATGATAACAGCCACTACGGAAATGACCGAAACCAGCACACTATTAAAAAAGTAATGAAAGAAATCAGACTCAAACAACAGTCGATAATTCTCTAAAGAAAATTTTTCAGGTAATGCCCAGGGAGAGCCCATAAATTCAATTTGACTTTTGAAAGAGGCGCACACCATGATGAAAAAAGGAACACCTGTAAACAACAGCAAAGCAATAGCTAATACGTAGAGCGGTATTTGATTTAATTTCCTTAACATTTAATTCGCCCCTTTCCTTTTCTGGTCAAAGAAAATAATGAAAGCTGTGACTATAAAGGCAATAATAAACATGGAGAAAGAAATACTGCTTCCGTAACCCATGTTGAAATTTGTAAACGTTTGTTCATACATATAGGTGGCCATTAATTCTGTAGAATTATTCGGTCCGCCGTCGGTCATAACATAGATCAAATCAAAGTACTTTAGTGCTCCAATAATGGATAGAATCGCAGAAGTGATCACTGTCGGCATTAATAAAGGCAAAGTAATATTGAGAAATTTCTTCCTCGGATTCGCCCCATCAATTTCAGCAGCTTCATAAAGATCCTCAGGGATTCCTACGATGGCAGCCCTAAATAAAATCATGTAGAACGGAGCAAACTGCCAGCAGACAGTCGCAATAACAGCCCAGATAGCTGTACCTTCATTTCCAAGCCATCCATGCTGCAAAGAATCCAACCCTAACTGACCGAGCAACTGGTTAATTAAGCCAAAGTTTCCGTCATAAATGTAAATAAACAAAATACCAATGGCTACAGTCGACATAAGAAAAGGCATGAAGTAAATGGACCTGAAGAACCGCATCCCTTTAACAGGACTGAATAATAAGAGGGCCATAATTAATCCCAATGGCAGCTGAGTCAGTAAAGACGCCCCCACGAGCAGGAAATTATTTTGGAAGGAAGTCCAAAAGACCCCATCACTAAGCAAAGTGATGTAATTCTTTAGACCAGTAAACACCATATTATTATCGATTCCTGACCATTCGAAAAGACTATAATAGAAAGTCATTACAATAGAATAGACGACATAGACTCCGTAAATCAGCAAAGCAGGAGCGAGGAATCCAGCAATGACCAACATCTCTTCCCGACGCTTTTTCGACATTTTGGGTTTCGTTCTTTTTTTCTTTCCGGCTTGCTTTTCCCGGCTTGCCGATTTTCTAAATTCCTCTGTCGAATCTAATTTTCTCGCATGATCTTGCAAGTACGTCACCACCCTTAAGATAAGAAAACTACACCAAGCAAGTTGCTACCTGATGTAGTTTTCATTATTATTTGAGGACTTCTTTAGCTTTTTCTTCGACTTGTTTCGCCGCTTCTTCCGGTGTCATTGAAAGACCAAATATGGCTTGAGTGGTATCTAAGTGAGCTTCTGCCAATTCTGGCGGAAGAGTTTGATCATAGAACGTTTGTAAGTATTCTGCCTGTTCCAGCACCTTACTGATCTGTTTTACGTATTCATCATCGTACTCAACATCTTTCACTGCTGAGATCGCCCCATCTTTATTAGCAAGCTCCTGAGCGGTTTCTTTACTTGTTAATTCCTGAACGAGCTCTTTTGCAAGCTTCTGATGCTTACTCTTCTTAGCTACAGAGAAGACTGGACTTACTCCGCCTACAATATCCTTATTTGAACCTTTTCCTCCTTCAACAGATGGGAAGAGAAAGAATCCTAGTTTCTTTTCAAAGGCAGGCATGTCCGCTCTAGTTGTCCCAAGCATCCAGCTTCCTTGAATAATCATTCCGGCTTTTTCAGCATACATAAGCTGACGAGACTGGCCGGTATCGAAATTCATCCCATTAAACCCGTTTGGAAAGTCATCGTTTTTCACTAACTCTTGTATTTTCTTTCCTGCTTCTACATAGGCCTCGTCGTCAAACCCTCTGCCTTCACGGTTAAAAGCTTCATTAAATAAATCCGGACCGCCAATTCTTTCGGCCAAATACATATAATAGAAAGATCCTGGCCATTTCGACTTATTAGCAAGCGAAAACGGCAGAATATCATGCGATTTAAGGGTTTCTGCTATATTATTTAAATCTTCAAAGGTTTCCGGTTCTTCCAATCCATATTTCTTAAACATATCTTTGTTATACCAAACAGGAACAATATCCATCGCTAATGGTGCCCCGTAATTTTTACCATCAAAAGTGGCGGGAGTTAAGGCAGATGGAAGAAATCTTGAAGTGTCGATCGTATCGGAAAGATCAGCCACTTGCCCGGAATCAACAAATTTTTCAAGCCAGCCGCCTCCCCATGAGTGAAATACATCTGGAGGAGTCCCTCCACCCATGGCTACCGATAGTTTTGTTTTGTAGGGGTCATTCTCCTGTCTTACTACTTTCACTTTTACACCATCATGAGAATCTTCAAATCTTTTAACAGCTTCTTTTAATGCTTTTTCTGATGGACCTGTTTCAATATGCCACAAAGTAAGTGTAGTATCTCCCGAATCTCCACTAGCAGCTTTGTCACCAGATCCTTGACAAGCAGCGGTGAAAAGCAAGACTATCATCCCGAGTATCCATAGTTTACGTTTTAACATTAAAGATCCCCTCTCCTTTTGTTAGCGTTTTCAAAATTGGCTATAACGGCGATTCACTCCCTGGTCCTCCCCTTAATAGAATTGCAAAAACTAAGTTTGTTCATTGGATGAACTAATTAATGCCATGATAACTTATTGAAAAAATAATAGCAAGAAGATTTTGAAATCGCTGTCATTTTGTGTTGTTTTATATTATAAAACTTAGTTCTATATAGTTGACAAATTTGTATAGAAAATTCATAATCATTTAACAAATGATCCTTTAAGGAGTGGTGTTCGTGAATCACAGTCTTGATGATTTAATGAAACTGGAAACTGATATTGAAGCAATTCAAACAAAAGCTGCTGGCCCTGCCGGTGCACTGCCTTTAACCGACCAAATGCTGAGAAACTCTCCAAGCGGCGATTTATTTGGCTTGTCCCAAAATGTCGGGATGGGCTGGAAGCCTGACAAGTTAAATGGAAAGCAAGTATTACTTCTTAGCACTCAGGGCGGTATAAAAGATAATGAAGGAAAGCCTATTGCTCTCGGCTATCACACGGGCCATTGGGAAGTAGACATGCTAATGAAAGAAGCTGCAAAAGTCGTGACTGAATCTGCGGGTGTTCCATTTGCCGCATATGTAAGTGACCCTTGCGATGGCAGAACGCAGGGAACGACAGGAATGTTTGACTCTTTCCCTTACCGAAATGATGCTGCCCAGGTTTATCGAAGGCTGATCCGGTCCTTACCGACAAGAAAGGCCGTTGTTGGGGTGGCCACTTGTGATAAAGGACTGCCAGCGATGACTATGGCTCTAGCCTCTATGCACGACCTGCCTACTGTAATTATTCCCGGAGGAGTAACTCTCCCTCCTGCTTATGGAGAAGATGCCGGTAAAGTTCAAACGATTGGCGCTCGCTATTCAAATGAAGAGCTTTCCCTAAAAGAAGCTGCCGAACTTGGCTGCCGTGCCTGCGCTACTCCCGGAGGCGGTTGTCAATTTCTAGGTACCGCTGCTTCGGCTCAAGTAGTAGCAGAAGCGCTTGGGATGTCCATTCCTCACGCAGCGCTAGCTCCTTCCGGTCAGGACATCTGGAAAGAAATGTCCCGCCAATCAGCTCAAGCCGTCGTGCAAATGATTAATCAGAAAATCACTACAAAAGATATCGTAACGAATAAATCCATACATAATGCTATGGTAGTCCACGCTGCTTTCGGCGGATCAACGAACCTGCTGCTCCACCTCCCTGCCATTGCTTATTGTGCAGGATGTGATATTCCGACCGTAGAAGATTGGCATCGAGTCAATTTGAAGACGCCGAGAATTGTAAGCGTTCTCCCAAATGGCCCTGACTACCATCCAACGATTCGCGCTTACTTAGCCGGAGGAGTGCCAGAAGTCATGCTTCACCTAAGAAGACTTGGACTGCTGCATTTAGACGCCTTAACAGTCACTGGAAAAACTCTCGGAGAAAATCTAGAGTGGTGGGAACACTCAGACAGAAGACAGCAAATGATGCAGCGTCTCGAGGATGCAGATGGTATTGCTGCGAATGATGTGATTATGAATCCTGAAAAAGCTAAGGAAAGAGGGTTAAAACCAACCGTTACTTTCCCGATCGGCAATATTGCTCCCGAAGGTTCGATTATTAAATCAACCTCGATTGACCCCAGCCGGATTGATGATGATGGAATCTACTATCATAAAAGTAAAATAAAAGTATTTACCAGCGAGAAAAAAGCCATTGAAGCTATCCGGCAAGGTGATATTGTTAAGGGAGATATTATGGCTGTAACCGGCTGCGGACCAATGGCAACCGGGATGGAAGAAACCTATCAGCTCACATCTGCCCTTAAGCACCTTTCTTACGGAAAATATGTAACCTTACTAACGGACGCACGTTTTTCCGGAGTGTCTACAGGAGCTTGTATCGGTCATATCGGCCCTGAAGGGTTAGCCGATGGCCCAATCGGCAAATTAAAAGACGGTGATGTGGTCGAGGTTTCGATTGATACGGTGAACTTAAATGGTCACCTTCACTTCGTGGGAACGGAAGATCAACCTGTTTCACCGGAAGAAGGCAGCAAGATTTTGGCTGATAGACAGCAGAACAGAGATATTCATCCGTCTGAACAGTTACCCGATGATACGAAATTATGGGCTGCTCTCCAAAAGGTCAGCGGAGGAATTTGGCGCGGAAGTGTTTATGATGTGGACCGAATAGTAGAAGTATTAGAAGCAGGTGAGAAAGCGTTGGCTAAAGAAAGTCAGTCAACAGCAAATCGCTAAACTGCAATCCAGTTAATAGAAGTCCTTAACCGTTATGAATCCGAACGACGATGAATGTTTACGCCACCATTCCATCATCGTTCGGATTTTTCCTGTATAATCCCAGTATTTCTAGGGAAGTGGAAAGGTTTACTCCGAATGACCGCTCCGGAAATACACTCCGCTTTTCGCGGGCGGCTGGTGGGCCTCCTCGTGCTGCGCACTGCGGGGTCCCCCCCTATGCCTTCCTCCCGCAGAAGTCTCCGTGTATTTCCTGCGCTGTAATAGTTGATATTTTTCATTTCATTCTTCTTTAATCATCACTAGTGAAAGAATTATAAAGGAGAGGTGAAAGTGTACTTCCTGTTTAAACGGCTAATCTGGACCATTTCCTTTTATTACAGCATCTTTTGATTTTACATTAACTTTCGGCTGATGAACCTGCATATTCCTTTGAGTCTGTTTTCTATTTTTTACTTTACTTACCTCCTCATCCTTCCAATCTAAAAGTTCTCCTATGTTGTCCGGCAGCTCATTTTCATAGTTTGCCCCAATATTAAGTCTCCCCGATAAATTCTTAATTCCGATCGCTCCAAAACTGTTATGTACTTCATATTTCTCCACGTTTAGCTGCTCTACTATATATACCGGGGAAGGCTTGTGATTTGCCAGCTGAGATTTCAATTCCCGAACTTCTTCATTTAAGCAAGACACGTTACTCTTTAAGTCCATAACTTCCTGACTTTCTTTGTTTATCCAGTGAAATAGCTTCTTCCTCCATCTCATTGACAGCCTCCTCCCTTCTCTTCTGTGAATGGTTTTCTAATCTAAATCATATAGATGGATTACGAAATAGAAACGTTTGTCCCAAAGAATCGTAAGGAGGTGAAAAAGATTAAATTCCTGCCGCATACGATAAATATTCCAAATTTCAAAGTTAATACGGCTGGGCGGTACTCGTCTATTTCCTTTGGGCAGAACTATAAAAGCAGACGATTTGTATCCAATAAGAAAAACCAGGGATTCGGAGAACAGAATGCAGACGATGTTTGGATGAAACAGCCCATTACTTGGGTCAACGATGCTGACATAATTGATGGAGAATGAAGTACGTATAACCCTTTGCTAATTGGCGGAGGGTTATTTCTTATTTAATCGGAATGTTTTTATGATCTTTACGTTTTCGCCCTAATTTCACTTCCAGAAGACCATTTTTAAATTCTGCGTGGATCTCCCCTTCATTTACGGGCTCTGGCAAATGAATGATCCTCTCAAATTCTCCGATATACCGATCCGATTGAATCAGAGTAAACTCCTGCTTCATAGATTTTGATTTTCCTTTAACCATAATCTGTTCTCCTGCAAAAGCTAACTCCACGTCCCCCTTTTGAATCCCAGGCAGCTCGATGATGACATAAATATAATCCTTACTTTTGCATAATTCATATTTAGGAAAATCGGATTTACGATGAGAGCGATTTGGCGGCTGGCTGTAGTTCGCCTGCTCCTGCTGCATGCCTTCGATGAACTGCTGTCCATTTTCCTCGTTAAAGACGCCCTTCCAGAAATCCTGTCCTTGAAAGGATTGAGCCAGCTCCATCCATTGCTTTAACTGTTTAGGATCCATAGGCGTCCCTCCTTTGAAGTTTCAACATAAACCCCCACAACCGACATATACTTGGTTAATAAAAGGGGGGGCTCAATTTGACATCGCCATCTATTGTTATTAATATTTTTAATTTCAAAATTAATTCCTTCGAAAATGCGTCCGCCGTAAATGTAGGACAGAACCTTTTAACGGACTGGCATAATTCCGATAAGAAAAATCAAGGATTCGGCCAGAATTTTGGAGACAGCAGTGCATTTCTTGGCACAAAAAGCATGGTGGATGACCGGGATGCCCTCGATTTCCCGACTAAAAACGCCAATGAAAAACCCAAAAAGCTGCCAATTGAAAAATGGGAGGAATTGTAGTGTTGTTTGCCCCTTCTGTCGTAAATCTTCTCGGATTTAAGGTTAATGTGCTGGATCGATCCTCTTTAATCAGTTTTGCGGGTGTCCAACAGACAGACTTCTTTCTTTCAACTAAAAGAAACCAGGGATTTGGAGAACAGAATGGTGACCTATCGCCTGTCAATGTTCCGATAAACTTCGTCGCAGATCCAGATGTTCTGGATTCCAATTCGACTAAAGGAAGCTTCGTTTAATAGAGGTCTCGGGCGCAAGACATTTACCGTAATGGGAACAGAAAAGGCTGAGAGAAAAACTGAAACAAGTGAAGAAGCGGCAATTTCAGTTGTCATCCATTCATTGAATACCCGAACCAATGCTGCTCTAAAAGGTTCGGGTTTTTTGGTGAATACAATTTTATTATTTCCCCCCTTTACTAACTTCTCTTATCCTCCAATCCCCATTCTTTCTAATTTGATGCTCCCCCTGCGATTCGAGGTCTCTCGTTATAACTCCCTTTCAAAAAAGAGGGAAACTGCACTACTTCTGTCTTGTTTTGTCGAACTGGCCAATAAAGCTTACAGTTTATGCAATATTCTGGTACTTTTAAAGTACTAGAGTTCAAGATTTGACAGGAATTTCTGGTTATGTCGTTTCATAATCCATAGATTAAAAGGAGAGAGATCTCATGGAACTTGATCAACTTGAAGTAAACACGACCGTAGATGAGTCACAGGAAACGAAGCCGTATCATACCGCATTGATTGGGTGGAGTGTCCAGGCTATTGAAGCTGCGGCGAAACTAAACCGCCCGTTTGTTGTAGTAGGACCGCCTGACTTTGAATCATATGCAAAGAAGCATGATATTTTATTTGTGGGCTGGGATTTTAACAAAATCAATGAAAGCTCGGATGAGTTATATAAGAAGCTGAAAGCATTACATGTGGAATTAGCCGTTCCTTTATATGAAGAATGTGTAGAATGGGCTGGCGCCCTTAACGCACGTTTCCGGAAAGAACCACGTGTGTTTAACCGTTCTTTATTATTACGGGATAAAGGAATGATGAAGCGTAAAGCTCAGATTTCCGGCATTAAAGTCGGCGTATTTGAAGAAGCAAGAAATAAAGACGATGTAGAGAGGTTTCTGAAGCGAGTCAATGAGGCCCTACTTAAATTAGATGGTGACCACCTTGATCCGATTCACGTTAAACCTCTGGATAAAGCTGGTTCTGTCGGTCACTTGGCCATTCGTACTGTGGATGAAATTGAACAGATCCAAGATACAGATTTTCCGTTATTAATGGAAAGCCACTTGGATGGTCAGGAATTTTCCTGTGAAGCTTTTATTCACAAAGGAAAAGTCCGCTTCTTGAATATCACCGAATATATTCGCTTAGGTTACTCCAATTTTGTTCCCGCTTCTCCGTTATTAGAAGAGAAACGGCCATTAATTGAACAAGCCGTCCAGAAGCTTGTCGATGCGTTTGAAATCGAATACGGAGTGATTCATCCCGAGTACTTCCTGACTCCAGATGGCGTGCTTCATTTTGGTGAAGTGGCGGCCCGAGTGCCAGGGGGACATATTTTCGATTTAATTGAACGCGCTTACGGATTCAGTGCGTATGAAGCACAACTCCTTTGCAGCGATCCAAATACTACTGAAGACGAATTGGCTGCCTTTTTCCCCGATCCATACGACTACAAGGGGTATTCCGGATGTCTCATGGTCCATCCGTCAGTAGACTACGTTGAGGATCTGACTATTCCAGAGGAACTTGAGCAGCATCCTTATTTTGAAAAACATGATATGTTTACTCCGCCGCAAGGAAAAGTAGCGGAGCGAGTCGGATTCGGAAATCACTACGGTACGATTTTCTTCTACGGGAAAGATAGTGAAGAAATGACGGATCTTCTAAAAGAATATGAGCGATATAATTTCTACGTATAAGACCTAGGATTCATATAGAAAGGAGAGCACCTATGCCTCAGCCTACAGGTGTCATTGTCGAACGATTCGCCAAGGCGATTGAAGATTTAGAACAAGCTCAGCCTTTTGCGAAATCCAGATATCAAACAGATGTTTATCAAGAAGCCAATCGTTTAATTGATATGGAAAATGGACTCGAACACCTCTTCGATCATGCACACCGCTTTGAAAATTCAGGTGTTTTTCAAGATGGTCCATGGGAGTCCGCGGATAAATTGCAGCCTCCCTTAGTTGCCGGTTCCCTGAAGGCTAAAGGCCTTCCGATGATTATCGAAGTTCTTAGCGAGCTGAGAATGCTTGCCATTGCCAAAGGTAAATATACGAACCCAACGGTGTCCGCGCAAATGGCCGAAGAATTTCTAAATGAAGTAATGGTTCTCAATCTGGATTTATTATTTCCGGATGCCAGTGAAAGTGCTCGTATTGAAAAGAATGAAAATGAGGAAAGAACAAGTAAACTCTTTCAATTTCTAATTGATCATCTCTCCTCAAAAGAGTTGATCAAGACGCTGATTATGGAAATCGAACGGCTTACTGCTCAGCGTCCCATTATGATAAAACGAGTCGTTTCCATGATCGAAACGGCGAAGAAAATGCTGGAATCAGAAAGCGAAGAGGAAGATAAATCTGCCCTTAAAGGATATATTGCTGCGATCGAAGGACCGTCGACTATCAGCAATAAGTATAAGGACGTCTATGCCTATCGCAACCAAATCAAAGGACTCGCCAGGCAGGAATTAATCTCGGAAAGTGTTTCGCTAGCTAAATCTATGCGTGAAACTGGTTTAGTCGCTCCCCACCATGCGACTTTAATCCGCTTATTATCGAAGCGAGAGCCTGGATTAATTCCTTATGCTCTGGGGCTGAATACGAAAGGAATCGCAAATCTGGAAGAACACCAGGACCTTGTTATCCAAGTTATTAAAGCTGCCATTTTTCCAGCAACAAGACAAGCTATTTACGGACTAGCGCTTTTGCTGGAACGCGGAGTATTATCTCATTCTCCAGTCGCACCCGGACTTAGACGTTTAGTAGAACTTGATATCCGTCCAGAGGTTCGTAACGCTCTCTTCCAAACCACACAACAAGGAGAAGGCGTAACAGCAAACAGCATTCTTGTAGCCGGAACGCTGCAGGTTCTTGGTCAGCCACTTGGTATAGGTCAAGGGTTTAATCCTACCTGTCAGGCTGCCCGTGGAATGAGTCTATGGGCTCAGCACGCACCAGGTGTGCTGCTCGAGATCATCCCGCGCGCTGCCAGAGACGGCGATTTAGACTTCACATTTGAAGGAGCAACGATTCATTCGAAAGATTTGAGCGGCGGACTTGCCCCCGACTTAGATAAAGAACTGGACCCTGTGTCTCTCGTGTTAGTCCCTCACCTCGATCGAATTTACAGCGAGATGATGACTCGTGTTGCTTTACGCGGCGAGGATGGGCACCGATGGGTTAACCCTGCCTTTTATGGCGATTGGGTTCAGAAAGGGTTCAGCTCCGTGTTCGATCCAATTACCGGATATATTTTAGATTATCCCGGTTTTGTAAAACTGTTTTATGCAACACATCATCCGGATTATAACGATGATTATGAGCTCATCTATCCAAATCCGGTGGGCATCTTTATTACGAACGTTCATGGAAAATTGCTCGGATTGCATGCGGTTTCCATTAACCGCATCAGCAAAGATCCGAAAGGTGAATATCGCATCTACTTTTATAACCCGAATAATGACAGTTCCCAAAACTGGGGGCAGTCAATTGAACCAAGCGTTGCTGGAAATGGTGAAGAAGAAGGCGAGAGCTCACTGCCTTTCCATGAATTCACCTCCAGGCTGTACGCTTTTCATTATAATCCTTATGAGCAGGGTGAAGCCTACGCGGTAGAACCGGAAATTGTCACGACTGTTCAAAGTCTTTCTAAGGAAAGCTGGGGTCGGGACTATACGTGGGTGTAAGTTTTAATATAAGCAAGCCAGACCTAATGAAATGAAACTTAATAAAACACCTTCAAAGTAGTATTACAACTTTGAAGGTGTTTTTATATGGGTGCAATCATAATTTGAATTTTCGATAGATAAAAAAACGAAGCAAAGCTGTGGCGGAGTCGAATAATCTGGTGGTGGAAATGATTCGTCATGTGTTGATTGATATTCCACAAAAGTATAAATCTTAATATCAGACGGTTGGTATGTTTTTGAATAATTGGTAGCGCACCGTTGATATTTATATAAAAAAACAGAACTTCCGCAAAGTTGGAAGTTCTGCTTTTTTATAGGACGTTCAGCAAAATTGAAACTTATTCATCCCATTTCAAAAGTTCAGCAATTACGTCAGAGCTACCTGGTAACAATAATAATGCTAATGACATTACTATAAGCGCAATACCAATTACAAATAGAAAAATTACTATTTTAACTGAACGAGGCACATCCTTTTTAAGTGCTCCAATTACAGTTAGTATAATTCCGATAACGAGTAAGAATAAGTAATAAAATCCCATCAAGACACTCCTCATAATTTTTTCATCTTTAAAGAATATGTTCAGATAGTTAAAAAAAAAGTTTAATAGTTATTTGGGTAATTTAGATAATGACATCCATATGCTAATGTAAAAAGGCGAATACTCTTCTAATTAACCGCCCCAGGTTTTATAAGACTTGAGACCGACATAAATATTAGCCCTAGAAGATAATCCTAAATTCTTATTGTATTTACTTTCACCTTTAATCCAATTGCAAAAGATATAAAAAAACGCTCAGCAAGTCCACCATTTGAAGTAGGCAAATAAATACTTGAAACCTTATCTTCACTTAGCTGTTCTTCTAGAGATTCTAAAAGCATAGATCCCCATCCTTTTCTTTGTATATCATTGTTAATACACAATTCAGCAATATAAAAAAACAAACCCCTGTAGCGTTCTCTTCTTGTTTCTACCAATGAACCCAACTAGTTCACTACCTTGATATAACGTTAATCCTAAAATGAAAGACTTAATTTGAAGATATAATAGAGATCTCTTATGGGAGATTACCCCAATACATTCATTCAAGAGATATAGAAATTCCAACCACTTGATCAGAATAAACAATCATTTCACTCATTTTTGTCTTTACTTCAGGATTAGAAAAAGGCTTAATGATTGCATTTTTTATGTGAATTGGGGCGGAAACATTAAAAGCATTCATGTCATCTGAAAGCTCTGCCAACTCTTCTTCGAATTGAGCGAGTCCATATTCAATAAAAGTCTGTTTATGTTCATCTGATTGAAACAAATTAATAGAACCTTCTATAATTGATGTATGAGTATGTATTAATAATTTACCTTCTTTGTTTTTTATATCATCTTCGGCGATTTCTCCATTAGAAAGCTTATCTTTCAAGTCTGCCAAATGTGTTGTCATAGCTTTTTTATAATCCAAAGCATTATTTAAATTTTTGATTTTCCACATAAGACTTCCCCCTTTAAATTAATAGGATATCTTTACATCTCCCCACCCATAAACCATTCTTCATTTTCTCAAAATTATCTAGTACACTCACCATTTTTCGTGGGATTTCATAAATCATTCCTAAATTAAAAATGATAGGTATCTCGGAATCAAGTCTTCCATTATCCTGCCATAAACGTTAAGAAGAGGACAACTCCTTTAATTCAGAATTGCCACAGTTAACGTAAGACTCAAATTCGAGACATCTCTTACCATTCTTTCACTTTTGAACCTGTTAATTATCTTCATAAATCAACATCAGTTACACCTCACATATAATGTACTATTAAGAGTATCGGAGGTGGAACTCATGCTCCATACAGTCAAAACAGGTGAAACTCTTTTTCAAATTTCTCTAGATTACCGAACACTCCTTCAGGCAATTATCCAAGCAAACCCAACGATCAACCCAAATTTGATCTATCCCGGACAACAAATTTGGATCCCCGGTTTCCCTGACCCGAATGAGATTCCATATAAAATTGATATATCACTAAATCAGCGTAAGCTACGACTTTACAGCAATGGAGCCTTACAAAAAGAATACCCAATTGCTGTAGGTAAAATGCTTAGCACTACCCCTGTCGGCACCTATATTATTGTGAATAAGGCACCTAATCCTGGAGGACCTTTCGGCACCATGTGGATGAGTCTGTCTAAACAGCATTATGGCATCCATGGAACGAACAATCCGAGTTCGATAGGCAAAGCAGTGTCTCACGGGTGCATTCGGATGTATAATCATGACGTTGAGGAGCTTGCCCGCATAATTCCACTGGGAACTCCCGTTACCATTCATCCCTAGCTGTTGAAGATTATCTATGGCCGGCCATTCTTGCTTAAGTAAATACTGAGGGGTTTAACGAGTGAGTACCCCCTGTAAAAAAAGAGGTTACGGTTTCATCAGCCGGTACTCCTGCAACAAACTGTTCATCGTATAGCGATAGTGTCGGGGAAGCGCGGATATGCAAATTCAAATAGTTAATCGGTTCCTAAAACGTTATGAAGGAACCGAATTTTCATCTCTCACTTTCCTTAACGCTTGTTCAACTAAAGCCCGAGTAGAGTTTATGTAAGACTTGATTTAAAGAAATCTTGATATTGGGGACCATAAACTATCAGATAGTTTACTAAGTAATATTATAACTTCATCTTTAAACCTTCGTGTGTTGCTTTAAAACCTAAACTTTCATAAAATCTTAAAGCATCTGCTCTTTTTTTATCAGTAGTTAGTTGTACTAAATGACAACCACGTTCTTCTGCCCTCTGAATTGCCCATTTTATGAGTTTAGTTCCTATACCCTTACCTCTTACAGAAGCTGATGTTCTTACTCCTTCAATAGTAGCTCTCCAGCCACCTTGATGTGTTATATATGGAGTGAAAGTAATTTGTTGTACTCCAATCACTTCATTCTTTTCACAAGCCACTATTAGCTCGTTATTAGGGTCAGCTATAATAGCCTCAAAAGCTCTCATGTAACTATTAGGTAGTGGATGTTCATACCGCTCACGTTTACTTCCCAAAACATCATCAGCAAGCATTGCAACGATACTCTCTAAATCTTTTTCAGCAGCCAATCTAAAATTTATTTCTCCCATCATTTCCCCCCTAATTAATAAACCTATTATAACTTTCAATCCTAGCTATAAGTTAATTAAAAACAAGTAGATTTTCTTATCCAACTCTACCGTCTTTTACTCTAAAATGAGAAGGCTGATCCAGAAACCTTTTGCTACATATCTTTGTTGCAGATGAGCCCCGGTTACTTAAATAAGAAAATGATTATTTACGGATTATCATTTGGTTTAGACCAACTTTTCAGACCTTCCATAGTTCTTTCAATATCGTCCATATCCCCTTTTCCAAGTGTATTATCAAATTTATCTGATAATATCATTTTAATTTTTGCGAGCCTATGAGTCACTTTCCACTCATCTATAAAATGGGTTGTTTCTTTTTCATACTCAGCTCTATGTTTTGCTTCACCATCCTCTAATAATCTTTCTCCGTAGTAAGAACCCATATTGTGTAATGAAATTAAAATAAGCTCAATCTCTTTTAACGTCTAGATTATTTCTTCTCCTGAATATGTTACGCTTTTATTTTTTTCTAACACCATGAACACTCCTAAGAGTTCTTTTGGGGCTTTTAGTAAAGATCACTCTATCATCAACACTCCCTTTAACTTCAATAATAATGGGGCAATGTCCTTCTTGAACATTAGCACCCGTTAGTTTAATAGTCCCCAGTATATAAACGTGTCATATTCCCATCTTTCTACACATAGTCCAAAATTTAAATTAGACTCAATTATAATAAAATCCATACGTCCAATTATTATCCGAATATTACTTTGACAGGTAGAGTAATATAGATTATGATTACTCTATCAGATAGAATAGTCCAAACAAGGAAGTGACAACATGATTCGAAGCGATATCATTCGCGGACATTTGGATTCGATTATTTTGCGGCTGGTGGATGAACAGGACCGCTATGGGTACGAAATTTCAAAGGAAATCAGCATTCGTACAAATGATCGATTCCAAATTAAAGAAGCAACATTGTACGCCGTCTTTCAGCGGCTGGTAAAAAAAGACCTCATCGAATCGTACTACGGCGATTTTTCTCAAGGAGGCAAAAGAAAATATTACAGAATCACCTCTCTCGGACGTGCTTACTTGAAAGAACTGGTGTCAGAATGGAAAGAAACAAAAGAAATTGTCGACTTATTTATGGAGGGATAATCATGAAGCGATTAAATGATCATGTGGATGAATTATTTAAGGAAGTACCCGAAAGCGAACAAAAGGAAGCCATTAAAGAAGAAGTAATAGAAAATCTTGAGGAAAAAGTTCATGACTTAATGGCTCAAGGAAAAGAGGAAGAAGATGCGATTAATAAAGCCATTGTGGAATTTGGGGATATTAGCGATCTCCGTGCAGAGTTAGGCGTCAAACCTACTAATAAGAAGAAAAGTTTTAAGAAAGAAAATCTTTGGTATTCGGTCTGGGGTGCTGCCTTAATCATCGCGCTATTTCTATTTACTAATTTTTATTACAGCCCAGATACAATTTGGTTTGTCTACCCTACTTTTGCCATCCTATGGTGGCCGTTAACCATGTATTTCAGCTATGTCAGGTCAAAATAAGGGAGGGAAAACTATGAAAACACCGTCTATCAGTTTTGCTATGGCAGGCGCCACATTATCTATTGCCTTTTTTATCATTGTTAATTACTTAACGAGCCCGCAGCACCTTTGGTTCTACTATCCCTGCTTAGCCGTTCTGCTGTGGCCGATCACTGTATTTGGTATTAAAAAAGGAAGTCATCAGCAGCTCGCCTGCTTTTACAGCGCTGTTTTAATCGCCTTTCTCATCATCGAAAATTTTCTTGAAACACCTGAATACCCATGGTTCTTATATGGGGTCTTCCCTATCCTTTGGTGGCCCATTCTTGCTTCCCTTGGCGAAAAGTCCAAGTACCTCTTAACTGCTTTGATTGGAAGTTCCAGTATTATTCTTTATTACATCTTATTAAATGTTCTTCTTTCGCCTGGCTATCCTTGGTTTATATTTCCGGCATTTGCTGTACTTTGGTGGCCGCTTTCGATTTACCATGGGAAGCGAAAATCATTTACCGCCTTTTCTTTCCATGGCACGATCTTGTTTACTGCATTTTTCATTGCGGTGAATGCTGTATCTACTCCCCATGAAATATGGGCAGTGTATCCAATCTTTTGTGTCCTCTGGTGGCCGCTCAGCATGTATTTCTTTGCTCCTAAAAAGAGAATATAAACCAATGCAAAGTTGCTTAAGCTGAAGAAATCACTCCTGCAAAGGTTACGTATGAAAAAAAAGACAGCCCTCCATGTAAGGAAGCGCCTGTCTTTTTTGTTCGTTTCTCTTCATCTGCGTCTATTCTTCTCAAATTATGAATCAAGCTCCTGACTTAATTCGATCGTTCTTCTGCAACAGATCCAACGTTAAAAAATGATTTAATATAAATTGCCTGACTTCCCATTCCATAAGCTCATTCTCGCCATCCGTGAATTTTGATTGCTGATAAGAGTAGTTTCCAAATTGGGCTCGTGTTCCTGAAATCAGTTCTTCCATGACTTGGTTTGTTTTCTCCATATAAGTCATCATCTTCACCCTTTCTAGCAACAGTATTGCCAGATTCGCAACCTTCTATAATCAAAGTTTTCACAAAATAAATCCATAGTTCGGTGATCTTACTGGAATAACCTCGGCTGCCGTTGATAGGCTAGTTAAATCTTTTGGAGCAACCCATTATTTATACAAACCTCAAGTAGTAATTCTTTATATCCGGCTTTCTCAAATTCAATCCCCAGTTGGTCGCCGCCATATTCTTTAATGACTCCGTGTCCGAATTTCCGATGAACCAGCTCCCGGCCGATTTCAATCTCATCCAGCTGCAGCAGGTTTTCATCCGATAAATCTGTGGCTGGTTGGGGCTGCTTCTTCACTCCGGCTGGCTCGATGATCTTCTTCACATTCGAGACGAACATCGATTCCATGACGCGTTCATTTCCTTTGTAGTGGTAAGTGAGAAGTTCAAGTTTCGTTCGTGCTCGAGTCATTCCTACATAAAAGAGCCTTACTGATTCCTCCATAGGACCGTATTCTTTATTCCGGTATTGATCCAAATCCTCTTTGGAAGGAACGACACCATTAATCAAATCAATCATAAACACTTTGTCGTACTCCAGCCCCTTGGCACTATGAAAGGTCGTTAAGGTGAGCTTGCTTTTATTCTTATTGAATTTCGACGTTTGAATGAGATTTTCCAGTTCCTTTAAGCGATCAGCGAACTCTTTTAATGAGCCAAGTCCTTCGGCAATCTTCTCCAGGGTATCGAGTATGCTGAACAAATGCTCTTTGTTGAACCCGAATTTCTCGCACATTTTCGTGACGGCATGATCGTATCCAAGCTTCTCCCTGATCGTACGAATGGCTTTAATGGGCACCATGTCATTAATATCGCTGAACAGCTTTTTCGCTTTAGGAATGGCCTTCTGTTGATAAGGCTTGATCTCACTTTCCAGTAGAACGTCAAAAATCGATTGGTTCTTTTTATTATTTTTCAAGAAAACAATTTGCTGCTTCGAAATATAGGCATTGAACTTAGTATGAATTCTTTCCAATATATCCACCCGGCGGTCATTATAAGAAAAACGCAGGAAGTTCAGCATATCCTCAACGATCCAGTGCTTGAAGAACTTTGCATCAATATCTTTCATATAAAAGTCGACCCCAGCTTTGTCTAGGCTGTCCGCAAGCGGGACGGCCGAAGAATTGTTTCTGTAAAGGATAGCGGCTTCCGTCCCTGCTTCCATCTTTCTAATTTCGCTCGTCACATAATCGAGCTGCTCCTCATAGTTTCGCAAAGTTTTAATCTCAATGGGCGTGCCGACAGGGTTCTCTGTAAACATTTCCTTCGGGTAGCGGTTATCATTGCGCTTAATGAATTGGTTGGAAGCTTTCACAATATCCTGAGTCGAACGGTAATTCTGCGACATCGTCATTACCGTCCCTGCTGGGTAGACTTTCTCAAACTGCAGGAGCTTAGTAACGTCTGCTCCCCGCCACATAAAGATTGACTGATCGTCGTCTGCGACAATACACAAATTGTTTTGCGGCTGTGCTAACAGCTCGACAATTTCATGCTGTACGACAGAATTATCCTGACTCTCATCGGTCAATATGTACTCAAATTGCTGTTGATACGTTGATAATATGACAGGATCATCTATTAATATTTGGTGGCAGTACGTTAGCATATCATCAAAATCCAGCAGTAGTTTTTCTGCCCCTTGTTTCTTGAAACGCTCATAGGACTGATAGATTAATGCAGCGTTTTTCACACTGCACTGAACCTGATCCAAGCCTCCAGATTCGATCATTTTATTTTTTACAAAGCTAATATACGTCATGAGTTCGTCCATATCATCTTCCGTGATTTGGGCGCCGTTCTTATCTTCATAAAGTTTCTTCAAAATAAACTTCTTATGAAGAGGAACATTTGGACCATTCCAATCTTTTTTCAGCTCTTCGCTGCCGATGTTCCCTTCAATCAGCTGGAAATTCTGACCGTTTTCTTTCAAGCTTTCACGGACAACTTTGAATGCGAAGCTGTGAATCGTGGAAAAATGGATTTTTTTAGGCGTTAATCCGGAAAAGAAGCGATCGAATCGGTCTGACATGTCCGCTGCCGAGGCGTTACTAAATGTAATCGCCATGATTTTGTCTGGGTCCACCTTTTTCTCCAATAGCAGGTAGCCGATTTTCATATTCAGTGTTGTGGTCTTCCCTGATCCTGGAGAGGCAAGCAGAAGTAACGGACCGTCTGAGTGTAAAACGGCCTGTTTCTGTACATCATTTAAGCGGACCCCTGTTCTCTCTTCCATTAGATTAAAGAAATCCATCGTGGTGTCCCCCCTGTATAAAAATGAAAAATAGATTAGGTTGTGATAAAAGGAATTGCCCTCCTCTAAAGACGAACAATCAGGCAAGGGCAGTGGTTTACTCTGAAAGGCGCTCCGGAAATACATTCCGCTTTTCGCGGGCGGCTGGTTTGCCTCCTCGTGCTTTCGCACTCCGGGGTCATACCTATGCCTTCCTCCCGCAGAAGTCTACATGTATTTCCTACGCTGCTTCTTGTTCCTAGTTCATCCCAGCAGCCTGATTAAGAAAATGGGAAACGTAAAACATCAAGAAATCCATCATCATGCTGGGCAGAAAAACCCGAACCATGAAGACTTTTAAACTTCTTCATGGTTCGGGTTTGATAATAGATGACAGACTTCTATCCTAGCCTCATCTGTGTATTTCAATCAAACGTTCGGAACTACTTCAGTTCCATATCCTTTCCATATTATATCTCCTATGCCGGATGGAATCCACCTCATTTTTATCCTATCCTCTGCCTTCTCTGTGTGGTCCATCTCTGAATTCCATAAACCCTGTGATAAAATAGAAGAATCATAGAAGGAAGATCTAATTAGGAGTGAACTATAGATGAATAAAAAAGATATCGCCGGCATCCGCAGGCAGTTGAAGGTCGACAATGACTTATTAAAGATCAGGAATATTTTTAACGTCTATATTATGAAGGAAACGACGGAAATTTATCATCACCAGAGCCAGCCGTTCGAAATGCTCGATAAAGATCAACAGGAACTCTTTATGAATAATTTCAAGAAAGTCCTGACCGGCCAGCTGGATGAAAAATTATTTGAACTTAAATTTACACGTGAGGCAGACAATCATAGTCAGCTTATTCTACATAAAGGCTTATTGAGCAGTGGAGTAGAAGACTGGAAAGAACAGATGCTGCTGATGACGGAGAAAATGATTCACGAACATCCCTATGAAAAGGATGTGGTGATCACCTTTATTCGCGCCGAATATTTAAAATCGATGCGTGGAGGAAATGAAGAAGCGGAAGAAAGCTCTCGTGACGCGGTTTACTCCAATCCATTTATTCTTTGCAGCATTAACAAAACAGAAGAACCGAAAAAAGAAATCCAGTTCGACTATGTCGAGAAGGAATTCATTTACAAGCTGGAGGTCGATCCGGTCATTGATCTCAAAAATCCGATGTCAGGATTTCTTTTTCCAGGGATTACAGATGGGGCATCTGACGTCAATCACGTTCTTTATGCAGCCGGTAAAGCCAACGAACCGGATTACCGCTTCATTGAAGAAGTGTTAAACGGCGAAGAAATCATGACTGCAAAGGAAGACAAGGCCGTGTTTGAGGAAGTTATTAAAGATGTTGTCGGTGACCAGCTCAACCCATCCACGCTCGCCAACGTCTACGGAGAAATCAACCGCGTTGTCGAAGAGAATGAAGAGGAAGAAGCTCCGAAACTCGATTACAAAGACGTCGAGCGCGTGTTAAACCAGAGCGGGGAACAAGTAGATTCCGAGAAAATTAAAACCGCCTTTCACCGCATTACGGATAACGAAACTTACGAGCTGAAAGCAAGCAGTATCGTTCCAAAGTACAAGTCAAAATCAATTAAGATTAACACCAAAATCGCCAACATTGCTATTAGCCCGCAGGACCTGCAATTCGTAAGGCAGGTTAATTATAAAGGGAAACGCTGCATCATGATTGAAGTGGAAGAAGATGCAGAGATTGATGGGTTTAAAATGCTTCCGGAAGCTTTTGGCGAGTAAAAGAATACTATTATTAAGGAATACAGCCAGGGAAAAACCAAAAGTTTCTCCTTAGTCAAGACAAACATCCGTACAATGAGGAAGCTAACCCATTTCTTCATCGTACGGATTTAATAATGACTAAAAAATTATTGGCTAGTCCCCAAGTATGAACGATTGTTTTTTGACCTCACTCATATCCATGTGAAGGAATCCACCCTCCCTCCACTTTAAGCTCCCGTTCCATTTTTCAGTCCATATCAATCACTGATTTATCTCAAATTATATTAAACTTTCTGGTGATATTTTTTTGAAAATTAGCACATCTTCCTTTCAAATGAAGCGTTTTTTTATTATAATTATAATCTAAGAGAGATTATAAATTTTATTTCCATATACAGAAGGGAGAATAAAAGATGGACAAGAATGAAATACACGATAGTCAAGCGGGAAAATGCCCGGTGTCGCACGGTAAAACGGAGGAAGAAAGCGCTGTCACCACAGCGAAAGTGGGGACGACTAACAAAGATTGGTGGCCGAACCAGCTCAACCTTCATATTCTTCACCAGCATGATAAGAAAACCAACCCTATGGGGGAAGACTTTGATTATGCGGAAGCATTCAAACAACTTGATTACGACGCTCTTAAACAGGATCTTCACTCCCTTATGACGGACAGTCAGGACTGGTGGCCGGCCGATTACGGACATTATGGTCCACTCTTTATCCGTATGTCCTGGCACGCAGCGGGTACGTACCGGACAGGTGACGGACGCGGCGGCGGTGCAACAGGAAACCAGCGTTTTGCTCCTCTGAATAGCTGGCCGGATAATGCGAACCTGGACAAAGCGCGCCGTCTGCTTTGGCCGATTAAGCAAAAGTACGGAAATAAGATCTCCTGGGCTGACCTTCTCGTTTTAACAGGGAACGTAGCCCTTGAATCAATGGGTTTAAAAACCTTTGGATTTGGCGGAGGTCGTGAAGACGTATGGCATCCGGAAGAAGACGTGTATTGGGGAAATGAAAAAGAATGGCTGGGAGATAACCGGTACTCCGGTGATCGGGAACTTGAAAACCCGCTTGCGGCAGTCCAGATGGGGCTTATCTACGTAAACCCTGAGGGACCAAACGGGAACCCAGATCCGCTGGCAAGCGGGCGAGACATCCGTGAAACTTTTGCCCGCATGGGAATGAATGATGAAGAAACCGTCGCTCTTATCGCAGGCGGTCACACATTCGGGAAAGCTCACGGAGCCGGAGATCCTGAACTAGTCGGAGCAGCACCTGAAGCTGCTGATATCGAAGACCAAGGATTAGGTTGGAAGAGCAGTCACGGAAGCGGTAAAGGACGTGACACCATTACAAGTGGAGTAGATGGTGCATGGACAGCTAACCCTACTAAATGGGATAACGGTTACTATGACCTCTTATTCGGCTATGAATGGGAGCATACGAAGAGTGCTGCCGGGGCTAACCAATGGAAACCAGTCAATCCTAAAGATGAAGATTTAGCACCAGACGCAGAAGATGCATCCGTCCGTGTTCCTACGTTTATGACCACTGCGGATATGGCGTTACGCACGGACCCTGAATATGAAAAGATCTCACGACGCTTCCACAAGAACCCTGATGAGTTCGCAGATACATTCGCACGAGCGTGGTTTAAATTGCTCCATCGGGATATGGGACCTAAATCCAGATATCTCGGCCCTGAAGTTCCCGAAGAAGATCTTATCTGGCAGGACCCAATTCCTGAAGCTGAGTATGAGCTAACAGAGGCAGAAACTAAAGAGTTAAAGGCGACAATCCTTGATTCAGGACTAACCGTCAGTGAACTTGTAAAGACTGCCTGGGCTTCTGCAAGCACATTCCGCGGCTCTGACATGCGAGGCGGCGCGAATGGTGCCCGTATCCGCTTAGACCCTCAGAAGAACTGGGAAGTGAATGAACCAGAACAACTATCTAAAGTGCTTTCTGTCTATGAGGAAATTCAAAGTAAGCACGAGAAGAAAGTCAGTCTGGCCGACTTGATTGTTCTTGGAGGAACGGCTGCCGTAGAAAAAGCTGCTAAAGATGCAGGAGTGGAAATAACTCTTCCATTTGCGGCCGGCCGCGGCGATGCTTCACAGGAGCAGACAGATGAGGAGAGCTTCGAGGTACTAGAGCCAATGGCAGATGGATTCCGCAACTACGAAAAGAAATCCTACACCTTAAGCCCTGAGGAACTTTTGGTAGACAAGGCTCAGCTGTTAGGTCTTTCCGCACCAGAAATGACGGTATTGGTTGGGGGAATGCGCGTACTAGGTGCGAACTATCGCGACTCAAGTCACGGTGTATTCACCGATCGTGTCGGTGCCCTTACCAACGACTTCTTCGTGAACCTGCTCGATATGAACATTGAGTGGAAACCAGTAGAATTTAATCTATATGAAGGACACGATCGTAAAACTGGAGAAGTTGTACGGACAGCCACACGCGTTGATCTCGTTTTTGGTTCAAATTCCGTTCTGCGTGCTCTTGCAGAATTATATGCCCAAGAAGACAACAAAGAAAAATTCGTCCTTGCTTTCGCTGCTGCATGGGTGAAGGTCATGAACGCCGACCGTTTCGACCTTAAAGTAAACAAAGATTCAATGATTTATTCCTAATAGCAACAAAAAGCACCTTGCCCTGATGCGCAGAGCGATTCTTCCGCTCCCGTGCATCCGGCAAGGTGTTTTTTTTACCTTATAATAAAGCTATTCAACCTAATTTTCACCTGTTCTCCATCCACTTTTTCCTTTGATTCATCACCTTCTGTTCATTCCAGAAATTCAATCTGAGAAACTATTTTTTTCAATTTAGAGTTATATTTTGATAGAAACCTTCCCATACTAGTTTTAGAGCTAAAACTTATGGGGGTCGTTAACATGTCTATTGCAAACAAATGGGAGGAACGAAGAAAAAATAAACTTTCCGCAGTACTATCCATCCTGTTACTGTTTCTATCACTAAGCCTTGTTTTTTCTCAAACTCTGCAAATTGCCAATGCAAGCACCAATCAAAAAGCGGCTGCTTCCCGGGTTGTCGTCACAGCACCGGATCTCAATGTAAGAGAGAGCGGCGGCAATACAAGTAAAATTATCGATGTTGTTCATAAAGGAGAAACTTTCACAGTCATTCAAACCGTCAATCACTGGACGGAAGTTAAACTAGCCAACCAGCAAACCGGCTGGCTATATAGCGGCTATGTGAAGAAAATAGCTTCTAAAGTAGAAACAGAGGCAACCGTACATGCCCCTGCCTTAAATATTCGACAAGAACCAGATTTGTCTAGCGATGTAATCGGGCAATTACCATCTGGCGCGAAAATCCAGGTTCTAAAAGAGCAAGGCGGCTGGGCTAATATCGTCACCACCTCTAAAGTTAGCGGTTGGGTCGACAAATCTTATCTTACTCAGCAGCAAACGAGCAGCTCTCAAGAAGCAGATCATGAACATTCATCAACACAAACCAGATCAGGGCTCACAAAATCCAATGAGCAAGCTCAGCAAACAGAATCTAAGCACCCCAATCCTACCCCTCTAAAAGGGAAGGTCATTGTGCTAGATCCAGGACACGGTGGGAAAGACGCCGGGACAACCAGCCGCTTTACAGGCACGCATGAAAAAACTTTAAATCTTGCGACCGCTGCGACAGTAGAGCAAAGGCTCGAGGGAGCAGGCGCCCTGGTCATTATGACCCGGACGACTGATATTTTTATTCCATTAGAAGACCGTGCTGCCGTATCCAATGAAAACCATGCCGATGCTTTTATCAGCTTCCATTACAACTGGTCTAATGATCCATCTGCTAAGGGAATCAGCGATTTCTACTATCAAGCATCAAGAGATCATCTTTTAGCTGCGAATGTCATTAATGAGGTAGCCAAATCAACGGGCCTAGAAGACAATGGCTCCGGGTGGAACAATCTAAGCGTTTTACGCAATAACACTCAGCCCTCTATTCTTCTAGAGCTAGGGTTTCTTTCGAATCAAACGGATAATGCAACGGCTGAAAGTTCTGGTTTTCCAGACCAGGTGGCCCAGGGTGTTTATCAGGGGTTATTTAACTATTTTCAAACGATTGACTAATGAAATAGACCAAAGACAGGAGGAACTTTACTCTTGTCTTTGGTCCTAATTTAAGGTACACAGTCCTCTATTCTTTTTCAGATGATTGGCACAAGTCGTATTATTTACTATTTCTTTTCTATTGGAACGGTATTTAATGATCGTAGTAACTTAAATTTGCATTTCAGCCTCTACTCAAGTTGAATTGGCGAAAATACTGTCTAAACGTGGTTATCTCCAACTACATCATCCACTGTGTCGAACATCCTTAATAGAGAAGTAAGGAAAGTGGAGAGCGGTAAAATTGGCCACTACTATGACTGACAAGAAATAGAAAAGAAAAAGAATATCAAACTTAGAAAAACCGATTCGGTAGAAGTAGGTTCTCTGTCCTTGATTGGAGAAACGTTTGGCTTCCATAGCCACAGCAATTCGATAAGCCCTCCGTATACTCTGCGATAAAAGAGGAATGGCATACGATTTAAGTTTTTCATAAAATCCTCTAAAGCCTTGTTTATACTGAATCCCCCGCACTCTTAAGGCATATTTCAAGGTCTGCATTTCCTCCACCATCACAGGGAGCAGCCTAAAAGCAGCTAAAAAACTATAGGCATACTTTGGCTTCAATTTGAATTGCTGCATGAAAGAATAAAAAAGATACACAGGTCTAGTTGTCAATGCAAAGGTCACTCCTAATAAGCCAAAACAAATTCCTCGAAGCCCTAATTGTAAACCTCTGAAAAAGCTCTCTTCCGTGATATTTATTAACCCCCAGTTTAACCAATTCGTTTCACCTTTCCCAAAGAAAATCATCGTGGTAGACGATGTAACAAATATAAAGATAAAAGGAATTGAAATGACTAATAGCCGTTTCCATGGATGACCAGTAAAGAATATATAAAGGAAAAGCATTCCTATCGAATAGTTGATAAGAAAATTAGGGTTATGATTGATTAACAAGTAAATAAATAATAGTAAAATAGCAGTTAGTTTTAAACTAGGATTAATTTTATGGAGCCAAGTCTCCTTATAAGAAAAATCAGTAAGCATATCTTCTCTCTCCTAAGAAATTACCTCTTCTATACTCTTAATTGAAATTGATTCCTTCACTAGCTCTCCATTAACAAGAGACCAGACTTTGGTGCTAAAGTGTTTCACTATATTCAAATCATGTGTAACCATAATGATGGTCATTCCTTGAGCTCTTAATTGTTCAAGCTGCTCAAGAATTGCAAATGTGTTTTTGGCATCTTGACCAAAAGTGGGTTCGTCCAAAAGTAAAATTGGCTGTTGTCTACCAATGGAAGCAGCAATACTCAATCTTCTTTTCTGTCCCGTGGATAACTGATAAGGATGCTTATCTTGATGATCGGCTAACTGAAAGATATTCAAAAGTTCGTTTACTCGTCGGGATATTTTCTTTTCTCCCCATTCTTCTAACTGAAGTGAGAAGGCTGCTTCCTCATATACTGAATTGGTGACGAACTGAAACTCAGGATTTTGAAAGACTAAGGTCATATATTCAGCAGTATTTTTCAGTGAGTTGTGATCTTGTTCGAAAATTTGGCAGGTCCCTGTGTTTTTAATTAAGTTCATCAGGGCAAGCAGCAGTGTGCTTTTTCCCGCACCATTCGCGCCTGTCACGGTGACCCAATCTCCTGGATGAGCATGTATTTGTTTTACGTGAAATTTTTCAATTTTTCCTCTGAATGCTGAGAAATCTGCCAAATAAATAGACCTTTTTTCCTGATCCCTTTTTACTTCCCTGTGATTTAAGTTTGTTGTTTTTATATACTCCTCCCAGGCATGAGGATACCAAATTCCCTGTTCAAGCAAGGTCTCTTTGTTTTGATTAATTACTTCTTGTTTCGTTCCGTCAGCCATGATGTTTCCATTCTCACCGAGCAGAATGACACGATCAACAAAGTCTACAATTTGGTCGATTTTGTGCTCAACGATAACTAGGGTTTTATCTTCTCCCACGTTCTTAATCGTTTCCCAAACCCTCTTTGTTCCTTCTGGATCCAGCATAGCGGTAGGCTCGTCTAAGAATAGCACCTCTGGCTCTAGTGCAAGGACCGAGGCAATCGCTAACCTCTGCTTCATTCCTCCTGACAGCGTTTGAATATTCGTGTGGATATCATCAAATTTCAACCCCACTTGTTGTAAATAATACTCAATGTAACTTTTCATTTTATTACGCGGTACCTGAAGGTTTTCAAGTACAAACGCGATTTCCTCATCTACATAAGGCATACAAAATTGCGAATCCGGATCTTGAAACAGCATCCCCCATGAATCAGGAATGGTAAGCTCATCTGCTTTCATGGGTACTTCTACAGCATTAGGAATGAGGCCCGTTAAAGCTTGTAAGAGTGTCGACTTCCCAGAGCCGGATGGACCCAGAATCAATACCTTTTCTCCCTTATTCAAGGAAAGCGAGAAATCCTTAAACAACAATGACTCAGCTCCTGGAAACTTCAGCCTCATATTTGTCATACCAGCGATCCTTTTCATACCACCACTCCCTATAAACCCAATGCCTGATAATCTTCTTTAGATGCCGGACGCACAAGATTTGTGACCCCGGTTCTTTCTAATGCTTGAACAATGAGATGGGCAAACACACCTGAAATAAGGATAGCTCCAATTATTCTAGCTCCAACAAGGATAAGGAAATTCCAAAGAGCTAAGTCCCCGATATAACTGTAATAGTAGTCAATTCCAATAGAAGTAATCGCAGCGGCTGTTCCTGCTAAACATGCGACAAGCTTATCACTTCGTTGATAACGGAATGCTGCGAAAATCAGTTCAGCAGCAAGTCCTTGTCCTAACCCGAATATAAGAGTTGCTACTCCCCATTCCCCTCCAAAAATCAATTCACCATGAGCAGCCGCAACCTCCGCTAATAAAGCCACACCAGGTTTTCGTATGATTAAATAAGTGATAACTGCTGCAATAAACCACATGCCATAAATCAGTTCCTCCAAATGAAGGCCAAAGGTGGAAACAAATCCATACAAAGGTCCCCAGAGTTTATAAACCACACCAAACATTAACGCGATGATGATCGTTACTAAAATATCGGTCAGCTTCAGTCCTTTTCCCACCATTATCCCCCTCTTTCTCATTTAAAGTTCCTCCTGCTATTCAAACGTACTTCATACGCAACCAAGATCATTACGGGGACTTTACTCTGCGCTTTTTAAATTAGGCTCCAATATAACGTTGATACATTTTCTTGGCTTCTTTACTATCATTGATTCCGTGAATCAGCGTTCTGCCGTCCTTAAAGACCACAAATCTTATAAGGTCGATTTGGAACATTAGCAGTTCATCATTTTCTCTTATTTTCTGAACCACCCCTTTTAATTTTTGAGCCAATTCTGCCAGAGTTAAAGGAGATGGTTCCTCAGGTCTTACCTGGACTGTATCTCTCCCACATAGAACGGTGGTTCGAATTCCTCTTTCCTTTCTTAAAAATGGATAAGTAGCCTGTGTTGAGCAGGTAGAACATCGTGGATTAAACTGCTTGGTTACATTAATGACAGAATATTGATGGTCCCACAGGTCAAAGTAAACCATTTCGGAAGACATCTGATGACCCGTAAGGAATTTCAGGCATTCAGCAGTTTGCCGGGCTGCGGTCATTTGAACAGCAGGTCCAATAACCCCTGCAGTATCACAGGTTTCGCCCTCTTGAGGTATCACATCAACGAGGCATTGCAGACAAGGAGTAACTCCTGGTGTGATTGCCAGCGAAACACCGACACTTTTCACACAGCCCCCGTAAATCCATGGAATGTTTTGTTTGACCGTCACGTCATTGATTAGAAATCGAGTATCAAAATTATCCGTTCCATCAATGAGAATATCTACGTTTTCTAGAAGCTGCTCTGCATTTTCCGGAGCGAACTCTCCCGTAATGCCGGTTATTTCGATGGTTGAATTTAAGGCATGCAGTCTGCGTTCTGCTGCTTTTGCCTTCGAACTACATTCTCGTGCATCATCTTCCGTATAGAGCTGCTGCCGGCCAAGGTTACTCCATTCCACATAATCACGATCAATAATTGAAATCCGTCCCACTCCAGCTCTTGTGAGCATTTCTGCATTCGCACTTCCTAATGCTCCTGCACCAACAATAAACACATGCTTTTCAGCTAATGTAGCTTGCCCTACTGGACCAATAGGCTGAAATCGTTCCTGACGGGAATATCTCTCAGACATTAGGTGAACATCCCATTTACCGGACTGCTTTTTTCGGCATAATGTTTTCTTGAGATTCTCCCTGCTTCATAACCTAATCTGCCAGATTGAATGGCTAGCTTCATTGCCTCTGCCATTTTTACAGGATCTTGAGCCCCTGCTACAGCTGTATTTAATAAAATACCGTCCGCTCCAAGCTCCATCGCAAAAGCGGCATCCTTCGGCGACCCTATTCCTGCATCAACAATGACTGGAATGCCCGATTGTTCAATAATGAATTGCAGGTTCATCGGATTTACAAGTCCCTGACCGGATCCAATGGGAGAGGCACCGGGCATGATGGCATGAACACCTTCTTCTTCTAATCGCTTTGCAAGGACGACATCATCTGAAGTGTAAGTAAGGACAGTGAACCCTTCATTCAATAGCTGAACAGACGCCTTCATCGTTTCAAAAGGATCCGGCAGCAGTGTCTTGTCACACCCAATCACCTCTACTTTAATCATGTCGCATAACCCTGACGCCTTTGCAAGACGAGCAATTCTTACAGCTTCCTCAGCGTTCTTAGCCCCTGCAGTATTAGGAAGCAAAGAATAGTTCTGCAACTCTAATTCTTCAAGTAAATTGGGCTCTTTCGCGTCAAAAATGTTCATTCTTCTCACTGCAAAGGTTAAGATTTCAGCTTCTGATACCTTCACCGCCTCTTTTTGCACCTCATAACTAGGGTACTTTCCTGTTCCTAACATCAAACGAGAACTAAATGATTGATCATTAATAGTCAGCATCTGTTATCCTCCTCCAACGAAATGTACGATTTCCAAAGAATCGCCGCTCTCCAGATTCGTATGTGCATAATCCTTTTTGCTTACAATTTCTTTATTGTGCTCCACTATAGAAATTCGTTCTTGAATGTTATAAATCTCAAGTAATTCAGCAACAGTCATCCTTGGTTGTTGTAAATCAACACGTCTGCCATTCACTTGAATATTCATATTTACTCCCTCCCGAAGTTTGGATGCGAATCGGTGATAGCAGGTCTTGAATAGATGAATCCACAGTTTGATTCACTATTAAATCTTTAACTAATTGTCCAGTCACCGGTGCTAATAAAATACCATTCCGATAATGTCCCGTTGCAAATAAGAATCCAGAAAGGTTCGGGTGCTCCCCTATAATCGGCCTTCCATCCAAGCTTCCTGGTCTAACTCCTGACCAGAAGTCTAGAAATGGCTCGTTTTTTAGATCAGGCACGATCGAAAATACTTGATTCATTAGCCCTGATAAGCCGCCTGCAGTCGTGGTTGTACACTGATCATAAGGTTTCGAAGTCGCTCCAATGATACATCTTCCGTCAGGTTTTGGAACAAGGTAAAAGTTATTGAAAAAAAGTGACTCTTTAAAATATGTGGTTGTGGGCTGAATCGAAAAACACTCCCCTTTTGTAGGGACGATCGGATTCTGAAGTCCAGTAAATTCAAACCACTTTCCACTCTCCGCTCCTGTAGCAGCCACAACTTTATCAGCAGTTAGGATCACATCTTCTAGTTGGACTTGATACCCCCCAGCCGACTGCTTTATTTTTCTAACCGTATTGTTTTCTATTAATTCACCGCCATATAATAACGCCCCACGTTTAAACGCCTCACAAACGTTCTTCGGCTCAACATGTCCATCTTCACCCATATATAGAGCTCCACACGCTTCTTTTGATAATGACGGAATTCTCTCCCTCAGCTGTGGTCCATTCAGCCACTTCAGATTCTGAAACGTTTTGTTCTTCTGAAGCAGTTCATGTTTCTCCTCTTGATTCGCAGCTATTTCCAACATTCCAAATGAAGTTAAGCCTATATCGATTCCGGTTAATTCTCGGAGTTCTTTACTTAAACCCGAATATAAATTTCTGCTTCTCCTGCAAAATTGATAAAATGTGTCATCTTCTCGATTCTCCGTATGCACACCCAGCATCCCTGCAGCTGCTCTGGTTGCTTGTTGACCGCTCTTATTCTTGTCGATCACCCCAGCCTTCACTCCAGCTTTGTTTAAGTGATAAGAAATTGATTGCCCGATGATTCCCCCTCCCATGATTAAAACATCATAATGGCTGTCCATAGAGCAGTTCCTCCTTTCTGTAAATGTGAAAGGCTTTGAACGGGTCATCTTCATTGAAGATCCCTGACATGACGGCAGCCCCACTCGCTCCTTTTTCATATAAACGACTGACTCTTTCGGGGGTTATCCCTCCTATAGCTAGGACGGGAATATGCAGCCGGCCAGTGATTTTCTCTAACTCTTCTAAGCCTCTTGGCGCTATCCCCTCTTTACTAGCCGTCTGATAGATGTGACCGAACATAGCATAATCAGCTCCTTGTTCTTCTGCCTGTCTTGCTGCTTCCTCTGAATGAACAGATACTCCGATCTTTAAGAAAGGAAACGAAGCTTTCACATCTCTTACTGGTAACCCTTTTTCCGGCAGATGAACTTTATTTATGCCTGACAGACAAGCAATGTCCACACGGTTGTGGATGCAAAGTTTCTGTTTATGTACTCCACTCTCAAGCAAGTTCTTCACAAAGGATAAATACGCTTGAGGAGTTTTTTGATTTTCTCTTAAAATAATCCAATCAACGAACGGAGCAATTTCTTTAATCACTACTGCTAACCGATCTTCCTCTAATTTACCGTTTGTAACAGCGACAAGAACCATAGCCCCCACACGCACTCCTTTCTTTTACAAAACAAAAAATGCCACCTTCCGGGTAAGGAAAGTGGCATATCCATTCAACATAAATAGAAATTTCACATCAAAAAATAAATGCAAAAAGCTCCGTCACTTTCCTCCGCTGGTTTTAAAGCCAGTTCAGGTTCAAAGAGTCTCAAAGTTATACTTTGATCTCAGCCCTTAAGTAAAGGCACCCCTAGTGAAATGATTATTAAATTTGTATTTACTTTACAATATATTATCTTATCCGTCCACCGCGTTCACAGAACATTTTTGTTTTCAGTACAAATGTATCATTTTTGAAAAATGGTATAAAAACCCATAAAATATCGATTGCAGCCCTGAAATTGTGATTAAAGTCCCCTACTCGAAACGGACTAAATTTATCACGATATCTTCTCACTTTTCATTAGGAAAATGAGGCGAAAAGATTTATTTATGGTCTGTATTTGTTCTAATGAGTTGAGTTACACACTCCACATGTCCGGAGTGTATGTGGCAATACACGAGATGCTGGTGAGTTTACCTGTTATCAAACATATGAACGTTCTCCATTAAAGCGCCAGTTTGAGGCATAGACAAAATCTATCTGAAAATACTTTTTCTTTTTGAGATCCAATCTCCTAAGGGGTAATAATTATTCAAAATCAAATAATACTATATCATTATAAATATCTTTATCTGGGTAATTCTCATGGTACAAATTCTCTGCAACGGCACATATATTTTTGCAAAAATCCACTACACTAATTCTGATATAAATGTCCGGATCCTTGCTTTTGTCTCCGTCACTCCATGCCTTACTATAACTAGTTATGCTATTTGATAATACAAAATTAAGACTTTGAGAATTTTTTACACCTAGTTCTTTTCGTACATCCTCTGTCGCATCAAGGGATCCCTCATGAAGTAATAAATTACGTAATGCATATACTATTTCTCCATTAATAGTTAGAGATTCTAAATCATCCAGTCCAGCTTTAGGCTTGTCATATTTATAAATATGTTCATCATACCAACGTTTATATCTTTTGCCAGACCCATTCAAATTAGGATATGAAATTTTCGCACATATATCTGGTAATGTTAGCGTTAAAGCTAAAGCTGATAAATAATTTTTGTTTTCTAAATTACTTTTAATTTCATTTATAAGGTGTTTCAGGATCAATCCCTCCTTGCATAGCTGTTCGAAAAAAAAGATGTTTTCCTTTATTTACCTACCTCCTTTCAATAGAAGATAACACCTCAGTATGAGATGCCTATCAACTTTATTTTGCTATTCTTCATCATCTTAAACAGCTACTCTTTATAAGTTGGGCTATGTTAAAAGTGTTGATATTAGGTAAATGAATAGAACTTCCAAATTTATGGAAGTTCTATTTCGTATTATTGATTTATTAAACTAACGCCCCCTTTTGTGGAATAATTCATTCACAATTTTAGATAAAAGTTTACTCCAGTTGACTTACTCATTTCCACTCGAAAAGCCGCGTAATTCTTCTTCTGTTTCAGATTTTAGTTCCTTCAGCTTTAATAGCATGAATTGTTCTTGGTTGGATAGAGAAGAATTAGAATTGATTTTACTAAACAATTCATCAATTTTTTTTGTTATTACTCCAACACAAATATTAGCAGCTTCATTGTAACCATCATTAAATGCCTCATTCAATTGACTATTTAATGCATCACCTACAGTATCTTTTATAAACTTTTTCATTATCATTCTCCAATCTATATTTTAATAAAAAATCATAAATGGTAATTAATCCTAATCTTTATCAATTTAATTAAACCAAATTCTTTAGATTAAGTACATCCATACTCAAAGTCACCTAATGTAAAATTATTTACTGCACAACAGTATCAATCAAATGTAATCAATCGTTTTTCTATTTAACTTACCTTATTCTTTAGCAAAATAGGAGTTGCCAGTCTCAGTGAAAAGAGCCTGCCCCCCGCTGTAGAAATAACGCAGAATATTAATATTTAGAGTGATATTGATGGAATAGTTCTTTGTTCACTGTAGGGTCTATTTTAGCAACTTCATTATGAAATTCTCTTTGTTTAGAAATAATGGTATTAAGGGGTGTACCATTATCACTCATTTTTTTTATCGAATTTTTAAACTCTATAACATAAGATTCCTCTAGATTTGGTGAGTTCATTACTAACGGATAACCACTGAAATGAGCAATATTTTGATGCATTTTGTACTCTCCAGCAAAATGTGTATAGATTGTATAAGAAAATCGTTTTTCTGAGTTTGTACCAAGAACAATATTATATTCTTTATTAAACTCTTTATATAAATCATCCAAAAGATTTTTCACTTCACTAGATGAGAAGCTTTTTTTTTCTATTTCATTAAATAAGACTTCTGCTACAATTTGTGATATTGTAATTGCGAGAAAAAAATCTTGTTTTATAATAAATTTTTTAAAACCATCACCATGAAAACTTCCGTCTTCATTGGTCATTAAGCCGTCAGACATTAGAGAAACCTTATCTTTGAAATCTATACATGTTACAAGACTCATTTTTGCTCTCCTTTTCTTGATTCGTAAACTAAATGTTAGCTTTATTTTTTAACATTCGAGAAATTAACCGTTTTAATTCCCTACTATTGGCTTTATACTTTTTTCCTATTGTATCTTCTACTTCAAGTTTAAAAGTACTTAGTAATTTGTTATAGGGTATCGTTATACGAGTATACTCCCCTATATTTTTTATAGTCTTTTTACCTTGAGGAATATCATAAAAAGTAAGTTTTAAGGAAAATCCACTATGATTTTAAAACCATATAAGCTACTTATGTAAGCCCTTTCCCTTAAATTCCTTCCAGATCTTCTCTATAAAATGCATCGGACTTATGTACCCTGCATAACTTAAAAACTCCTTAGCTTCAGGACGATTTTCTAAAAATTTCTTTGTAAACTCTCTTCTAAAATCAAGGTTTGTTGCAGTTTTAAAATCAGGATCTGAAAAAATAACATCTTTTAATTCTTGTTCTTTTTTGTTCTTATCATCTTGAGCTTTTTCTTTGATTTTTTTCACCTTTTCTTCTGAAAGTTGGTCAACTAGTTCTTCGACTATTAAACTAGCTTTATCGTCATTTACAGGCAAGTCGGCGATTTCTTTTCTATCACTATAATTAAAAAACAAAAATCCGTCCTGAATATAATACATAAATAGAGAAGCAGGCTTATTAAAGTCAATATTCATGACTGATTGATTATAATTCTTAAATTCTTCAAGAAGTTCTTTTTGTATTGCTTCATTGTACTTTTCGTGATAATTATTGGAGATTAAGTATGCTTCCTGATCCACATAAATGTAAAAATAAAATAGAATTTTAGTTTTAAGGTGCTGATAAAAATTCATGAATTCTGTTTGGTTAGGTATCTCTATTTGGTTACTTGTTTCTGAGTTGATATCGATTTCTCCATTAATTAGAAATAATCCCTTAGCTTTCGCAACACTTTCTAACTCATCTTTTAAAAGTAGTCTTGGTTCCATAAACACTCTCCTATTGATTAAATATGTTTAGGGTGTCTTATACATATTATACCAAAAAGTAACCTTATTCCTTTCTAAAAGTTAATTTAAAAAGGAATAAGGTTACTTTTTCGTAGCTTTCTACTAGAATGCCGCCACTCTTTATGTCAGGAGTGTATGTGGAAAAGTTGGTCATTCCATAATTATTTTAGCTCACAGAAATAACATTTGAATTGTGAGGTATTTTATGACTAGGATTTACATCAATTTTTACATTTCTTTTTATCTTTACTTACATGCTGCATCTCCACCTATCAGTAGTGCGTACCTTATTAAGAAATAAATTTTATTATTCTATTAGCAAAACAACCTTTTTAATGCCAACTAACAAATGGGAATTTTTTGCTACACTGTTGTGACTAAGGTAATATAGAGGTGGAATTTAATGCGTAAAGGAGTGTCTCTATTGGAAAAGATGTTTATAATTTCACCTCCAGTGTACAGATTCATGAGAGATTTCAATATTAGAGATTTCCTAGCAATGCAAGGGTTTGAATTGAACGAAGAACTTGCTAACTATGAAATTAGCGAAGATGAGGAACATAGATACGGAAAACTTATGAATGAATTAGTAAAAAATGGTGAACTTACAAAAGATATTGTTTTACCGTTTCTTGTAGATCAATCTAGATATAGCGTATTAAGAAATATTTTCTTGCATTTTATTAGTTATGAGGATGAAATATTAGACCCAAACAATATTTTGAAAAATTTGAAAAAATTATCTCATATCGATGAAGCTTTTGGTGATTTGGTAAATTGTAAGTATTTAGGACCTATTAACACCAATAGTTATGAAAAAGAATTAATTTATTTAAATACAGAAGAAACAGGAGGGGTAATTGAAAAGTTACATATCGTACTCAGAAAACCTCTTAAATTGTATGATGGGACTGAGACCGTAGATAACTATGCATTCGAGGTTGATTTTAGAAAGGGTATGTTAATAGCAAAGGTTAAAAATTGGGAACAAGAATCCCAGCAAAACCTAACTAAAAACATTGAGTATTTTACAGAAGAAATCAAAAAATCCTTAAATTTGAGGATAATAAACACGGACCATGATATTCAAAAGGTATTAAAGAGCATGCTTAATGATTTAACTTCAAAAGTACTAAATAAGGTTTTCATGGAAGTTAATGAAAAGTTGGATGGTTTAGTTGAAAAGGAAGTTGATAAATGGTCTAAAAAGTTATTAGGAGAGCCTCTCCCATTACCTGCTAAAGAACTAATTGATATAAAAAATAACATTCTCAATAACTTTTATAAGTTATATAGACTTTCAATTGAGGATGGACAAGCAATTGAAGATCTACATGAGAAATATGGAGTAGAAGCTTATCCACGGATAGTCAGATTTATGGACGAGACCATAGGTGAAGGAAAAGCTAGTTCGTCTGACCCGACAGAATCATTATTAGATACAAGTTTATATTATGATATTAGAACAAGATTAGAATCTTCTAAAAGTCTAAGACATGTCACGGTATATTGGTTAACATGTCATCAAAAAAGTCATTTTGGAACCACTTTACATAATGACCGAAGAAATGAATTTAAAATTAATATTAAACCCCATACTTATACTAAGGAGATGTTAGAATATGTATTGCGAAAAATTGAAAGATATATTGAATAATGACGCTAAAAATGAACTTAATGAAACAATTGTTCGAAAATTAGATCATCATCTCAAAGACTCTACTACATTATTAGAAAGAAAGAAGCTCAATCCCGTTTCTTTCTCAATTCACGAAAATGTAAACCCAAGAAAAGCCTATAGATTATTCTTGATAGGGTCAAAAGTTGGTTTATTTATACCCCATGCATTATATCGATGTGAATGTGGGGATCAATTTAAAGTTAACAAAGGTTACAAAACTAAATACTATTGTGAGTGTAGTGAGAAAGCTATCGTACCAGCCCAAGACCATTACAGAATTTTCTTGTATTTCGAACTGGTATGTTCTATTGAAGAATGTTTTAATTTTGACCCTACAGACGTAGTAAGTGAAAAAGAGATGGAAGAAATATTAGGAATTGAAACATCGGGAAAAGACCCGTGGTCCTTAGGAGAAATTAATGATGAACTTGGGGATGAAGATGCGACTGACTTGTTAAATCAGCGAGTGCAGAAGAAACTAAATTATATAGATAAATATAGTTGAGGAGAATATTAAAAATGTTTAATAAGTTAATTATCTCCTTTATAGCTGCTATCATCACATCTTCCTCAATAATTACTATTTCTTACTTATCGTTAAAGGTTCTTGGGGACAGTGAAACGCTAATATCTGGTATCCTTTCTGCTATTGGTGGTGTTAGCGGAGGCGCTATTGGGGGAATTGTCGCTTTTTACGCTGCAAAGTCGCAAATTGATGACCTTCGAAACGCTCGAAATGAGGAAAGAAATAACAAATACATAAACATCCTTAACGCACTTATATCTGAAAACAACCATAACCTCAATATACTTCAACTTATTAGTAATGGAGAAGACGAATCATCTCACTTAAACTTATTAGAATCTGATATATGGTTATCAATAAGGTTCGATGCAAACAATCTTTTGCCTGAAGACACATTCGAAACATTAAGTGAGCAACATAGGGAATTTAAAGACTTAAAAGAAAAAAAGGTGGAGGTTTATAACAAAGAAGAATTTAATTACCTTATAACTATCCAAACTATTCAAACTATTAATAAGAACCTTAATGGATTAAAAGACGATCTAAAAGCTTGATATCATTCTTCCTTAAGATGCAACTCAAGTGGAACTTAGATTACAAAGAAGTGATACATTAATTATTAAAGGTTGTTAGTCTTAGAGAAGTGGGAACGGCTTCTTGCAGTAACGGTTTGGTGGAGTTTCGATTGGTCACGGCCAATGGTGCTTGTCACGATGTATGCGGGCGAAACTGCATACGCGGTAATTTATCAAAAGACAAGTTGAAGATATTCAGGTATTAAACAGAAGCATCATCCGGGTTCCCATATTGTACTAAAGTATTGTATCCAATCATGCCACTTCCTCTGTCCTAAAAGTCTTTTAATTCTAGAGACAGGGGGGATTATCATAGTCAGTAACCCGATTATCTAAAAGTGTGTATCTATAAATCTTCCCCTTCTTAACAAGTCACCTCTTAATAATGCACCATGATAACCTTGAAGTTTCACCAACAGTGAATTATTCAACCAATCACCTTCTATATCCATGCCTGAAATTATTAATATATGCCATGGGGCTCAAAGTTATCATAATTATAACCTCGAACAAAATACACTTTAGCATCCCAGGATAATGAAAGACCGTACCTTCTTCTAGAGCAATCATATCAGGTAATGATTCATCTCTAAAGGTGCTCTTGATCTATTCCTTTAAATCTGACAGTTCAAATGATTAGCAAGGGCATCTTTATTATCAGCCAAAAAATCAACGAATGCTGAGTAATTCGTATATTTATCATCATAATAAATTGTCTTTAATTATAAATATATTCCATCGATCCTAAAATCTAATTTATTATAGACACCTTTCATATGTTTATAAATCTTACTTATATATATGTCCCTGTTACTAAGCTATGGAACGCTAGACGAAATAATTTATTATAGTAAAAAAGTAACCCTTTTATAGGGTTACTTTACCATAAAAATCCGTTGCTCTTGATGATAATAAGCTAGCCAATTATCACCCCAAATTTTCAATATAACTTTAAATAAATGGTTTTTTATTGGGTGCGTGGAATGATTGCGTCATCGAATATCCAGGATTTTATCTTTTTAGTGATTGAAAACTCCTCATAGGCTTCTATACGAGTGGAAAGTCGTAAAGCTTCTTCAATTTCTAAATCACTTTTATAACGGTGGGTGTTACTTTCATTAACAATACAGGCTAGTAAAGAAACTAAATCATGTCCATTGGTTACAGTAATATAGGAATTAGTTTCTTTTCTTTCATACTCACTAAAAAATTCTCCCCAATCTACCCTATCACACTTCTCGCTTTGTACTAAAAAGGAATGGAGGCTCTCTTCAGTAATCATCCAATTTTCATCTAAAAATTTTTTAAATAACTTATGTCGATTCCCTCTTATTGCACTAGGTGATTTAGGTAAAATTTTGTTAAAAGGGATCCTAAATTTATTGTTCATAATACGAGCTTGACTTAAAGGGATTAATGATTCTACTAAGTAATCTCTAAATCTATCTAATTCTCCAGAAGGGAAAAAACCTAATTTTCTCCTTAATGAAAGATTATCTAGTAATTCAACTGCAAAATGAAAAAAGCTAGAAAAATGTATTAGATAGCAATCTAAGTCATTATATTCTGTTTCCAAGAGGTTATGGAAATTAGTTTCTAAAGGCTCGTCTAAATCTTTATCTACAAGTCCTAAAACTAACTCATTATTTTGTATATCTTCAGTCGTATTAAACAAGGTAATGATATCGCCCTTACAATTTCTACTACCTAAACTTCCCATACTAAACACTTTCACATTCTTTTTACCTAAAAGTTTGGCCTCGTTAATCAGTAACTTTAAGAGCAGCCTATCCGTAGAACCTTCAAGAATTAGCACTTTTATCTTCCTTGGCAATAGCATTTCTAATTCTGCTCTATGATCATCAATATCAAATTGGTCAGTTCTTTTGATCTTACTCACTCTTCATCTCCCTCCCCTTCATAACCAACAGGAATTGATAGTTCTTTATGGTTTCTTAGAATAGAAGGGGAATGGGTAGCAAGTAGAAATTGATTCTTATTCATTTCAACAATTTTCAGTAAGTTATCAACCAAATCAAGTTGCCAAGATATATGCAGAGAAATCTCAGGCTCATCGATAAGAATAATTTGGTTTTCTTCAGTTTTAAAGATGAGTTCGAAAAATAAAACTAAGAAATGTTGTTCGCCTGATGATAGTTTTTCTAGAGGGATATCCTCATTTCGAACGTCATTTTCCCATTTTATGCTATAACCCTCATTTCTATTAATTTCAATTTTTTTATGTTCAAGAAAATTTGTCACCATTTCTTCGAAGGTTTTTATTTTTAGTATCAGATTATCAAATACTTCCATTTTTTTCTCGTTATGGTCAATATGAACAGACAATATTTGTTTTAGGACAAGGTTATCATAGAATTCAGAACTTTGTATTTTTTCCTCAAGCAATATATCTGTTGAAGCCTGTTCAGATAAAATTCCCCTTTTAGTCAGTTCAGCTCTTTTACTAATCAAGTTGTTTAGTTTTTCTAATATTTTTTCAGGATCTATGTGTGTATTCTTATCTTTACTTTGTTCAATAATTCTTTGAGGAAATACTCCGTCTAAGTCTTTAGAACGGAAAGCATATTTTGTCTCAGCTTTTTTTATAATATTCTTCAAAATATTAGTATTTTCAACCACACGTCTATTTTCACCTTCTGTCAATCGTTCAGAACCAATATATTTAACTGATAAATTATCAAGGATGTCGTTTATGAAATCTGGTATGGAATCTTTGTCAATACTATCTTCAATTAACATTTCGCATAGCTCATTATAGTGATACCGTTTTCCTTCAAATTCATATCTTCTTGGTCCCAGTCTGATTGCGCCCACTTCGTGCAAATACCTGTTTCCTTCATCAAAATCTTCTTTCCAGTTAATCCCTATATCAAAGTATTCGAACTCAGCTTCCTCCTGGGTAAGACAATTGATTAAGACTATTTCCTCACTTGAAATTTGTTTTATTTTTAGGCTAAATTTATTTCCCTCTACGTAAAACTCTTTAAAAGGAGTGTTAAAAAAAATGTTCAATTCCTTTTTACTTAGTGCTTCTAACATTTTGAACACCGTTGTCTTCCCCGTACCATTCGGTCCATGTATGATAGTTAAGTTTTCTATTAAATTACTTAAATCAAACGAATATGTATTATAACCAAAAAGTTCTTTTACAGCTACATAACTTATCATGATATTCCCCCATTTTTATAAAATAACAGTTAAATTATACCATATTACTTAAAGTAAATGATTAATATATTTCCCCTTGACTTTTTTCTCGTAATGGTTATGTTTCTTTTGCCGGTGGATGAACTACCGAACAAATCATACTTGGAGGAAACAAACATAATGAGTAATTCTTTATCTCAATTTACGCAACAACTGCAAAAACCTATACAGAAAGGGACACTGTCTCAATTTTTATTTACTAGTTTTATAGAATACCAAGCACAAAGGAAGAGCCAACATGTCCCAAAAAAAAGGTAACGCTATGTTCCCAGGCCAGAAACAAGGAACTATTCGAGTTTTAATTAAGAAAGGACAAAAAGAAGGTTCCGTGCAATTAAGCTTTGATTTATTTGAAGAGGAACTATCCAAAAAGGACTAACTGTATAAATAACACCTCCATCGGTCAATGATGATAGATGGAGGTGAGACTATTGAGAAGACGTGTTCAACTTCGTTCTGTATCAGAACACAACAACACAACTACCGTATGGGTTCAGCACTTAACTGCAAGATTAATCATTGAACAGTTACAACTGCCGTACCATTTACATGCCAAGCTACTCCATGAAACAATGCCGAAAATAAAAAATGAGGTGAAATAAGATGGAATTCGAAAAACTCCATGTATTCTTTAGACGTGTCAGTACTAAAGGACAAGATATAGCAACACAAGAAGCTGCAGATCTTTCTTATCGAGAAAGCCTTAATCCAGATGAGGTTATGATCATTAATGAAAATGCAGTTTCTGCAAATAAAAAGTCTATCAATGATAGACCTGAAATGCAGAAAATAATTTCTCTAATCAAAGAAGATAAAGTTGATACCATATATGCTTTTGACCGCACACGCTTATTTCGTGATTTCTATGATGGAATGGAATTTACAGATTTAGTGTTAAAGCACGAGGTGAAAATTGTTTTCACCTCAGTAGGCAACGGCCATCTTCCAGCAAGCGATAACATATTTATGGAGGGATTGTTGAGTCTGTTCAGTGATATTGAGGGAAAAAACATCGCTCGGAGAAGCGGAGAAACTAGACGAAGGTATCCGCCTCAATTACTGGGATACAGAAATGATAAGGAAACAAAAAAGTACAGTAAGGATTCGGACAAAAAGGAAGTAATCGAACAATTTTTTTCAGCACTAACAGAGATTAATACTATCGATGAATTACATTCCTTAATTAAAACTTTTCAAAAGGATCTTAAGTGTAAGTCAGAAATGAGTTTAATTAACATGGCAAGGAATCCATTTTATGCTGGACATGACCTTGTGAAAGGAATAAACAAGTTGCGACATGTAGATCCTTACCTTAGCCTGGAAACTTTCGATCAGTTACAGAAAGCTAAAGATGAATTATTCAAAGCCTATGTAAATACAATGGAGCAAATTAACGTGCTGGTAAAACTCTTCTCCCCTACCTGCGGTTATTGTAAAAAGACATTAAATTATCGACAGGAAAATACCAGCGTTTATGGGTTTTTCATATGTTCTAATAAAGCACATAGAAAAGTTAAAGTTAAGATTCCGATTATTGAGTTACAGAAGATAGTTGAGCAGGTTTTCCAAGAAGTTGCTAACAAGCTGGATTACAAAAAGCTGTGCAGTCACTCGTTGGAGTCTTTCAAGAATATAAAAAGACAAACAGAATCAGAGATTTCAATCATTGAGTTACAGATCAAAGAATTCATGGAAGAGTTTTTATTAGGCAGTAACCAGTACTCAGAGGATTGGAAAATGGATCCCAGATATAAGAAGGCCAACCATTTGAAGGAAGAAAAACAGCAACTTGTCAATAACCTCAGTCAAAAAGAGATGTTACTTGAAAATAACAAAGATATAGCACAAATAGTCGAGAAGTATCTGAATAATAGGTCAAGAGTCAGCTTACCACTACTTTACTCACTTATTATTAAGCAGCTGATTATTTATGAACAGGGTTTAGATATAGAAGTCTTCGCCTTTGACTATTTGCAGAATATGCAAACCGAATTAATCTATGAAGGAGACGAGTCAGCTTGGATTTAGCATTCGGGTATATAAGACGCTCCTCTTATAAGCAACAAGAAAATAACAGCATTGAAATCCAAAAAGCTCATATCAAAGAATTTGCTAATCGAAAAAAATTAACTGTTCCAGATGAATTTATATATATCGAAGATGTCACGAGCGCATATTCCAAACGAGCAGATCAACGAAAAGAGCTTATGAGGCTTAAGGCCACAATGATTGAATCAGAAATACCACGCGTTATCTTTTTTGAAGAGTCTCGTATGGATCGTACAGGATATACGTTTGTAAAGGATTTTTACCGCCCACTTCAAAAAGAACTTCCTCAACTTGAGGTATACACCACAAACTCCGAAGAGCCCTTCAACCCAGATAACCCACAAACTAAAACTGCTCTCCTTGTCTTTCGCCAAGAATCGGAGATAAAGTCAGAACGTGCATTAGCAAGCTTAACTGCAACCTTAGAAAATAAAGAAAGAATAAGACCAGGTGCAAAGGTTCCGTATGGATACAAGCAAGTTGATGGGAAACTAATCCCTAATGAGCAAGCAGAAATTGTATCTTTCATTTACTATCTCCAAAGTTGGGGTACTTCTATGGGGAAAATAGCTATCATATTAAATGAAGCTGCCATCCCTTCCCCCAATGGTGGTGTATGGGGAGCCAGTACAATTGAAACTATTCTCAAGAACTCTGTTTATACAGGTACACTTACCTGGAACATCAAAAAGCATAGAAAGAAAAGAAAGTTTGAACACTCTGGTTCTCATGAGCCACTTATAGACCATTTCCTTATTCATTTAAATAAAAATAATCTAAAGCTCCAAAATCAATTTGGCAGGCTGGACACACCTTTTCTCTTTTTAAAAAAAATTATTTGTAGTGGATGTAATGAACATTTAAAAACTCAAAACGCTTCAACAAATAGAAACGGAAAAAAATATTGTTATCAGTACTATGTCTGTAAAACATGTGCCTACAAACTAGATATCCACACCGCCCACGCTACACTTTTACCAAGTATTTTAACTCATGTTCAATCTCTGGCTTCAAGTGAAGCAAATAAAACCTATACTGTAACATTCCTTAAAGATATGAAGCGTATCACGAAAGAAACAATCGCTAACCTTGAAAAAAATATTGACAAATTAAAATCAAAGGGTTGTATTGCTAAAGAACACGAGGACGAAGAGTTCCAAGCAGTAATCCACTCCATCTTAAAGGACAAAAAGTCTGATCTAGAAAGTTTAGAAAATAGCTTAAAGGCTCTTGCTGAAATTCAAGAAGCAGTTCATTCTGGTGTTTTCTTCACCCGATTTAGCCAGGTGCTTGAACAACAATTGAATGAATCAGAAAAACGACTTATCATTCTTTATTTTGTAGAATTAGTTCTCGTGTTGCCTGATAAAGCACCTCAAATCGTCTTCCGGAAGAATCCGTTTGAGAGCATTGATGCCATTAATAATGGTCAAAGTACCGAAAACGATAGATAAGTGATTAGATGCATTACCGAATAGTTTTCCAGCATTGATATAAACACCTTCAGCTAACTACTCAAGCCCTTTGTTATAAGGGCTTTAATTTACAAATTGTTCGGTAATCTACCTATATTGGTATACCAATACGGACGTATAACAGAAACATACTTCCAGTATAGGATAAAAAACCGAAACTTATACACTACACAGATAAACAACTAGGAGAGGAACCAAATGAAAGTAAATCGCATTTATGCTGCCCCTGAAAAAGCGGTTGATGTAAAAAAAATAATCCATCAACTCGTCACTATAGAATTAGAAAAAATGGTTAATAATAGTTGTGTAAACTCACCAGCATCTCATGAAAACATTACTCTAGGTGGTGATTGTGCATGAGATGTGCAATATATGCTCGTGTTTCAACAGAATTAGATTCACAAAGGACATCGATTGACAACCAAATTGACATTTTCAGAAACTATGCAGTTCAAAACAATTGGGAGATCGTCAAAATCTATACCGATAAACAATCTGGCACTAAAGGAAATCGTCCTGGGTTAAAAGCTTTGATTGAGGATGGTAAAGCTGGAATGTATGATGTGATTTTAGCGAAAGAACTGTCCCGTTTAGCCAGAAATGGACAGCTATCCTATGAACTGCGAAATACCTGCCAGCTTTACAACATAGAAATTGTCTGCTTGGACAACTCCATTAATACTGTAGAAGATAATGTGCAAAACTTCGGGTTATTCGCCTGGCTTTACGAAAATGAGTCAGCTAATAGCAGCCGACGGAACAAACAGGCAAAGCGTGTAAAAGCTCAACGTGGACTTTTTGTTGGCTCGACTCCTCCATATGGTTATAAATCAGAGAACGGTATCCTTAAAGTCAAATCAGATCATACACCTAGTACCGTCAGACGAATATTTGAAGAATATTTAAGTGGTACAGGGATGGATACTATAGCTAAAACTTTAACAGCTGAGAGAGTTCCGACACCTTCACAGATCGCTAATAAAGCCAACGCTTCTAGCTTATGGCATGCTTCAGCTATAAAGATCATACTAAAAAACCGTCATTACTGCGGCGACCTTGTACAAAACCGATCTGAAACTATCTCTGTCACTTCTATAAAAAGACGTGAAGTAAATTCAGAAAACCAGATCGTGATCGAAGCTGCCCATGAACCAATTATCCCGAAAGAAACTTTTAATGCTGTCCAAGCAATGATGAAAACACGTACAAAGGCTTCTACTGCTCCTAAGAAGCATATTTTCACGAATACCCTTTACTGTGATAACTGTAAAAAGGGAATGTGGTTTAAAGCCAATCAAAAAGGATACCGCTGCGGAGGAAACATAAAACACGGCAGTTCATTTTGCCTCAATAAAGTGGCTATTCGTGAAAAGGAGTTAACTCAAGTTATTTTAGAGGATTTGAAATTGCTCTTTGAGACATTAAAAGACGAGAGTTTTATGAATACGTTAATAAGCAAGCTAAACACGAAAAAACAACTTATTCAAAAAGAGGTCATCCTCTCCCAAAATGAACTGGCAGAGCTAAAGAACAAGAAGCTCGAATACGTGAATTTGTATACTGAAAATGTAATTTCTAAAGAAGAACTAAAGGAATACAGACATTTAACGGATGAAAAGATAAAGGAAATACAAATCAAACAAGCGATATTAGAGGAAAAGATGCTGGAATGTGAAAACGAAAACTACGCCGTCCATATCAATAATAAGTTAAAGGACGTTCTAACATTGAAAGAGCTTACTCCAAAAATCCTCCACTCGCTTGTTGAGAAAATAACCTGCAATCAGGATGGCAGTGTTAATATTCAGTATAGCTTTGTTAATCCGTTGCAACTTCAATAAAAAAAGGCAACACCCAGAGGGTTAGTTGCCTTTTCTTCTAATGAGTTGCGAGACGCACTCCACGTGGCTCGTCTGAGGGAACATATCAACAGGCTGAACTTCCTTCGTTTGATAACCCCCATCTTCTAATATTCTCAAATCACGAGCAAGCGTCGATGGATTACAGGAAACATAGACAATTCGTTCCGGCTCCATATCAATCATGGCCTTAAGAAGCGCTTCGTCGCAGCCTTTACGCGGTGGATCGACGACAATTACATCCGGTCGCAGTCCCTGATTTCTCCACCACGGCATCAGTTCTTCTGCCTGGCCTACGTAAAATTCGGCGTTATCCATGTGGTTCAGGCGGGCGTTTTTCTTCGCGTCCGTAACAGCGTCGGGAACGACTTCCACGCCGTAGACTTTTTCAGCTTTCTGCGCAAGAAACAGCGAGATAGTTCCGATTCCGCAGTAAGCGTCAATGACGGTTTCTCCGCCGCGGATATCGGCATACTGGAGAGCCTGATCATATAGCTTTTGCGTCTGGGTAGGATTGACTTGATAGAAAGACTTAGGGGAAATCATAAATTTAACGTCCCCGATCATGTCATAAATGTACTCGTCTCCCCACAAGACATGGGTTTCTTTGCCGAGAATCACATTTGTCCTTCCGCTGTTGATATTTTGGATGACCGATTTCACATTTGGAAATGCGTCCTTGATCTCGTCAATCAGCTTGTCTTTTTCGGGAAGATTTTGCGTTCTGGTGACGAGGACGACCATAATATCCTTCGTCGTTTGTCCGGTCCGTACCATAATGTGACGCAGGGTTCCCCGGTGAGTGTCTTCATCATAGGCGGAAATACCGAGGCGAGTAGCAATACGGCGGACAGTCTCTACCATACGGTCATTCATTTCATCCTGGATCAGACACGTATCCATATCTATGATGTTATGGCTGCGTTTTTGGTAAAAACCGGTCATGAGCTCGCCATCTTCTTTTTGACCGACAGGAATTTGGATTTTATTACGATATCTCCATGGATCGTCCATGCCGATAGTTTCGTGAACGGGGACGTGTTCCAGATGACCGATTTTCTTCATAACGTCCTTCACTTGTTTCTGCTTCATCGCGAGCTGTCTATCATAGCTCATATGCTGAAGCTGACAGCCTCCGCATTGAAGATAAACGTCACAAGGCGCTTCTACCCGGTCTTCGCTCGCTTCGGTGATCTCAAGCAGTTTGCCGAAACCGAAGTTTTTCTTTACTTTGATCACTTTCACTTGAGCTTTCTCGCCTGGCAGGCCATAAGGAACAAATAAAGGATATCCCTCTATTTTCCCTACGCCATTTCCTTCATGAGTAAGATCTTCAAATGTCAGTTCAATGGTTTGATTTTTCTCTACTGGTGGCTTAGGTTTCGCCATATAAATCCGTCCTTTGCTAAAGCTTGTGTAATGATTTTACCATAAAAGAGGGTGAAAAGCGTAAGCCTCTTGTTCGAGCGTTGATAGCATAAGCTATAAATTGCAGTTATCAACGAAAATGAGAATATATCAGCATTAAAAACAACTATTTCATCGCAAAATAAGATATATCATCGATAACAGAAATATATCAACGAAAACAAGCTCTATATCGACGAAACCCCGTAACTCTGACATACAATCACAAAAAAGCTGCCGTTCATGATCAACGGCAGCCTTTTTCCTTATTCATTTTCATCGCTCTGCTTCTCAAATTTCTCGCGAGGTACAAAGAAATCAATATGTCTGTATAAATTTACAAATTCACCAGGCAGCATGCCGCCAAATTCACCGTCGATGTTTAGTTGCATCTTCTCTTCAGTTTTCACTTTGATCAAACTCGCGGTCTTGTGAATAAACTTCGGATGATTAAGATGATTCCCCTGGATTGCCAGGGTGGCAAGACGAACGAATTCTGCGATGTTCATTTTCTCGATGATCATGAGATCAAATAATCCGTCGTCCATTCGTGCCGCCGGGGCTAACTTCTCAAGACCGCCGACAGAGTTCGTGTTGGACACGAGAAAGAGCATAATGTCGCCTTCATACAGCTTTCCGTCATACTCTATTTCTACAGAAGTTGGACGGATGGATGGCAGCATTTCCATCCCTTTTAAATAATAAGCTAGCTGACCAAGCATGGTTTTCAGTTTGCTTGGTACTTCATAGGAGAGTTCAGTAATCTTACCTCCCCCTGAAATATTCATAAAATATTGATCGTTGACGCGGCCAATATCCAGAGGTGTGGAAAAGTCCTCTAAAATAATATCTACGGCCTTATGGATATTTCGCGGTACGGACAGGGCGCGCGCGAAATCATTGGTTGTCCCGACTGGAATAATTCCTAATTTAGGTCTGAATTCTTGTTCTGCAACTCCGTTAAGAACTTCATTGATTGTTCCGTCACCGCCAGCAGCGATGATCACGTCGTATTTACGTTCAACGGCTGTTTTCGCAGCTTCAGTCGCATCGCCAGCACACGTTGTCGCATGGGCGGATGCTTCATAGCCAGCTTGTTCAAGTCGTTGAAGAATATCAGGCAGAACTTTGCGAATAACTTCTCTTCCTGAGGTCGGGTTATAGATTATACGGGCACGTTTCATGGTTTGACCCCCTCATCCAGGCATGCTCCAAGATATATCATAGCGCTTTTTCCTAAATTTGAAAACATATAATTATTATATGAGCTTCATAATGAACCCACACAAAAGCACGCATAGCTAGTGCGTGCTTTCCATAAGTTCACACGTAGGAAAAAAGTGCTCTCTTTTCTCTTTATTAACGCTTGTCCATTTCCTGCAGAATAATCTTGTTTACCATTGGCGGGTTTGCTTGTCCTTTAGTTTCTTTCATCACCTGACCGACTAAGAATCCAAGCGCACGATCTTTCCCGTTCTTATAATCTTCAATGGATTGAGGGTTTGCATCTAGAATTTTGGTAATGATTTCTGTCAGCTGGCCTTCATCAGAAATTTGCACAAGTCCTTTATCCTTCACAATTTTCTCAGGATCGCCGCCTTTTTCGACAAGTTCACTAAATACTTTCTTCGCGATTTTCGAGGAAATCGTTCCGTTCTCAAGCAACTGTGTCATTTTAGCGAGAGACTGCGGCGTTAATGCTAGATCACTTAATTCCTTCTGATTCTTATTCATATAAGCAGAGACTTCGCCCATCAGCCAGTTGGACGCTTGTTTAATATCTCCGTCATTCGCTATCGTTTCTTCAAAGAAGTCGGATAGCTCTTTATTATTGGTGAGCACCATCGCATCGTAAGCAGGCAATTCAAGCTCTTCGATGTAGCGCTTCTTACGGGCGTCCGGCAACTCTGGAATCTCTTTAAAAATGCGGTCTTTCCACGCTTCGTCAATGTGCAGAGGAACTAAGTCCGGCTCTGGGAAGTAACGATAATCATCCGAACCTTCTTTCACACGCATAAGAAGTGTTTCCTTTGTCTGCTCATCATAACGGCGGGTTTCCTGAAGAATTTCTCCGCCTGTAAGCAGCACTTTTTCCTGACGAATTTCTTCAAACTCAAGTCCTTTTTGAACAAAAGAGAAACTGTTTAAGTTCTTGATTTCAGTTTTCACACCAAACTCATCCTGACCAATCGGACGAAGGGAAAGGTTCGCATCACAGCGAAGGGACCCTTCTTCCATCTTACAGTCAGAAACACCGGTATATTGAATAATGTTCTTTAATGCCTCTAAATATGCGTAGGCTTCTTTAGGTGAACGAATATCAGGCTCAGACACGATTTCAATGAGAGGTGTTCCCTGGCGGTTAAAGTCAACTAGAGAGTATCCATCGTCACTGTGGGTAAGCTTACCAGCATCTTCTTCGATATGAAGACGAGTGATCCCGATTTTCTTCTTCACTCCGTCTACTTCAATTTCGATATGACCGTTTTCACCGATCGGCTTATCAAACTGAGAAATTTGGTAAGCTTTCGGGTTATCCGGGTAGAAGTAGTTTTTCCGGTCAAATTTAGTATCCGTGGCAATGTCACAGTTAAGGGCCATCGCAGCTTTCATCGCATAGTTAACGGCTTCCTCATTTAATACCGGAAGCACACCTGGATAACCTAAATCTATCGGATTCACATTCGTATTAGGTTCATCCCCGAACATATTCGGCGATGGACTAAAGATCTTGGAATCTGTTTTTAATTCAACGTGGACTTCAAGTCCAATAATGGTTTCAAAATTCATGACTTCGCACCTCCAAGGGACGGGCGTTGTTTATGAAAATCAGTTGCTTGTTCATAAGCGTGAGCGGCCCGATAAATGGTACCTTCATCAAAGTGTTTACCGATGATCTGCAGACCGATCGGCAGTCCTTGATCAGAGAATCCGCATGGAATAGATATCCCTGGCACACCTGCAAGGTTCACTGGAATGGTTAAGATATCATTCGCATACATCGTTAAAGGATCGTCCACTTTTTCGCCAACTTTGAAAGCCGTATTTGGAGTGGTTGGCCCCATAATGACATCGTAGTCTTCAAACACTTTTTCAAAGTCATTTTTAATAAGGGTACGAACTTGCTGTGCTTTCTTATAATAAGCATCGTAATAGCCGGAACTAAGGGCAAAGGTTCCCAGCATAATACGGCGCTTCACTTCTTCGCCGAATCCTTCAGAACGGGAGCGCTTAAACATATCAAGCATCGTTTCAGCATTTTCTGTTCTTCTGCCATAGCGGACACCATCAAAACGAGCCAGGTTAGCTGACGCTTCAGATGAAGAAAGCAAGTAATAAGTGGATAGAGCATACTTCGAATGAGGCAGAGAAACTTCTTCCCATTCTGCTCCTAAGTCTTCATATTGTTTAAGTGCTGCGTAGACCGCTTCTTTAATTTCAGGAGCTACGCCTTCACTCAAATACTCTTTCGGTACGGCAATCTTCATGCCTTTTACATCACCTGTCAGAGATTCCGTATACTTCGGTACCTCAACGTTTGCTGATGTAGAATCCATTGGATCGTGGCCAGCAATGGTTTCTAATAGGAAAGCATTATCTTCTACAGTCCTTGTTACAGGTCCAATCTGGTCAAGGGAAGAAGCGAACGCAATTAATCCAAAACGGGAAACACGGCCATAAGTAGGCTTCAAGCCCACTACGCCGCAATAGGCTGCTGGCTGACGAATCGACCCGCCTGTATCAGAGCCTAATGAGAAAGGAACTTCCCCAGCCGCTACAGCCGCAGCTGATCCGCCGCTTGAGCCTCCTGGAACATAATCGGTATTCCAAGGGTTACGAGCTGCGTAATAGCTTGAGTTCTCGTTGGAAGAACCCATAGCAAACTCATCCATGTTTAACTTACCGATGGTCACGGATTTAGCTTCGTTGAGCTTATTAACTACGGTTGCATCATAGAGCGGATCCTCAAAATTATTGAGAAACTGACTGCCTGCCGTCGTACGCAGACCTTTGGTTACGATATTGTCTTTTACTCCAATTGGAAGACCAAATAAATGGGCTCCTTTTTCTCCACGCTTTTCATCTAGTTCAGCTGCCTGCACACGGGCTGCTTCTTCATTCAGAGTAAGAAAAGCCTTCACTTGATCATCAACTTCACCAATTCGCTTATAAGATTCATCGACTAATTCAGTGACAGAAATCTCTTTATTATGTAGCTTCTCTTGAAGCTCACGTAACGTATAGTCAAATAAAGACATGATTGAACCTCCCTATTCCAGTACGGATGGCACTTTGAATTGTCCATCCTTTTGATCCGGTGCGTTTTTAAGTGCGTCTTCTTTTTTAATCCATTTCTTCGGCTCATCTTTACGCAGAACATTCTTAAGATCAAGGACGTGGGTGGTTGGTTCCACACCTTCCGTGTCCAATTCATTTAACTGCTCTGCATAAGTAATAATATCGTCAAGCTGCTTCGTAAACTTGTCGGCTTCATCTTCTGTAATAGCTAATCGTGCCAGATGGGCGACGTGCTTCACTTCTTCTTTGCTTATTCTTGACATACCTTCTACCTCCATTCGAACTCACATAATATATGATCATACCAAAAATACGAAACAATATTCAACGTCCAGCTTTACACCTTATCTATCTTAACATATTTATGGGGGTGCTGTCCTTGACAGAAAGCACCTCTCCGTCAAGCTTTGTCGCTTGAAATCTTTATGGTGAGATCCAGAAGGTAACATCAAGTGGTAGTCACTATACTGTATAAAAGCTCCCATATCTGGAAGACTCAGTTTAGAGACATTTTGAAGATTTCCGTTCCGGTTATAAGTGAGTACGGAAATATCAAAAACATAAAGCGAGTCGGCACCCGCAGGGCTTTAACCTCGAAATCGAATCTTACACAATTCTGCCCTTTTCATGAACACTTGATTTCAAACTAACGCCCGATTAAATGTTCCTTTAAGGATACAGCAATCAGATCTTTATAAAAAAAGAACTCCCAGCCAGGCTGAGAGTTCTTTTCGTATTTCTTATTTCATTTTGTAGTTATCAGCAGCTTCGAATTCGCGAAGTACTTCTTTCGGAGGAGTACCACCCATACTAACTAGAACTGTAACAATTGTACTTAGTATGAAACCTGGTACAAGCTCGTAAAGATCGAAAATTCCACCGTTTAGGAAGTCGGCCCAAACTACTACAGTGATGGCTCCGACAATCATACCGGCAAGCGCACCGTTCCGGGTAATGCCTTTCCAGAATAGCGACAAGATGATAAGAGGTCCAAAAGCAGCACCAAATCCTGCCCAAGCATAAGATACAAGATTAAGCACTGAACTATCTGGATTACCTGCAAGCAAGATCGCGATAAGAGCGATACCTGCTACTGCAATACGTCCAACCCATACAAGTTCACGTTCTGATGCATTCTTACGGAAAATCGCTTTGTAAAAGTCTTCCGCAAGTGCAGAAGAAGATACAAGAAGCTGAGAGTCAATCGTACTCATGATTGCAGACAAGATGGCTGCAAGCAGGATACCGGAAATGACTGGATTAAACAATAGTTGTGAGAAAGTAATAAAGATCTTCTCAGAGTCGGCAAGCATCTGTACACCGTTCTGATTCACAATGTCTACTCCAAAGTCACCAAGCGGTCCAAGATCCTGAGTATTGATATAAGCAAGACCTAACAGTCCAGTGAAGATTGCTCCATATAACCCTAGAACCATCCAGCCCATACCAATGAAGCGGGCTTTCTTCACGTCTTTAGGGGAACGCAGTGCCATAAAACGGACTAGAATATGAGGCTGTCCAAAGTAACCAAGACCCCATGCTAGAGATGAAATAATAGCTAGTGCGCCTACACCTTGTACCATGTTTAGGTGGGTAGGATCAATTCGGCCTACAGCATCGGTTGCTGCACTCCAGCCTCCAAGATCATTGATGGCTACAATTGGTACGGTAATTAATGCTAAGAACATTAGAATACCTTGAACAAAGTCTGTCCAGCTTACGGCTAAGAAACCGCCTAGGAAAGTATAAGATATTGTTACAATTGCACCAACCCATAGAGCTGATTCATAGCTTAACCCAAATGAAGCTTCAAATAGCTTCGCACCGGCAACCATACCGGAAGAGGTGTAGAAGGTGAAGAATAGTAAGATTACAAATGCAGAGATAACACGTAAGATATGAGATTTATCGTGGAAACGATTCTCTAAATAGTCTGGAATTGTAATGGAGTCACTAGCCACTTCTGTATAAATACGCAGACGGCGTGCAACAAATTGCCAGTTTAAGTAAGCACCAATAGCAAGGCCAACACCTATCCATGCAGACGAAAGTCCTGAAGCATAGACGGCACCAGGAAGACCTAGTAACAGCCAGCCACTCATGTCAGATGCTCCGGCACTAAGTGCGGCAACTCCTGGACCTAAACGACGGCCACCTAATACATAATCAGATAAATTGCTTGTTAAGCGGTATGCTGCAAAACCAATTAGTAACATACCAATTAAATAAACGATAAAGGTTATTAACGTAGGAATACTCATGTTTACTTATTCGCTCCTTTCAGTAAATAGTGTAATGATAGATAAAATTAATAGTAATGGCATTGGAACAAACAACCAGAACCAAGTTACGCCTTTAATAGAATAAACGGCAGAAGTTGCTAGTTCAAACATGGTCCCACCTCCAATCCTTAAAATATACACTCCTATGCAATTTTCCCATTTTTCTGAATAGTGGTTCAATAGTCACAGAAGTGAAAAAAGCCAAACACAGGTACCACTATATCATAATACAGTTGTAAGAACATTGCAAAATTTTTGTCATATCTGCTCGATTGAATAATTATTCGAAATTATTACATATATAATCAAATAACCGACAAATAAACAATATCTATTCATCAAATCTTATAAATAAAAATTAAGATTTTACAAATATTGATGAATCCATGAGTTTATTGTTTCCAGATTGACGAAAAGCATTCCAGAGCTCTATCGACATATTTCCCTATTCTCTGCTACCCTTTCTCGACTGCGGTGAAACCGAATAAGTAAAAGTATTCGAGTTAAACTAACGGTAATACAAAGAATGAGGTGATGAACCGATGGATCTGCCAGCGATTCAAACAAATATATGGGATGCGGTAATTGCTATTCCGATCATTATTTCACTTACTGAAATCATAAAAATTTTTCTCAAAATCCCTAAATTTGCTGTACCCAGCATTGCGCTTATATTGGGACTGACATTATCAGTCGGCTATAGTCACCGAGGAGATCTAGCGGCAGGAATCTTTATGGGCTGGTTCTATGGATATGCAGCAGTGGGCAGCTATGCGAGCATGAAATCCAACTGGCTGAAATTAAGAGGCGATCGAAATCGTTATATTGAGTGAAGGACGAGGATGCAGCAATACAAAAAACCCGCACCATTTTATAAATGAATGGTGCGGGTTTCTTAGTAATTATTATTAAAGCATTTCAGATGTAGTTTTTCCCTGCATGTGCTGAAGAAGATAGTCTGGTCCGCCTGCTTTGGAGTCAGTTCCAGACATATTGAATCCGCCAAATGGATGGTAGCCTACAATGGCAGCCGTACATCCGCGATTGAAGTATAGATTCCCGACATGGAAATCTTCACGAGCCTGTTCAATATGAGCGCGATTCTTTGTAAGGACCGCACCTGTCAAGCCGTATTCTGTGTTATTAGCGATTTCGATCGCTTCATCAAAGGATGAAGCTTTCGTAAAGCCTACCACCGGTCCGAAGATTTCCTCCTTCATAACTCGCGCGTCAGGAGCAAGATCAGCAATAACCGTAGGCTCAACAAACCAGCCTTTACTCGCGTCGCCTTTTCCGCCAGCCATCAGCTTTCCTTCCTGCTTGCCAATTTCAATGTAGCTCATAATTTTATCATAAGCCCCTTGATCAATGACTGGTCCCATGTAGGAAGCATTATCGGAAGGATCCCCATGAGACACTTCTTCTTTAGTCTTAGCCGTTACGCGGTTAAGCAAATCATCATAAATCGCTTCGTGCGCCACTACTCTTGAACAAGCTGAGCATTTCTGACCTGAGAAACCAAAGGCAGAATAAGTAATCGCATCGGCAGCTAATTCCAAATCAGCATCCTTATCAACTACAATTGTGTCCTTCCCGCCCATTTCAATAATGGTACGTTTCAGCCATTGCTGGCCAGGATGGACCTTTGCCGCCCGTTCGAAAATACGGGTACCGACTTCACGAGAACCTGTAAAGCTGATAAAGCGCGTGCGGGGATGATCGACTAGATAGTCGCCCACTTCTTTCCCGCTTCCCGGTATATAGTTAATGACCCCAGCTGGAAGACCAGCATCTTCGAGTACTTCCATCATTTTGTAAGCAATGATTGGAGTCGAACTTGCAGGCTTCAGTAGTACGGTATTTCCAGAAACCATTGCTGCTGTAGTAGTACCTGCCATAATCGCAAACAGGAAGTTCCAAGGAGAAATGACAACGCCGACTCCTAAAGGAATATAATGAAAACGATTATTTTCGATTGGGCGGGAGTTCACCTCTACCCCTTTATCTATCGTCAGCATTTGACGGCCATAGTACTCCATGAAATCGATCGCTTCAGCTGTATCCGCATCTGCCTCTTTCCATGGCTTTCCGCCTTCTTTTACAAGATGAGCCGTAAACTCGTGCTTGCGGCGGCGGATAATTGCTGCTGCACGGAACAGAATATCTGCGCGAAACTGTGCTTTCGTTTTACGCCACCAGTCAAAAGTTTCGTCGGCAATTTTGTGAGCTTTCTCTGCCAAGTCTTGATTTGCTTTAGCTACGTAACCAATAACTTCCTTCTTATTTGCAGGATTGACAACTTTGATCTTGTCATCCGTCATAATTCTTTCTCCGCCAATAATAAGGGGATACTCTTTACCCAGTTCAGCTTCCACTTGCTTAATCGCTGATTCCAGGGCATTGCGATTTTCTTCGATGCTAAAATCGGTAAATGGTTCATGTTTGTATGGGACTACCATTTAATCCGCCTCCTTGAATGTATGTGGGTTTAGACGCTGTGTAATTGTAGGAAAATTAGCACATTAAGCGTTTCCAATGTTCATTCTATCGTACAATGAGAAGTTGTTCAATCCATTTATCCTAAATGAGTACGGTATATCCTTAAAATAGAGAATATCCATCATTTTTAACGCATTATTTTTCAATTTACTTTTATATAGATTTAAATCCTTCTGTATGTTTCGATTTTACAATTGCTAACAAAAAATACAACGAACTATGTGGAGGTTGAAGCAGGAGTTTGGAAACAGCTTCTTCATTACTCTTTAAACAAGAAAAACCCGAACCAATGTGCGGTTCGGGTTTTCTGATCTGTGAAATTATTTGCTATCTTTATCTCTGCATCCTTATTCGTAAATATGCACGTAGGCGTCTGACTCCCCTGCTTTCTTAACGATCAAGCTTTCCTGCTGGTCCATACTGTAAATATTCACTTCTACATCATAATGATCTTCAAACATCTCATTAACTAAGCTGTAAACATATTGAGTAAAGCCAACAACTTCAGAATTTGAGTTAAACTGAATCGGGATATTAATCTTAACCTGATGCAGTTCATCATCTACATAAAAGCCGTTCGCGATCATTCCAACGAAATTCGGGAAGTAATCCGAGACTTCGTTTCTAAATTCAGAGAAAAGCTGAGAATCATCGAAATGATTTTCCTCTGCTTCATCTGAAGGGAATAGCACATAATTTTCTTTTATCGGCTCCCAATCTTTCACTGTCATATCAGAGCCTTTAACATAAGACTTGGAAAGAAAGTTCCCAGGTACTTTCGAACTGGCTGTTTCTTCTTGATAGATTGCAAAAACAATTGGCACATCTTCCAGTTCTTTTTGCTTACGAAGACGCTTTAAGATTTCTCCAGCGTACTTCTTGCCTTTACTTATAAGCTCACTTCTTGAATGCTTTTCCGTGTATTCCTTCCCATCAACAGAAAAGTGGTACTCAGAACGCAAGGAAATTCCGATCGTAATTCCATTGATCTTGACCACGTTATCTTTTTTCACTAAATAATCCTGTTCAACAATATTAGAAATATATTTAGGATGTTTACGATAATCTTGCTCTGTAGGGTTCTTCATATTTAGTTCAGGATTTAACCCCTCGTTACTTTCGTCTTTATCTTCTGTTTTAGGGTCATCTGGTTCATGTCTGGACAGCCATTCAATTAATGTATCGTAGTCTAAATATTGACCAGGCTGAAAATAATACTTATCCGGGCTGAAATATTCTTGAGAATGCCGGCGCAGACCGCTTTCAAACTCAGATATATCCAGCCGATTTCCCATTTGGTTAGTCGTTAATCCTCTAGCCGCAGATGTAGTAGGGGTATCTTTAGACAAAATCATTTTGTAATTATCATCTGCAGCACTGTAGCTCGGAAGAATTGCCGATTGATTACTGCTCTCATCTTTCGTTTCTTTGACAACTTTCTGTTTGTTGTCAAACACTGGTGTACACGCGCTTAGAATCAGCAAAGAACATAACAACAGTGCGTGTATCTTCCTCATGGTTTCCACTCTCCATTACGTTAAAGCTTTGGTAAACTGGTCTTCATCCCAGATTTCAATCCCCAATTCACTTGCTTTAGTATACTTCGATCCTGCGTCTTCTCCAGCAATTAACAGGTCGGTATTTTTACTTACACTTCCCGTGACATTTCCACCAAGTTCCTGAACAATTTTCTTCGCTTCCGACCTTGTGTAATTTTCCATTTTTCCTGTTAGAACGATGGTTTTATCCGCAAATAAGGAATCGGAAGGTTGTTCTCTCTTCTTCGGACCTTTGTAATCCATATTCAGCCCCAGCTGCTTCAGCTCTTCGATCAGTTCTTTCACCTGAGGTTTATCAAAATAACGCGAAATAGAGTCGGCCATTTTCTCTCCGATTTCTGGGATGCTTTCCAGCGTCTCTGCGTTAGCTTCAACGAGCTTATCCATCGTTTCAAATTCCTGGGCAAGAGTTTGGGCAGCTTTTGTGCCTACGTACCGTACTCCAAAGCCGAATAGCAGCCGCTCCAGCGAATTCTGTTTCGATTCTTCAATAGCGGCGAGTAAATTTTCAACCGATTTGTTTCCCATCCGTTCGAGGTTTAACAGCTCATCTCGCTCAAGTTTATAAAGATCGGCAATATTGTGAATCAGCTCTTCTTTAAACAGTTGAGCAATGACTTTCTCCCCCAGTCCTTCAATATCCATCGCATTTCGAGAGACGAAGTGAATGAGCCCTTCCCTAAGCTGCGCCGGACAATTTGGGTTAATACAGCGCAGAGCTACTTCTTCTTCCAGCCGAACGAGTTTGCTTTCACATTCCGGACAATACTCAGGCATGTAAAAAGGTTCTTCTTCTCCACTACGCTGATCGGTTAACACGCGCACCACTTCAGGAATGATATCTCCTGCTTTTTTAATGACCACAGGGTCACCAATCCGGATATCTTTCTCGCGAATCAAATCTTCATTGTGCAAGGAAGCCCGTTGAACAGTCGTCCCCGCCACCTTCACGGGGGTAAGAATAGCGGTCGGAGTGACGACTCCAGTACGGCCGACGCTGAGTTCAATATCCAGCATCTTGGTCACGGCTTCCTCAGCAGGAAATTTATAAGCAGTTGCCCAGCGCGGACTTCTGGCTGTAAAACCAAGCGCTTCCTGCTGATCGAGCCGGTCCACTTTAATTACAATTCCGTCAATTTCATAATCTAGAGCCGGACGCTTATCGACCCAGCTGTCAACAAATTCAATAACTTCCTCAATAGTCTCGCACTTCTTCCATTCTGGGTTGGTCTTCAATCCCATTTCCTTCATTTGTTCCAAGCGCTCACTATGAGATTGTGCTGGTTCATTCTCCCACATGCCAATCCCATAAAGAAAAATATCTAAATTCCGTTTAGCAGCAATTTTAGGGTCCAATTGACGCAGGCTTCCTGCCGCTGCATTTCTTGGATTGGCAAACGGCTCTTCCTCTTTTGATTCACGCTCTTCATTGAGGGCGATAAAAGATTTCTTCGGCATAAAAGCTTCGCCGCGTACTTCTATTGTTTCTGGTTGATGTAAACGCAGAGGTATACTGCGGATCGTACGCAGATTCTTTGTAATGTCTTCGCCGATTGTTCCATTTCCCCGTGTAGCTCCGCGGACAAATACGCCGTCTTCATAAGTTAAAGAAACAGCTAAGCCGTCAATTTTCAACTCACAGACATACGTAACTTCTTCCTGCGTGCCTTCACGTGCCCGACGATCAAAATCCCGAAGTTCTTGTTCATCAAAAGCATTTCCAAGACTTAGCATCGGAACGTTGTGTTGAACTTTAACAAAGGCATCTAAAGGAGCTCCCCCTACCCGCTGAGAAGGAGAATCAGGGGTTACGAGAGCAGGAAATTCCTCTTCCAGCTCAATTAGTTCTCTTATTTTTTTATCGTACTCGTTATCAGGTACACTCGGGTCATCCAGCGTGTGGTATTCATAATTGTATTGATTTATTTCATCTCTAAGTGACTGGATTTTTTCCTTTGCTTCTTGTTCGTTCATCTAATCACACTTCCCTTAAGCTTTCGTAATTGGAGCATAACGTGCAAGCAGACGCTTTATTCCTGTAGGAGCTGGAAAAGCAATATCCAGTTCCATAGCGTCTCCTTCACCCCGGACATTGACCACTGTACCTTCGCCCCATTTCTTATGGGCAGCTTTATCACCAGGATTCCAGCCGAGTTTTTCTCCGCCACTCGAAGGTTTTTTCTCCATTTTCTTAGCTGTGCGTTTCTGCGGTTTCTGCTGAGACGGATGAACAGGGGCCGTCCCTCTTGTTTGATTAAAGAATGGAAGCGACTCTTTCTCTTCTTTTCCTTCAATCAAGTCTTCCGGAATTTCACTGATAAACCGGCTGACCGGATTCATATTAGTCCGGCCAAATAACGTACGCATTTTGGCGTGCGAAATGAATAACTGACGTTCCGCCCGAGTTATACCTACATAGGCTAAACGCCGTTCTTCTTCCATTTCATTCTCATCCATAAGTGACCGGCTGTGCGGGAAAACATTTTCCTCCATTCCTACTAAAAAGACGACAGGAAACTCAAGCCCTTTCGCTGAATGCAGGGTCATCATCGTGACAGCATCATCACTATTAGGATCGTCATTCATAGAATCAATATCCGCAATTAAGGCAAGATCCGTTAAAAAAGCAATCAGTGTTTTATCTTCACTATTTTCCTCAAAGTTTTTTGTTACAGACTTAAACTCCTCGATATTTTCAAGACGACTTTGAGCTTCAATACTCTTTTCATTCAAAAGCATCTCTTCATAACCCGTTTTAGTGATGACTTCCTGAACCATGTCCGTAGCCGAAAGAAATTCCTGCTGCTGAGTCCAGTTCTTAATCATGGTGCGAAATTGCATGATAGATTTCGCCGCTTTGGCGCTGACTCCGACAAAATCAACTTCCGCTGCCGTTTCATACAGGGAAATATCATGATCAGCGGCATAAGCTGCCATCTTGTCCATGCTAGTCTTCCCCACCCCGCGCTTCGGTTCATTGACGACGCGTTGAAAACTCAAATCATCGTTTGGATTGGCGATCAAACGAAGATAAGCAAGCATGTCTTTAATTTCTTTACGATCGTAGAATTTCGTGCCGCCTATCATCTGGTAAGGGACCGCGGCTTTTACAAAGGTTTCCTCAATCGTACGGGACTGAGCATTCGTACGGTAAAGAATCGCTACATCCTTGTATTTGAATTTGCCCTGACGAATTAATTCTTCAATTTTATCCGTAACAAACAAAGCTTCTTCCCTCTCCGTGCTTGCCTCTTGGTAATGGATTTTCTCTCCACCGGAATGATCGGTCCATAATCGTTTAGGTTTTCTTCCTGAATTATGGTCAATCACATGATTGGCGGCATTTAAGATCAACTCTGTAGAACGGTAATTCTGCTCCAGCAGAATGGTCCGCGCATTAGGGTAGTCCTTTTCAAACGAAAGAATGTTCTCAATATCGGCACCGCGCCAGGCGTAAATCGATTGATCGGAATCGCCTACCACACATAAATTCTTATAACGACTGGCTAAATGTTTGACGAGCTGATACTGTGCATGGTTTGTATCTTGATACTCGTCTACATGAATATATTGAAAACGGCGCTGATAATATTCAAGAACCTCAGGCATCCGGTCAAACAAGGACAGCGTCTGCATAATTAGATCATCAAAATCCAGGGATTGATTTTTTCTTAATCTCTTTTGATAACTTTTGTAAATTTCAGCAATTTGTTCTTCATGCATGTTCCCAGCCTGATTGGCATAATCTTCTGCCGTTATCAGCTCATTCTTAGCGTTGCTGATCGCGCCAAGCATCGCCCGTGGGTCCCATTTCTTCGGATCCAGATTTATTTGCTTTAATACTTGTTTAATCACCGACAGCTGATCGCTGGAATCTAAGATCGAGAAATTACGATCATAGCCGATGCGATCAATATCACGCCGAAGGATCCGCACGCATAAAGAGTGGAAAGTCGACATCCAAATCTTCTCGCCATCGGCACCTACTAGAGACTCCACTCGCTCCTTCATTTCCCGTGCTGCTTTATTCGTAAATGTTATGGCAAGGATATTTCGCGGTGAAACGTCCTTTTCGTTTAATAGATACGCAATCCGGTGGGTTAATACCCGAGTCTTCCCACTGCCTGCTCCTGCCATAATTAAGAGCGGCCCCTCGGTATGGGTCACCGCATTTCCTTGTTGCTCATTTAAGCCTTTCAATAAAGCGCGTGTTGTCTGCGTCATGTGGACACCATCCTTAGTGAAAAATTTATTGTTTGGCCGCTTTCACTGTCTGAAGGGCAGCCTTCAAATTGTCATATATAATATTTCCTACAACAATGACATCTGCGAAAGATTTCATTTCTTCCGCTTCTTGTTTGGTACGGATTCCGCCACCGTAAAATAATGTCGTTTGATTTAGTTCACGGGCCACTTCCTGAACGAGTTCAGGATCTCCGTATGTACCGCTGTATTCTAAATAAAAAATGGGCAGATGAAACATATGCTCCGCCATTCTAGCATACGCAATTGTGTCTTCCGAGTCAGGCAGCCTGCACTGCGTATGTGTAAACACTTTGGCCTCAGGATTTAATACGCAATATCCTTCAGCAAGCATCTCTTCCCAGTCCATGATGTCTCCGTATTCTTTAACGGCCTGGTGCTGAAGGTCCATCATCCATTGTTTCTCTTCGCTGTTCATGATCATAGGAACAAAATAAAAATCAAATCCAGGTGTTATCGCTTCAAGATTCGATATTTCCAATATGCAGGGAACTTCGTATCTGCGAATTCTTGCGAGTAAATGAAGGACTCCGTCTAAGGTGACCCCATCTGTGCCGCCAACTATGACAGCATCGGTGCCTGATTCGCATACGAGTTCTAAGTTTTCGTCAGTAATTTCTTTATTTGGATCTAACTTAAAGACGTGATCCCATTCTTTCATGTTGTACACAATTTCGTCCTCCAAAACCCATAGTTCATTCATTTATTATAGCAAAGATTGACTTGGAGGATGAATGGTTAACAAAAATTGATAAGAAAATTAGAGAAGAGGAATTCGCTCAAAATCGGTCGAAGCTACAATTCGCTGATCAGTTGCGTGGGCGTAAATCAAGTAGAGGATTTTCTAATAGTTTTCGCTTCATTTTACAGCAGCTAAACACAGAAAACCCGAACCATTGTAAATAAACAGTTCGGGTTTAAAAGTTTCTCCGTCTCTTTTTTTCTATTTCTATTATTTGGTTTTCTTTTCTTCGACACGGTCCAGCGCCTGGGTATAAGCATCATTTCCATAATTCAGGCAGCGTTTAACTCTTGAAATTGTCGCGGTTGAAGCACCGGTTTCTGTTTCAATCTTATGATACGTGAAACCTTCTCTTAGCATTCGAGCAACTTCAAGACGTTGAGCAAGAGATTGAACTTCATTCATCGTAGCAAGATCATCAAAAAATTCATAACACTCTTCCACATTTTTAAGAGATAAGATAGCTTCAAATAATTGATCTAGTGTCTTGCCACGCAGCTTATCAATTTGCATTTATCGTTCCCCCCCTTAACTACTGGGCTGCAACTTTGGTATTGGTTGGTACAATGTTGACCCAAGTTTTTCCTCTAGCGAACGGCAGCGGCTCTCCATCTAGATAAGGCAGAATCCTCCCGTTCACGTTTTTCCAGTTTACTTGCAGCATTTCACCCTTATAGAATAAGTACCCTTTTCCGCCGGATGTTAAATCTATAGAACGCCTGCCTTTACCATCCACAACCTGATGGCTCGTTTCGACAACAAAAATATTATCGACAGCAATACGCTGATTCGTTTCCTTTTCCACTGTAGGTTCTCCGTCACTGGAACGAAGAAATTGCTTGATTTCAGTGTCATAAGTGAATGACACGATCTCTTCGGGCTGTTCAGAGTACGTAATCGTTACATCGGTCACCGGCTGACCTTTGTTTAATTGATCATCATCCGCAAAAGGCAGCGGTGGAATTGTCGATTGATTGTCGTATCCTTTTGCTTCCAGCGCCTGGTTTATCCCGCTGGTTAGTAAATAAGAATTATGGGGCGCAGATCGGTCTGTGGAACGCTGGAACAGCCAGCCATTATTATCGTACATCGAACCATTCAGGAAATCAGTTCCACTGTTTGCGACCGTTTGGTTAATGGCCACAGATGCTCCGTGGTAAATGTAAAGCGCGTTAAATCCCTGCGCCAATTCTAAGTAATAAGGTCTAGCACTTCGCACGGGTCCAATCTTATCAGGAATCTCACTCTGAAACAAAGCTAGAAAACGTGTAATTTGTCCTTCCGCAAGCACTTCATAAACGACATCCGCCTTACTTAAACCTGTTTGAGGACGTGCCAGCGAATGATTGTTTACCATCACTCCAATGACCTGATTGTCTATTCCTCCATTTGCCAGCTCCCCGGTAAGAGGATAGACATTCGTCTCCTGCTCTTCCTTTTTCTCAGGCTGTTCTTTTACTTCTTTGCTGATCCTGGAAGACTCGTGTGAATCAGCGGATCTTGAACTCTCATTTCCCTTACTTTGGCAGGCTGCCAGACAAATGATAAGCAGAAAGATGGCAACCATACTTAAAGGTTTCTTCATCTTGACACTTCCCTTTATCCCTGTAGTCTTTCTACTAGTTTACCTCATAATAGAAGGATAAAGTACTTCTTTCTTCTTCACGTTCATAAGTCCAAGCGGAGTGATTCTTATAAACGGAAGATGCATGGAAGACAAGAACAGCAAGGTATAAACGGGGTCTGTAAAAGAAAAACCAAAGGATTTCAAATGATTCTTCAGCTTCTCTTCCTCATCCATTAGCTCTTCCATAGGCAAGTCCGACATCACACCGCCTAAGGGCAGAGGAAGTTCAAAGATAATTTCCCCTTTATTCACCAGAACAATTCCACCGCCGAGCTTTTTCATACGGTCAAAAGCCTGTTTAATATCAGTTCGTGATTTGCCTAGCAAAATCAAATCTCCTGTATTCGAGTAAGAACTTACCAGTGCTCCTAAAGAGTTCGTGAATCCCTTCAACAAGGTATTGACTTTCCATTCTCCTTCACGATCCATCAGAGTAAGAAAAGCTTCGTTTAACTCATCAGGAAGCCTTTCTACTGAGGCCTCAATATCAATCGCGTAGGGCTTCATAATGACATCATTAACCATTTCCATTCCGATGGGCATGGAAAACTGCAAATCCTCATCCGAAATATCAAAATCCAGCTTTAATGCTGTAATGCCATTTTCTTCCCATTCAATTGTTGTGGGCTGATCGAGAATTTCCCCGTCTTTTTTCAGCCATTTCCCTTTAGCGAGCACGGAATGCGGGTCCGGGTTATCGGGACTGGACAACAAGTTTATATGGGCAACGCGGCCAGGGGCAATACTCCCGACACGATCCTCTACCCCAAAGTGGCGGGCTGACTGATAAGAAGCCATCATATAAGCATCAATGTCGGGAACACCTGCTTCAAGAGCAAGCTTAATGCAAGGGTTGATCAGTCCTTCACGATAAAAGCCAGGCGTAGAGCCATCTGTGGTGAACATCATATGATCAAATTGGGTATGATTTAATTCACGTAATCCTTGCAAAATTTCCGGAAGATCCGGACGTATAGATGAATAACGCAGACCGGTTTGATAACCAAGAGACAGCCGCCGGATCACTTCCTCTGCGTTCATCGATTCGTGTTCGGAGTCTATACCTAACAGCTTCATCTTCACGAGGGTTTTCTCCGAGGCTCCGGGCAAATGTCCTTCTAAAGGTTTTCGGGAGCGCTTCGTTTCCTGCATCCAGTGCAGCATTTGTTCATCGCCGCCGTATAACACATCTGGCCAAGCCGTGAGTTCTCCGCCTTGAATTACCGCATCATGCTCAATCCATGGAAGTACCTGCTCATCGAAGAAACGCTTATCATCTTCTCTAAGCACCGATTGCGCGTCAAAACGCGACCACCAATACATAGAAGCGGGAACATTCATAAATTCCTCCAGTAAAGAAAACGCTTTCCCTTTTTTTGTTAAAAAAAGCCACATAAGATTGTCGTTGATCAAGGATGTGGTTCCGGTCTTAGCTGCATATTCAGCTAAGCTGAGGGGATTATATAACTGAAATGGATGGGCGTGGGGCTCAATGTACCCAGGTACCACATAACTATCCTTTCCATCAATAACTTCTGTGCCTTCAAGATTATCGGGAAGCTCCTTACCTGTATAAATGATCCGGTCTTCATAAATCCAAATATGACCGGTAAGCCATTGTTTTAAATAAACGTTTAAATAAGTCGTTTGTTTAATTAACTTAGTTGGCGCTAACTTACCATCCATGACAGAGGTATGTTCACGCAGTTGACGATTACGCCAACGGAAGCGTTGTTCATTCACTGGGGCTGCCTCCCTTTAATTCATTATTTTCTATCGTAACACAGGGAAAGGAGGATATAGAAATGAAACCTAACATTGGAATTGTAAATGCTATGCTGAGGATTACCTGCGGACTTAGTATGCTTACTTTCTTAAAGATGCGTGCCGAAAAGAATCAAGGACATTCTTTTCACCCGTTCATGGTAGTCGCTGCCTCTATGAAGGTTGCGGAGGGCATCGTCCGATACTGTCCGTTAACAGCGGCTTATCAGGAATTGAAGCAGAGTGAAGAAGAACAATTTTAGTCTTCCTGCTAATTGTTTAAATGGTGATCCGGTGCAGACATTTACGAGAAATCAAAGTACCGAATGTCAATGAAAACTGCGTGGCAAAAGTATTCCAGGCATTATTAAATCCGAACGATGATGAAATGTTTGCAACATAATTCCATCTTCGTTCGGATTTTTATGTCCTACGTAGTAAAGATTTAGACGTTTCTGTTTTTAGCTCTCTCTCCACAGATGAACAAAGGAGGAGGTAACCATATTTACCCTCGCAGCGCAGGGCATACACGAAGACTTCTGCGGGAGGAAGGCATAGGTTTGACCCCGCAGTGCGAAAGCACGAGGAGGCAAACCAGCCGCCCGCGAAAAGCGGAGTGTATGTCCGGAGCGGTCATTCAAGATAAGACTCAGATCTTCCCTGAGTGTTCTAAATTAGTGTTTCAAATACCAGTCTCTTTCTCTAAGGGGCCAAATCGTCCTCTGCTTATGACTGACGAGAGCGGGAAGAAATTGCAGAAAGTCCAATATCTCTGCGGTAGAAAAAATCTTTGTTGCTGTCAAATACTTGCAGGTGATCATAAACGTCATCTAAAGCTTGGGAAAGCTCAGCAGCTTTGGCACCGGAAAGTAATACGCGTCCACCGCTGGAAATATAGGAATCTTCTTTCTTTTCGGTTCCTGCATGGACGGTAAACACTTGTGTCTGCTTTTTCCATACCGGAAGCGGGCGTCCTTTCTCATATCCCCCTGGATATCCATTCGAAGCCACAACCACTCCCGCACAAAAGCCTTTTTCCCAGGTCAGCTCAGGATTTTTTCCATCTAATACATCAAGAAAAACTTGCACAAGATCATTAGAAAGAAGCGGCAGGACCACTTGAGTTTCCGGATCTCCAAATCGAGCATTAAACTCAATGACTTTGGGTCCAAGGTCCGTTTGAATCAAGCCAGCATAAAGGATGCCAGTAAATGGGCGTCCTTCTTTTACCATCGCATCGGCAGTAGGCTGTAATATCGATTCTACAGCTGTTTGGTAAGAACCTTCCGGTAAATCCGGTACGGGAGCAAATGCCCCCATCCCTCCTGTATTCGGTCCTTTGTCGCCTTCGAAAGCCCGCTTATGGTCTTTCGCAGAAACCATTGGATAAACAGCGGAACCATTTACAAAGGCCATCAAGGAGAACTCTTCGCCTTCAAGAAATTCTTCGACCACAATTTCTTTACTTGCGCTGCCGAATTGTCCATTAATAAGCATATCTTCAGCAGCTTCCATCGCTTGTTCTGCTGTTTCTGCCACAACAACGCCCTTGCCTGCAGCGAGGCCGTCAGCTTTCACTACAATCGGAGCACCTTTCTCCTGAATGTATTGTTTAGCTTTCTCCGCATCTGTGAAGGCTGCATAATCAGCCGTGGGGATCTGATATTTCTGCATGATCTGTTTCGCAAAGTGCTTACTGCCTTCAATTAACGCAGCCTTTTTGGATGGTCCGAATACCTTTAATCCTGCTGATTGAAACGCGTCTGACAATCCATCAAGCAGCGGATTTTCTGGACCAATAATAGTAAGATCAATATCGTTTTCTTTTGCAAAAGCGACCAATTGCTCATGATCTGTTTCTTCAATCGGGACGCGCACTGCTTCCTCTTCCATGCCTGCATTGCCAGGTACGGCATAAATTTTTTCCGCCTGACTGCTTTTGGCAAGGGTTTGAATCAGGCTATGCTCTCTGCCTCCTCGGCCAATGACCATCAGTTTCATATAGATTCCCCTCCTTATTAGTGCTTAAAGTGGCGCATTTTCGTAAATACCATCGCAATGCCATGTTCATTGCAGGCATCAATGGAATCCTGATCACGCTTAGATCCACCTGGCTGGATAATAGCAGAGATGCCTGCTTGAGCGGCAGTCTCTACGGTGTCTGGCATAGGGAAGAAAGCATCGGAGGCAAGAATAGCTCCTTTTGCTTTTTCTCCGGCCTGCTCAAGGGCAATCTTAGCTGCTCCTACACGGTTCATTTGACCGGCACCCACTCCGAGTGTATGGTCAGATTTCGCTACCACAATTGCATTGGACTTCACATGCTTTACGACTTTCCATCCTAAGGCTAAGTCCTCAAGCTCCTGTTCCGTAGGTTCACGATCGGTTGCTACCTCAAGCTCTACATCCGAAAGAGATCCTTGGTCCGTATCCTGAACGAGCAGTCCGCCTTGCACACTCGTCAGCTTATGAGTTTGAGCTTCAGGTTTTTTCATCGTTACTTCAAGCAGTCGTAAGTTTTTCTTTTTCGTGAGAATATCCAGTGCTTCCTGGCTGAAGGATGGAGCGATAATGATTTCAAGGAAAATCTCTTTTAATTTGACGGCCGTTTCTTCGTCCACTTCACGATTTAATGCTACAATCCCGCCAAAGATCGACATAGGATCGCCTTCATAAGCTTTTTGATAGGCATCAGCGATCTTTTCGCCTGTTCCTACTCCACAAGGATTCATATGCTTCATGGCTACTGCAGCCGGCTGATCAAATTCAAGCACAACTTCAAGCGCAGCATTAGCGTCTTGAATGTTATTATAAGAAAGCTCTTTGCCATTCAGCTGTTTGGCATTCGCGAGCGATGCCCCCTCATAATTAGCTTTTTGATAGAAGGATGCTGTCTGATGAGGATTTTCTCCATAACGCAGGGATTGAACCTTTTCATACGTAACTGAATAGGTCTCAGGATACGTCTCTTCGGTAAGCGTAGAGAAATATTCTGCGATCATTGCATCATAGTTAGCGGTATGACGGAATACTTTCGCCGCCAGCTTCCGTCTCGCTTCATAGGAAAGCTCGCCAGCTTTCAGACCGGAAATAACGGAATCATAGTCAGATGGATCTACAACAACCGCCACATCCTGAAAACTTTTCGCAGCGGAACGAAGCATAGTAGGACCGCCGATATCAACGTTTTCAATAGCATCCGCTTCGGTGACATCAGGCTTAGCAATCGTTTCCTTAAAGGGATAAAGGTTGACCGCTACGAGATCAATCGTATGAATATCAAGCTCTTCAAGCTGCTTCATATGATCTTCATTCTTCCTTTTCGCAAGAAGACCTCCATGGACCGAGGGGTGAAGGGTCTTCACTCGTCCGTCCATAATTTCCGGGAATTCAGTAATCTCAGATATTGATAAAACAGGAATCCCTGCTTCTTCAATCGTCTTCTTAGTGCCTCCAGTTGAAACAAGTTCAAACCCCAGTTCAACAAGCTCTTTGGCAAAGCCTGCTAGACCATCTTTATTTGAAACGCTTAACAGTGCGCGCTTTTTTGTACTCATTTAGCATCCTCCTTGACCTGTAGTGACTGTATAACTCTCGGGTAAAGCTGATGTTCGATGGCTTGAATTTTCTTCTGCACATCCTCTTTCGTATCGCTGTCTTCGATCCGCATCGCTTCTTGATCGATAATAGGTCCCGTGTCCATGCCGTCATCTACAAAATGAACCGTGACTCCGGTAATCTTCACTTGCTTGTCAAACGCCTGTCCAATGGCATCTTTACCTGCAAAAGCTGGAAGGAGAGAGGGATGAATATTTATGATTCTATTCTCGTAAGGCTTAAGCAGCGTCGGCCCAATCAATCTCATATAGCCGGCAAGAATGATGTAATCAATTTCTCTTTCCTGACAGTCTTTCAGCAAAGCTTGTTCATAAGCAGCCTTATTTTCATACACTTTCGCATTAAAGACCACGGTATCAATATCTGCCCGTTGTGCTTTTTCTACCACAGGTGCCTCGATACGATCGCACACTAGCAGGGAAACTTCGGCATCGAGATCCCCTGCTTCAATGGCTTGAACGATAGCATCGAAGTTCGAGCCTGTCCCAGAAGCAAAAACCGCAAGTTTCATCATGACCACTGAATTCCTTCCTGCTCAGTGACGTAACCGATAACCCTTCCGTTCTCTTGAGCTTGTTTAAGGGCTTCAAGAGCAGCAGGGACATCCTTCTCTGAAACGACAAGAGCCATTCCAATTCCCATGTTAAAGGTACCCATCATATCTTCTTCAGGAATGCGGCCGTGATTCTTTAGAAATTCAAAGATCGCTGGCACTTCCCAGCTATTCTGATTCAGCTGGACGCCCATCCCTTCAGGCAGAGCTCTGGGAATATTTTCATAAAAACCGCCGCCAGTAATATGAGCCATTCCTTTAATCGTTACCGCTTGCTTCAACTGCTTAAGAGCTTCTACATAAATTTTCGTTGGTGTTAGAAGTTCTTCGCCCAGCGGTTTCGTTAATTCTGGATAGTGGTGGTGAAGATCCAGCTTATGCTCATCGACTATGCGGCGCACTAAGGAGAAGCCATTTGAATGAACCCCTGAGGATGCAAGACCAATGACTGCGTCTCCCGCTTTAATCGTTTCACCGGTAATCAGCTTTTCTTTATCTGCCATGCCTACGACAAATCCAGCTAAATCGTACTCTTCAAGGTCATACATGCCAGGCATTTCTGCCGTTTCACCGCCGATTAAGGCAGCTCCTGCCTGTTCACAGCCATCTGCAATCCCTTTGACGATTTGCTCAATTTTTGCCGGTTCGTTTTTTCCACAGGCAATATAATCTAAAAATAGTAACGGGTCGGCTCCCTGTGCAGCAATGTCATTCACACACATCGCCACCACGTCCTGACCGATAGTGTCATGCTTATCTAATTGAAAAGCCAGCTTCAGCTTCGTTCCTACCCCATCTGTTCCGGTGACCAGCACAGGATTCTGATAGGACATAGAGCTAATATCAAAGAGTCCTGCAAAAGCACCAAGGCCACCCATTACTTCCGGGCGCATCGTTCTTTCCACATGTTTTTTCATTCGATTGACGGCTTCGTATCCTGCTTCTACATTCACGCCAGCCTGTTTGTAGGATTCACTCATTGCCATTCCCTCATTTCTCTACGCCTTCTCATAGGGCGGGATCGTATTCGGATAAATCTCAGTAGGATAATTTCCGGTGAAACAAGCCATGCATCCACCGTGGTTTAAATCATCTTCCCCTTGATAAATCGCATCATTCAAGCCCTCTGGAGTAAGGTAAGCTAAACTGTCCGCTCCAATTTGTTCTTCTATTTCTTTCACAGAATTATTGGCTGCAATAAGTTCTCCGCTTGTCGAGGTGTCGATTCCATAATAGCAAGGATTCTGAATCGGCGGTGAAGCAATTCGAACATGCACTTCTTTCGCGCCGGCTTCCTTCAACAGTTGAACAATCCTCCGGCTTGTCGTTCCACGGACTATGGAATCATCGACCATCACCACACGCTTGCCTTCAACAATTCCTCGAACAGCAGACAGCTTCATTTTAACCCCTTGCTCGCGAAGTTCTTGGGAAGGCTGAATAAACGTTCGTCCGACATACCTATTTTTAATTAACCCTAATTCGTAAGGGAGGCCCGCCTGCTCGGCATAGCCGATTGCTGCAGAAATACTGGAGTCAGGAACACCGGTTACTACATCCGCTTCCACTGGAGCCTCTTTGGCTAATGATTTACCCATTCGTTTTCTAGAAGCGTGTACGTTTTTACCATCCAAATTGCTGTCAGGACGGGAAAAGTAAACGTATTCCATAGAACAAAGAGTCCGTTGAATCGGAGCAGAATAACGCTTAGATTTCACTCCATCATTATCGATAACGAGTAGTTCACCCGGGCGGATGTCTCGTTCGTAAGTAGCTCCAATGACATCGAAGGCGCAAGTTTCGGAGGAAACGACCCAGGAATCTCCTAAATAGCCAAGACTCAAGGGGCGCAGTCCTCTTGGATCATTAGCCACAAACATTTGGTCTTCTGTCATCATGAGGAATGCGTAAGCCCCTTTAACCATGGTTAAGGCATCCATAATAGCTTCATCAATCGGCAGATGCGGGGCACGTTTAATTAAATGGGCCACGACTTCTGTGTCAGAAGTTGTCTGCAGAATGCTGCCTTGTCCTTCAAGCTGATTCTTCAGCGCCTGGGCATTGACCAAATTGCCGTTATGAGCAAGGGCTAGACCTCCTGTTTGAGAACGGAACATCAGCGGCTGAATGTTTTCATAGCTGCCGTCTCCTGAAGTTGCGTAGCGAACATGACCAATGGACGAATGGCCAGTCATCCCATCCAAACGTTCCTGAGAGAATACTTCATTAATAAGTCCGTGACCCTTGGCAAGTTTCATATGCTCCCCGTCTGTCGTTACAATTCCGGCACCTTCCTGACCACGGTGCTGCAGGGCATGCAGCCCGTAATACGTCAGCTGTGCAGCTTCCGAATGACCCCATACACCAAATATCCCACATTCTTCATTTAAACCTTTGATTTCACCAAGCATGGAATAGCTCCTTTCCAAGTGTGCTTAAGCTTAGTTGTCTGCTCTTCCACGACGACTTGATTATTAGCGAAAACTTTGTACACACCATCTTCCGTGACTTTTCCGATCTCTACTGCTTCATCTATTACTGATTCAAACTGGTCTTGTTGTTCAGGCTTTACGGACACTAGGAATCTTGACTGGGTTTCAGCAAAGAGAGCAGCTGTCGCTTCTCCTGTAATCGTTACCTCACAGCCAAGCTCTTGATCAAATAAGCTTTCTGCAAGAGCCACGCCTAACCCGCCTTCTGCCAGGTCATGGGCTGATTGAACAAGTCCCTGCTGGATGGCTGAAAGCAGTTTATTTTGACGACTTGCTTCGACTTGCAGATCAATTGCGGGAGCCTTTCCAAAATGGCGATCTTCAAGCAATCCCTGCAATTCACTTCCGCCAAATTCCGGCTTCGTTTTCCCGATCAAATAAATGACATCGCCTGCCTGCTTCATTGCTGAGCGCGTAATATGCTCTGTTTTTTCCACAAGTCCAACCATGCCGACTACCGGAGTCGGATAAATGGCTTTTCCGCCAAAGGATTCATTATATAGAGAAACATTTCCGCTAATAACTGGCGTGCCTAGAGTGGTACAGGCTTCACTCATTCCTTCTACACTTTTCTCCATTTGCCAGAAGATTTCCGGATTTTCTGGAGAACCGAAGTTTAGTCCATCCGTAATTCCTAGTGGACGGCCGCCGGAACAAACGATATTGCGCGCAGCTTCCGCAACCGCAATCTGTCCGCCAACTTCTGGATCCAAATAGATATAACGAGAGTTACAGTCAGTCGTCATTGCAAGTGCCTTATCTGTTCCGCGAACCCGAAGTACCGCTGCATCTGACCCCGGGGTTACAACGGTATTCGTTTGCACCATAGAATCGTATTGATCATACACCCACTCCTTGCTGGCAATCGTTGGCTGCTTCAGCAAGTCATGAAGGGTTTGCTTATAATCTGCTACTCTTGGAATATAGTGATCTTGCTGCTGGAATTCCTCGTAATAAGCTGGAACTTTAGATGGCTGATGGTAAACCGGTGCATCTTCGGCCAACGAATCTACGGGGACATCCGCCACGATTTCGCCATGGTGCTGCAGAGTAAAGCGCTGATTATCTGTTACTTCCCCAACAGCCACGGCCTCCAAATCATACTTCTGGAACACTTGAGCGATTTCTTCTTCACGGCCTTTTTCAACAACAAGCAGCATCCGCTCCTGGGATTCAGACAGCATCATTTCATACGCGGTCATATTTGTTTCCCGCTGAGGAATTAAATCCATATTCATCAACATACCCGTGCCTGCTTTACTCGCCATTTCACTGGCTGATGAAGTCAGGCCAGCCGCTCCCATATCTTGAATGCCTACTAACGCGTCGTGATGAATCACATCCAGGCACGCCTCAATGAGCAGTTTTTCCATAAATGGATCTCCCACCTGCACAGAAGGACGCTTTTCTTCAGACGCTTCGGAAAGCTCTTCCGAAGCAAATGTAGCCCCGTGAATGCCGTCACGCCCAGTTTTAGCTCCTACATACATAACGGTGTTGCCAATTCCGGCTGCGATCCCTTTCTGAATATCTTTATGATCGATTAAACCGACACACATAGCGTTTACTAGCGGATTTCCGTTGTAAGCATTGTCAAATTGGACTTCGCCGCCAACAGTCGGTACACCGACGCAGTTCCCGTACCCTGCAATTCCACGGACAACCTCCTCGAACAAAAATTTCACGCGAGGCTGTTTAAGGGAACCAAACCGAAGCGAATTTAACAAGGCAATCGGCCGTGCCCCCATGGAAAATACGTCACGGAGAATTCCTCCGACGCCCGTTGCCGCTCCTTGGTAAGGTTCAACTGCGGAAGGGTGGTTATGGCTTTCGATTTTAAAGACAACTGCTTGATCGTCGCCTATATCGATAATCCCGGCTCCTTCTCCTGGTCCTTGCAGCACATGCTCGCCTTCCGTCGGAAACTTCCGCAGTAATGGCTTAGAATTTTTGTAACTGCAATGCTCAGACCACATGACCGAGAAAAGTCCGAGTTCTGTATAATTAGGTTTACGTCCAAGAATGTCTTTCACGGATTGGAACTCTTCGTCACTCAATCCCATTTCGCTGTATAAACGCTGGTCTTCAATTTGCTCTGGGGTGATCTCAAGCGTTGATGGCATGGTGATTCCTCCAATGTGTCAAAATAGACTGAAACAGGCGGAGCCCGTCATCATTTCCAATTAGTTGTTCGACCGCGCGTTCTGGGTGGGGCATCATACCAAGGACATTGCCTTGCTGATTCGTAATTCCAGCGATGTCTCCCACCGAACCATTTGGGTTATTTTTATAAGTGAAGACAATTTGTTTATGGTCTCGTAATTGTTGCAGCGTTTCATCATCACAGTAATAATTTCCATCACCATGGGCTATGGGAATATCGATCTCTTCTTTTACTTGATAGTGATTAGTAAATAACGTTTCTGCATTTTCAACGACTAAGGTTTCGTAGTGGCACATGAATTTCAAATGTTGATTCGAAAGCATCGCGCCTGGAAGCAGTCCCATTTCGAGTAACACCTGAAAGCCGTTGCAAACGCCTAATATCGGCTTGCCTGCTTTGTTTGCCTGTCTGATCTGTTCAATGACTGGCGCGGTAGAAGCGATGGCTCCTGAACGAAGGTAATCCCCGTACGAGAATCCTCCTGGCAATAGAATGGCATCGTAATCAGCAAGATCGGCTTCTTGGTACCAAACAAGGTCCGCTTCTTCCCCTAAAGCTTCCTTTGCCGCAAAATACATGTCTCGATCACAGTTCGAGCCTGGAAAAACAACGACGGCAAATTTCACTTAAACGACCTCCTCAATAGTATAGGAATAGTTTTCGATTACAGGGTTAGCGAGCAGCTGGTCACACATTTTATCTACCTGGGTTTCGATATCCTTTGTATCTTCCATCATGACTTCCATATACTTACCTACGCGCACCTCTCCAACGTTCTTATACTCCAGTGAGTGAAGAGAGTTTTGAACTGCTTTTCCCTGAGGGTCAAGGACGCCTTCTTTCAACGTGATGTAAATCTTTACTTTGCGCATGTGTGTTCCTCCAGTCGTTGTAATATCGTTTCGTAAACAGAGATCAAATCTCCAATATTTTCTCTAAACACATCTTTGTCCATCTTTTCTCCAGTCGTTATATCCCACAAACGGCACGTATCAGGTGAGATCTCATCAGCAAGGACGATCGTTCCGTCTTGCAGGCGTCCAAATTCCAGTTTAAAATCGACTAGTTGTAATTCGACTTGTTTGAACAGTTCGATCAACTGTTCATTGACTTGCAACGCCATTTGTTTAATCGAGTCCAGATCTTCTTCTGAGATTCCTGTCAGGTGATAGGCATGAGCATCATTAATCAACGGATCATCTAAGTCATCATCTTTATAAAAGAGTTCAAGGAGCGGAGGGGTGAAGATTTCTTTTTCTTTAATACCGAGCCGCCTGGTAATGCTGCCCGCTGCTACATTTCTTACGACCACTTCCAGAGGAACAATATCCGTCTTAGCCACAAGCTGCTCTGTATCATTAAGTTCTTCAATAAAATGAGAGGAAATACCATTTTGTTTTAAATACTGAAAGACTTTCGAGGTAATCAGATTGTTGAGGCGCCCTTTGCCCTCAAATTGATCCTTCTTTTTCCCGTTAAATGCCGTAGCATCATTCTTATAAGATAAAATCAATTGATCAGGATGATCGTTGACATGATATACTTTCTTCGCTTTACCTTCATAAAGAAGAGAACCTTTCATTATAAACACCTCACTAGGAAATATACGGATGATCCAGCCTGACCGGACCATCCGGAGTGGAAATTTTTATAAGCCGATACGATCGAATATCCGGTCTACGTTCTTCAAGTGATGCTTGTAATCGAAACAGGCGTTGATTTGTTCAGCAGACAATGTAGAAGTAATGCGTTCATCCGCTTCAATCAAGTCACGGAAAGGAACTCCACGTTCCCAGGATTCCATAGCCTTAGGCTGTACAAGGTCATACGCTTCTTCACGAACAAATCCTTCGTCGATTAAAGTGAGAAGGACACGCTGAGAGAAAATGAGTCCGTAAGTTTTTTCCATATTTTCCTGCATGCGTTCTGGAAAGACAGTAAGATTCTTTACGATATTCCCAAAACGATTCAGCATATAGTTCACAGCAATCGTAGCATCAGGCAGAATGACGCGTTCGGCTGAGGAGTGAGAAATATCGCGTTCATGCCAGAGCGGTACATTTTCAAAAGCGGTAAGCATTTCACCACGAAGTACACGGGCCATTCCAGTCATATTCTCAGAACCAATGGGATTCCGCTTATGAGGCATCGCGGATGAGCCTTTCTGACCTTTAGCAAAGAATTCTTCTACTTCGCGAGTTTCTGTTTTTTGCAGGCCGCGAATTTCGACGGCGATTTTTTCAATCGATGCTGCGATCAGCGCAAGGGTTGAAACGTAATGAGCATGGCGATCCCGCTGCAGTGTTTGAGTAGATACTGGAGCAGGCTGAAGCCCAAGCTTTTCACATACGTACTCTTCTACGAAGGGATCAATATTGGCGTACGTACCAACGGCTCCTGAAAGCTTACCGACTTCGATGTGTTGAATAGCTAGATCGAGACGCTCAAGATTCCGCTTCATTTCTTCATAATAGAGAGCAAGCTTCAAACCAAACGTGGTCGGCTCAGCATGGACACCATGAGTACGTCCCATCATAACCGTATGTTTATGCTCACGTGCTTTATCAGCTAGAATATCAATAAAGCTGACGAGGTCTTTACGAATAATGGTATTGGCTTGCTTTAACTGATAAGAAAGCGCCGTGTCTACTACATCTGTAGACGTTAAACCATAATGGACCCATTTACGTTCTTCTCCTACTGTTTCCGAAACGGCGCGGGTAAAGGCAACGACGTCATGACGGGTTTCTGCTTCAATTTCGTGAATCCGTTCAATGTTGAAGGATGCCTTTTCCCGAAGCTTCTCTACATCTCCTTTAGGAATGACGCCGAGTTCGCTCCATGCTTCACAGGCTAAGATTTCTACTTCGAGCCATGCTTGATATCGGTTTTCTTCTGTCCAAATAGCTCCCATTTCGGGCCTTGTATAACGTTCAATCATTGTTTTCCTCCTTAATCAATTACCATAAGTGAATTTGAGCTTCTTCTATTATTTGATCAATTTCTTCTAAATCGCTGCCAATGATTGTTACATGACCCATTTTGCGATTCGCTCTGACTTCTTTCTTTCCATAGTCATGAAGATGAAGGCCTTGATAGTATTCGAGTTTATCAATTAGTATATTTCTGTGTTTGCCAAGGACGTTCACCATAACAGCGGCTGGAAAAGTATGAATCGTGATCAGCGGCAGTCCGCAAATCGCCCGAATGTGCTGCTCAAACTGAGAAACATTGCACGCCTCGATGGTAAAATGCCCGGAATTATGCGGTCTAGGCGCCATTTCATTAATATAGATCTCTTCCCCACGGACAAACATTTCGACGGCGAAGGTACCCACAATATCCATCGATTCGGACACTGCTTTCACAGCTTCCTGCGCTTTTTCAGTAATGATCCCGTTCACAGTCGCCGGTACTCTTGTTTCGTGCAGAATATGGTTCTTATGAATATTCTCAGCTACAGGGAAATAAGTAATCTTCCCGTCTTGTCCTCTTGTAAAGACTTGAGAAATTTCTAAATCAAAAGCAAGCCACTGCTCGACGATGTAAGTTCCACCGTTTCTAATGAAGGAGTCAGCTTTATTCAAGCTTTCTTCGTCATCCAGCTTCCATTGACCTTTCCCGTCATAACCTCCGCTGATCGTTTTCACAACCGCGGGATAACCGATCCTTTCTAGAGCATCTGTCAGTTCTTCAACGGTAGTGATAATTTCATAGTCCGGAACACTGAGCCCGGCAGCCACCGCCACTTGTTTCTCTTTTTCTCTATTTTGAGTAACTTCCAGCGAATAGGCACCTTGAGGAAGCTTCTCGTTTTCTTCAAACAACCGCGCTACCTCAAGATCTACATTTTCAAATTCGTAGGTAATGACATCACTGATTTCACTCAATTGCTCTGCCGCTTCGACATCGTCAAAAGCTGCTTGAATATGGGTATCGGCGACTTGAGCGCAAGGACAATCTTCTGTCGGATCAAGAACAGCAACACGGTAGCCCATATGTTTGGCTGCGACCGCCATCATTCTTCCTAATTGACCGCCACCTAAGATTCCGATCGTTCCTCCTGGTCGTACCACTTTATGATTCACTCAAATCGCTCCTCATTCCTTCGACTTTATCTTTCATTTCCAATCGATAGTTTTCAAGTCTTCCAGCTATTTCTTCATTAAAGGCACCTAGCATTTCTGCTGCCAGTATGCCAGCATTCTTTGCCCCTGATGAACCGATCGCTACGGTCGCAACAGGTACGCCGCCTGGCATTTGAACGATGGATAATAAAGAATCCAACCCCTGAAGGGCCTTTGACTGGACAGGCACTCCAATAACCGGCAGGGTGGTTTTCGCAGCTACCATTCCCGGCAAGTGTGCAGCACCTCCGGCTCCAGCGATAATCACCTTTAATCCTTTAGAACGAGCGGTATCTGCATAGTCCAGCATATCTTCCGGTGTCCGATGTGCAGATATGATTTCTTTCTCGTAAGTAATCCCCAGTTCATCCAGCACTTCGCAGGCATGCTTCATCGTTTCCCAATCGGAAATGCTTCCCATAATCACACCAACTTCAGCCATTCTACCCCTCTTTTCCACAATAAATGAGTCTTCCGATTAATACTGTACATCATCTATGAGACAAATCCCCACTAAAAAAGCCTGCTCATCTCCCTCTACTATGTGAGAGGAGATAAACAGGCAGACGTATGTCCTGTAACGTATCATGTCAGATGCGCAGTCTCCCCTCATAGTCCGAAAATTAATGGTTCCCGGGTAGAAACGAACGGGCCATATTCCCGTCTTATATGAGGTATCCTTATGCAATTTCTGACTTTATCATATCAAGTTTAACGGAGGTGTGTCAACGCAAATGACGAACGTTATTTTTTTAAAAAGAAAAGAATGTTCGTGTTTACTGTTTTACAGCTTGAAAAACAATTGTCCTGCCTATGGGTTCAAGTGTTTTTTCCCCATTAGTCTCGACTTCACGAAAAATCGGTTCTTCTGCACGCCGGACAGGAACGTAGCCTTCCTTCTTCATCCGTTCCAGGCACTGATCAATCGACTCTTTCTCACCCACTTCAAAGCGCTTCTTGTTTTCCTTCTTCTTGGGCATGTTGAATCTTTCCTCTCTTTACTTGTTTAGCCCAGAAACCCCCTTGAATCTGTTTAGGTTCATAGGCGACGATAAAGGCTTTCGGATCAATATATCGGATCGTTTCATATAATTTTAACTCATACTTCCTCGGAGTCAAAATCTGCATCGCCAGCCGGTCCCCTTCCATGCCGTACGCGTACCAGCTGGTGACCCCATATCCTTGATCGCGGAGCCGCCGGGTAAATTCGATGTCTGGATCAGATGAAATGACGTTCACGGTAATATAGCCAAGTGCCAGTTTTTCTTCAATTTTCATCCCCACGATTACGCCGGTCCCATATCCCACCGCGTAAGCGATCAAGTTCTGGATCTGGTCAAGGTTATCAAGGACTAAGCCAAGCCCAACAATATAAATGATAATTTCAACCACACTAATAAGAGCAGCAATATAACGCCTGCCTTTTAAAGTAAAAATCATTCTCAAAGTAAAAAAGGACACGTACACAATGTTGACTCCGAAAATAATCAACATCATAAATAGGGCATTATCAGACATGCAGAAAGCCTCCCCATGAAGAATATATTGTGAACAATCGGCTGATCACTGGCCTAACCAGGACATTCACCTAGAAGTTCAATTATGCATACACTATATACCATCCGTTCTTACGGACACAATACATTTTCAACGCAATTTCTGACAAAATTAGGGAGATGATCATATGAATCAATTTGGCGATTGGAAATCAAACTTAGATCGGTTCTTCGGGAACGATTTCTGGGGTGAATTTGAAGGAATGATGAAGCCGGCCATCCCGCAATTGAACTTATATCAATATGAAGATGAACTTGTATGCATCGCCAACCTGCCAGGAATGGATCACCCAAAAAACGTCGATGTCTTTGTTGACCACACTACCCTGACTCTTAAAGGAAAAATTGAAATTAACCAGAGGGGCGGACGCCTGCTTAAAAATGAAATCGCCAACGGCTCATTCGAACGAACCATTGACCTCCCCTTCCCCGTAAAAAGTGACAAAATTGACGCCAGCTATAAACACGGACTGCTCATCGTCCAACTCCACCGCCACGTCTCAGAACCCAACCGAGAAAAATCCGTACACGTCCGATACCTTGAAGAATAGAACAAAAGCGGAAGCGCCCGGGGAGCCCCGACAAGCATAAGACAAGCGGCGGAGGGGAGCGCTCTTCCTCCCCGCAGGCGATTGACTTATGACCTCGAGGGGCTGGGCGCTGCAGCTGGATAACCTAAAGCGGAGAGGAGCGGTTAGATCCCCCTCTTGCAGCCGCTTGCTTAGAACCGTGCGGATCTGCGACTCGCAACTGGATGAAACAAAAGCAGAAGCGCCTTGGGATGCTGCGACTTGCATAAGCAAAACTATACCGTGGCGCTGAATAGGATTGCTTATGTCACGAGCAGCTAGTAGGCGCTGGAGCTGGATGATCAAAATCGGAGCACGTTGGAAAGACTAAACACAGAAAACCCGAACCAATGACCATCCATGGTTCGGGTTTTCTAAAGTATAAAATGATTCTGCCTCATGCCTTGTCCGTTTTTCTAAGCAAGGAACACGAAATATAGAATAAAGATTACAAACAAGAAATACATAATCGGATGAATTTCCTTGCGTCTGCCTTTCAAAATCATTGTAATAGGGAAGAAGATAAATCCAATCGCAATCCCAGTCGCAATACTGTACGTTAAAGGCATCGCTGCAATGGTAAAGAAAGCAGGAACAGCAATTTCAAACTCGTCCCAGTCAATATTTTTAAGCGTAGACGCCATCAGCACTCCAACGATAATCAGTGCCGGTGCAGTTACTTCAGCCGTTACTAAAGAAAGCAGCGGTGAAAAGAATAAGGCTAAGATAAAGCAGATTGCAGTCACTACAGAAGCGAATCCCGTTCGTCCACCTGCTCCAACGCCTGCCGTAGACTCAATATAAGAAGTAGTAGTCGATGTTCCTACCACAGAACCCACAACGGTTGCTGTAGAGTCAGCAAACAATGCACGGCCAGCGCGGGGCAGTTTATTATCCTTCATAAACCCTGCCTGCGTGGCAACAGCCACTAAAGTTCCCGCCGTATCAAAAAAGTCTACAAACAGAAAGGTTAAAATAACGACAAGCATTTTTATCGTGAAAATATCACCAAAGTGAGTGAATGCCTGACCAAATGTCGGTTCAACACTTGGAGCACTGCTAACAATGTCACCAAAACCGCTAGGAGCGTCAATAAGTCCCGTAACGATTCCAGCAATGGAAGTAAGCACCATTCCGTAGAAAATCCCACCCTTTACACCTAGTGCTAAAAAGATAACAGATATAATAATTCCAAAAATGGCAAGCACAGTGGATGGAGCAGTTAAATCGCCAAGCTGAACAAGTGTAGCATCACTATTTTGCACAATACCTGAGTTTTGAAAACCAATAAAAGCAATGAACAAACCAATTCCCGCGCCAACTGCTAACTTAAGATTCGCAGGGATCGCATTAATAATTCGTTCTCTTAATCCTGAAAGCGTTAAAAGTATGAAGATCAGTCCGGAAGCCAATACCCCTGATAAAGCGGTCTGCCATGGAATCCCATATCCTAACACAACCGTGTAAGCGAAAAAGGCATTAAGTCCCATTCCGGGTGCCAGAGCGATCGGGTACCTCGCCACCAGCCCCATTACCAGTGTACCTACAGCGGCTGCTATTGCTGTAGCCGTGAACACAGCACCTTTATCCATTCGCGTGATTCCTTCGGGAAGCTGGTCAATTCCATCTAGCGCGAGTGTCGACGGATTGACAAACAAAATATATGCCATAGCAAGAAAAGTCGTAAGTCCTGCAATAATTTCAGTCCGATAGTTTGTTCCTAATTCATTAAATCGGAAAAATTTCTTCATTGTTCGTTCCTCCCTCTTATACCAACAGCCAACTCGGAATAAGGCAGAGACTCAAACAAAAAAGACACCCTTAACAAGTTAAGAGTGTCTACTTTCTGACAGACGGGTAAATCAGGTCTTCCCCACAAGAAAAACAAATCGATTCACCCGCGTAGTCAGACCGATTTACGGTGGTCTGGTAGAAACTCATGAGCCTTATCCCCAAAATTATACGTTGGCTGGAATATTTAATATTTTTAATATGTCTATATGTTACAGTCGTCTCTTTCATTCGTCAAGACAAAACACGAACGTTTTTTGTTTATTTTTTGTAAAATGTTCGTTATTCCCACTCGATCGTTGCTGGCGGCTTACTTGTAATATCGTACACGACACGATTGATATGAGCTACTTCGTTCACAATCCGGTTCGAAACTTTCTCTAATACATCCCACGGAATTCTGGCCCAGTCAGATGTCATTCCGTCAATCGAGGTGACGGCACGAATGCCAATCGTGTAATCGTAGGTACGCTCATCCCCCATTACTCCTACAGAACGAATATCAGGGAGCACAGTGAAATACTGCCAGATATCACGATCTAAACCGGCTTTTTTAATCTCATCACGCAGAACCGCATCCGACTCTCTGACGATTTCCAGCTTCTCATCGGTGATCGCGCCAAGCACACGAATAGCTAGACCTGGTCCAGGGAACGGCTGACGCCAAACAATATGTTCAGGTACGCCGAGTTCAGTCCCAAGCGCACGGACTTCATCCTTAAAGAGTGTATTTAATGGCTCGATTAAGTCGAATTGCATATTCTCAGGAAGACCGCCTACATTATGGTGAGATTTAATCGTCTGAGCCGTTTCTGTACCACTTTCGATAATATCTGTATAAAGGGTCCCTTGGGCTAAGAAATCAATATCCTTGAGCTTGTCCGCTTCATCATCAAAAACATAAATAAATTCATTACCAATAATTTTACGTTTTCGTTCAGGATCAGAAACTCCTTCAAGCTTACCTAGGAAACGGTCTTTGGCATCGACTTTAATAATGTTCATATTAAAGCCGTCCCCGAGCGTGCGCATCACATCATCGGCTTCATTTTTCCTTAGCAGCCCATGATCTACAAAGATGCACGTTAATTGGTCGCCAATCGCACGATGAATAAGTGCTGCCACGACGGAAGAATCTACTCCACCGCTTAAGGCACAAAGGACTTTGCGATCGCCTACTTGTTCACGGATTTTCTCGACTTCCATTTCAACCACATGCTCCATCGTCCAGTCATCTGTCGCTTCACACACGTCAAAGACAAAGCTTCGCAGCAGATCGTTGCCATATTCAGAGTGTCTCACTTCCGGGTGAAATTGAACGCCGTACATGGTCTTGTCCTCGTTACTGATCGCAGCAACAGGACAGCTTGGACTTGTGGCATCAATTTGAAACCCTTCTGGCGGCTCGATGACTTTGTCACTGTGACTCATCCAAACCGTTTGTTTTGCGGGAGTTTTACGGAATAGTACAGAGTCCTGAATCGTATCGATGGCTGCTTTTCCATACTCGCGATCCTTAGCTCTTTCTACTTTCCCATTAAAATGATGAGTCATCAGCTGCATTCCGTAACAAATTCCAAGAACCGGAATTCCCAATTCAAACAGATCCTCATCACAGCGAAAACTATTTTCGCCGTACACACTATTCGGACCACCTGATAAAATAATACCGCTTGGGTTAAGCTGTTTAATTTCCTCTGCTGTCATTTTGTGAGAATGAAGTTCACTATAAACCCCAAATTCACGAATACGGCGGGTAATTAATTGATTGTACTGACTGCCAAAGTCTAGTACAAGAATCATACCTTCCACTGGTTCCATATGCTCAGCTCCTTTTATTTTAAAACACTGGTACTTCTAATCTCTCCATGGAAAATTAAGGAAAAATAAAAATAGATAACTGGCTTCCTGTTTCCTGATAAACAGTGAAGGCAGTTATCCATTCATGTGTACCTATACACGTCCTGTATCCCTGCCTTCATAGTCAGGGCATTTACGGTGCCCCGGTAGAAACTCTCGAACCTTATTCTCGAGGATATACGAAGGAGTAGTGCGTTAATTTTCTCCCATTCTACCAACGGTTTGACAGGGAATCAAGACAATGTCTTTTTAATTAAATTTTCCCATAATTCAGTGACTTTAGACCATTGATCTGTGTGCCCCTCATTTCTGTAAAGAACCCGCTCGTAACTATGGGTCAGACGCCGCATTTCATCAGACTGCAGGTGACGGTCGACTTGAATTGCATAATCCCTTAAGGTCTGGCCGGGTGCCCGTTTATAGCCTTTATGCGCGAGGATCTTTAGTAAATATTGGTAGGCTTTCTCATAAGTTTCTTTATCTTTATTCCTTCGATATTTCCGGATCAGATAGACGGACATCCAGCGGTATCGGGTGAAATAAAGAAGTGTAGCGATGGCAGCGGCAGCAATCAGACTTACCCAGATCCAAGTGAAGTTATGGTCGGATGCGGCATTTGCCGTAGTTCCTTCGCTGTTAGCCGGATCCTCCATCTGAGCAGGGTTCCCGAGATTCGAATCCGGTTTCTGCTTATTATCCTGCTCCGGCTGGGTTTCATTATTTTCTGCTTGATCTATTTGAGAATAAAAATCGGTGTTATTGGTAAAACCTTTTGTCGGTTCAAACGGGACCCATCCTGCATCTGGAAAATATACCTCTACCCATGAGTGAGCATTCCCGCTTGTGACTTCAAATTCTTGATAGGTCTCTCCTTTAATTTTCTCTGATTTATCCGTCTGTTCCCCGCCGGTGAATCCCTTTACCCAGCGAGCCGGAATCCCTTGCGAACGCAAGAGAACAACCATGGAAGTCGAGAAGTTATCACAATAACCTAATTGTGTTTCAAACAGAAACTGATCCACATAATCCTGGTTTTTCTTTGGAACAGCCACATTTTTCGTCGAGTACTCAAAACCATTAGCGGAGAAATAAGATTCTACCGCCTTCGATTTATCGTAGCGATTATCTTCATCCGCAACGATTTGACCAGCCAGATTCTTCACGCGGTCAGGAAGATTACGAGGGAGCTGCAGATACCGCTCTCTAATGTCTTGCGGATCTTTTGTGCTGGACCCGCGAAGAAAATCATACTCGAAGGAAGGAGCATCATAATTTACCTGGTAACTGTTCAGCTGGCCAGGTCTTCCTCCCGTTAGCAGTGTATCCATTTCCCCGGTGTTATTATGCACACGCAGCTGCAGGTTGTCTTGGGGACCAGAAACTGAGTTCACTCCATAAGGATAAACCAGCTTTTTAAAGTCTGCTTTTTTTGTAAAATATAAATAAGCAGATTGCTCGTCTGTTTTTACCTGCCCCTTAAACGTACGAAAATCAATATTGTCGGGTGCTGTGCTGCTGGTAACACCCGCCAGTGTATCCTTCCAGCCTTTGCCGGTATAAGTATCTTTAGATTCGATCCGCCAATACCTCTTTTTATCGGCAAGCGCATGGAAAACGATCGATTCATCTTGAACAAACGATCCACCCAAGTGAGAATCGTTTTCCCCATATCCAACTTTCTGTACGCCTCCATTCCCATCGCCATCACCGCTCCCGCCTGCTGCGTTTTTAATAAACGGAACTGGGTCCGGCCATTGCGGTGCCAGCTTCGGGGAAGCATACGCGGCAACGGTAGAGAACATGACCACCGCAAGGAGCGGCAAGACCCATAGATGCGCCTTACTCATTCTTGGAAAAGACACCGACTCTTTGTCCATTTCTAAGGAAAAGCTGGACAAGCCCAGAGCAACCATCGCCAAAACAAAGGTTCGAATAATTGCCCAATGTCCATCATAAAACGTAAATGTATCTACCACCGTAACGTAAATCAAAGTAAATAAGACAAAAAAGAATAAGCGCTGAGCGACAATAAACCAGTAATACAGCAAGTAACTCATCAGCCAAAGAAGAATGAGGAAAAGAAGACTCCTGAACATCGGTGTCATTTCCCACCACGTCTGGGCTTGAATCACCTGGATATTATAGATGATCTGATCATAGACGACTGCAAACCAGTTCCTGCTGAAAATACGTTCAGCTATATATAAACCATCAATGATGAAGGTTAATCCGACTAGTTTGAGAATTCCAGATATCCACCAATTAACCTGTAGAAAAGAAATAAAAAAACAGAAAGCAGCGTAAATAAAAAACACATTGATATCTTTCGTATTGGTGATGGTTTCCAGAGGCCGCAGCCACTCACAAAACAGTAAAAAACCGCAAACATACACAATAGACTGATAAAAAAACGACTGCTGGTCCCGAGAACCTCCGAACATTAGGTACTCACCCCAAACTCTTCTTGAATTAGCTGTTCTTCACTTAGTACGGTCACAATAACCCCATGTTGTTTCAGACTTTTTATTAATTGATGATCCTGAAAGTTCATTTGACTATGAGGACGAATATAAAAGAATAGCAGGCGCTTACTTTTTTGCGCTAATTTCTGCAAGGATTGCAGGGTTTGCGGATCTAAATAGTGACTCACCACCATTGTAATCATTCCAGCTGGCAATTGAGATCTTTCACGATCGAGCTGCTGAGCGAAAGGAATTCTGCCAATAGGACGAATTTGGGCTAAATGCTGCTGAATCATTTGCTTGTGCTTATAATCCTGTTGAAAAGGAAAGAACCCTTTGCCATCACCCAAGGTCATAAAAGCGAGCTGCGAAGATTTCTTATGAAGTTCTTCCAGCAGAGAAGCACTGAACTCCACTGCACCTTCAAAGCTGATAGGATTCATAGATGAATGATAAACCGCGTTTAAAACAATCAGCATATCGACACTTTTTTCCTGTTCAAATTCCTTGGTCATCATTTCGTTTTTCTTCGCTGTTGTTTTCCAGTCGATCCAGGCAAATTTATCTCCTGGCATGTATTCACGGACGCCAGCTACAACATTTGTATTCTTTTCATTTAATTTAAAAGATGGGCTTGCTCCCTGTTCGAAGCTGTAAACCCGTTCCTTCAGTTTAACTTGTCGCTTATAAGGAAAAACGAGCAGCTTCTCTTCTGTTGGATAAATGAATTCCTTCTTCACAAATCCGAAAAAGTCTCCCGTCTTTATCCTCAGCGCTTGGAGCTGATGTTCTCCCCGCGGCACTTTTTCCAGACGGTATTGATAACGCCAGGACTTCTTAAACCAGGGGAAAGAGACTTGCTTCACTTCTCTAGCCTCATCCATATTTGCTGAATCATCCATATTTCTAAATTTCTCAAAATGGGTATCTTTCTTCTTCAGAGAATCAGGAAAATATTCCTCAACTACACAGTAATACAATGGAAAAGGGAAATTTCTCGTCAGTTTCACTTCAATATCAATCGTTTCTCCTGCCGTAGCGACCCGCTTCGAAAGCTCTCTGGTAATCTCCCAATTATTAATCGGGTACACGAGCAATCCAAACATATAAACGAGAAATGGAAGAAAACCATAGAAAAGAAACCAGCTGACAAAGCCGCCCTGAAACATTGCATAAGAAAACAAGATCGTAAATAACAAGAGAACCAGGACTAACTTAGCAATGAATTGGACTGATTGTCTCATTCACTAATATTCCTCTGGACGGGAATGTTCGTAGAGTTCAGTAATTCCTGAATGATTTCTTCCTCAGTGGAACCTTCAAACTTCGCTTCAGAAGTTAAAATCATCCGGTGGGAAAGCACGAACGGAGCTAAATACTTAACGTCATCAGGGACTACATAGTCACGATCATGAATATAAGCGTAGGATTTCGCCGCTTTCATTAGACCTATCGAGCCACGAGGACTTACTCCCAGATACACCGCTTTATGATCCCGAGTTCCCGTCACGATATCTACAATATACCGATGTACTGTGGTATCTACGTAGACTTCTTCAACCTCTTTTTGGATATCAATTAATTCATCCCGAGTCATTACGGATTGGATAGCGTTAATCGGGTGCCCTCCTGAAGTCCTAGCGAGCATCTCCATTTCTTGCTTAGGTGAAGGATAGCCCATTTTAAGCTTTAAGAGGAAACGATCCAGCTGAGCTTCTGGAAGTGGGTACGTTCCTTCATACTCGATCGGATTTTGGGTCGCCATGACAAAAAACGGATCTTTCAGCGGAACGCTATCCCCATCTACCGTTATGCTGGACTCCTCCATTCCTTCCAGCAGCGCTGATTGAGTCTTGGGAGAAGTACGGTTGATCTCATCGGCAAGCACCACATTTCCTAAAATGGGGCCTGGACGAAATTCAAACTCCAGTTCCTTTGGATTATATATCGATACACCAGTTACATCGGATGGAAGTAAGTCTGGCGTGAATTGAATACGTTTAAATTCGCAGCTAAGAGATTTGGCTAAAGTCTTTACGAGCATAGTTTTTCCTACTCCCGGAACATCTTCCAGCAGAACATGCCCTTTAGCAAGCAAAGCGACTACACTTAGTAAGGCCGCTTCTTCCTTACCAATCATAACTTTATTAATATTTTGTAAGACATCAGCAATTCTTGGCTGATACAAATAAGTTTGTTGAGTCATTTGTTGTACTCCTCTCGTCTTTGACACTCTATTCTGAAAAATTCCGCTCACACTAACTATACTATATCAACAGACGTACGACAAAGTATCTGAGTCGTTGGTTATAATAGGAAAATAATTTCTTAGATTGGTAAATAAATCTTCAAATCGTGGCTGAAAGATCAAGACCCAGTTTCGAGACTTTAGTGTGAGGTTAGGGGCTCCGGGAAAAGGATCGCTTTCCGTAGGGCGGGCGCTGAGCCTCCTCGAGCAAAGCTCTGTGGGGTCTCAGCTGTCCCGCACTTCCACCGGAGTCTCACCGTTTCCCTCCACCCCCTTGCCATAATATAGAATCTCGAAACTACTTGAGGTTAAAGCTAAAATTCCGACGTATCATGAAAGTTGCAGAAACATCCCTGCTCTAAATATGAAATCGGGTCTTCCACAATCCTGCACTTCTCTTTAAGAATTAAATATTCAAAATAACAGTGAGTTTAAGGAACTAAAGCCTATTAAAATACTTGTCCTTCTTAAGAAGAATTTGAGGTAAAATAAATAAGGCGTCAGATTAATGTGAAGGAGCACAAAGACCATGAAAAATTTTTAAAAAAACGCAGAAATATTTTAGATTATGGAGAATACATTAAATAGCTGTAGTTAGTTAGGGAGGCATACTGATGACAAAACGCACAGAAACTTTGATTATCTCTGCGATGATCCTTGGGATATTCATGGCATCACTAGATAATACCATTGTCTCGGCCAGCATTAATCAGGTCATTAAAGATATTGGCGGATTTGAACAGATGAGCTGGGTATTTACAGCTTACATATTGGCAAGCACCTCCACGATGCTTGTCTTCGGAAAGCTGAGTGACATCTATGGAAGGAAATTATTTTTCCTCACAGGGATTGTATTATTTCTGCTAGGCTCCGCGCTTTGCGGAATGGCACAGAATATCGATCAACTCATCTTTTATAGAACGATTCAGGGAGTCGGTTCAGGAGCCCTGCTGCCAATCAGTTTCACTATCATTTTTTCCATTTTTACCGATCCGACCAAAGCTGCAAAGATGACAGGGATTTTCGCAGGAGTATTTGGGTTATCCTCGGTCCTTGGACCTCAGCTTGGAACGTGGATTTCAGAAGGTTTAAGTTGGCGCTGGTGTTTCTATGTAAACCTGCCGCTCGGTATCCTTTCTTTCTTGATTCTATTTTTTGCTTTAATAGAAACAAAATCGAATCTAAAACCTAAAATTGATTATTTAGGAACCATCCTATTAATTACGACCACGATTGCAGTGATGCTCGCCTTTGAATGGGGCGGCAAAAAATATGACTGGAGCAGTACTGTGATTCTTGGATTGTTTGGGGTTTTCACTGTAGGTATTATTCTCTTTATTTTTACCGAAAAGCGAGCGAAGGAACCAATTTTACCGCTTCATTTATTCAAGGACAAAGTAATATCTGGGACCAGTTTTATCGTCTTCTGCCAGGGTGTGCTTATGTTCTCTGCAATTACCTATATTCCTATCCTAGCCGTAGGCGTATTAGGCAGGCATGGTTCCAACGGTCTATTGACCCCGATGATGCTCTCCTTAATGGCAGGGGCTTCGCTTGGGGGGATTCTTATGACGAAGTTCAGTTTCCGAACCTTTTACTTATTTGTCATGGGGATGGGAATTGTAACAAGCGGCCTGCTCTTTATGGTGGGGCCCGATACTCCATTTTTTGAAGTGGTTCTGCTTATGATATTACTAGGTTCTTGCGGAATTGGACCACTGATGAGTGTGGCTCAAAACGCAGTAGCTAATACTATTCCTAAACAATACTTAGGAATTGCTAATTCACTAGTTGCTTTCTTCAGGAATCTTGGAGGGATTTTCGGTGCTTCAATCATGGCAACCATCGTAAATAACTATGTGCAGCAGCAAATGACCGGAAAAGGCAGCTTTTCCAACCCAGACGCTCTCCTTCAAGAACAAAGCAGTTTACAGATTCCTGCCCCTGTTCTCCACGTGCTTCGCGGAGTATTGTCGGATGCTATAGGGCACGGGTTCTTATTTGCCTTAATTGTTTGCGGAATCGGATTTATCATTTCGATGTTCATTGGAAATGCCCGTTTTACTTATAAAGGAGAGAAAGAAAAAGCTACGGAAGTTTAAACAAACGTGAATTAAATGTGAGACCCGAACTCTATTACAAATGGTTTGGGTCTTTGTTTTATATTGCTGCTCCTTAAAGGCAGACTGACCAATCGCAGCACACAACAGACCAGCTGATTTTTTGCATAAGCAAAAAACCCCATCTCTTTAAATAAATGTGAATCCAGCCCCCCTCCTACTATCGGAGTTCGTCATTTGAATCTGCACGAATGTGCTCCTACTTGTTTGCTCCTTCTAATTCTAGGGTATCAGTAATGCAACTAAGGAATCAGGAGGTGAATGCAGAATTGAGAAAAGATCAGGCGCTGTTGTCCCAAATTTCTTTAAAGAACAAATACGCATTAGAACAGTTATACGATCGCTTTCACCTTATATTAATGAAAGTAATACATACATCCATTCAGGATCCCATGCTTTCTGAGCAAATTCTCAAACAGCTTTTTAAAGAAATCTGGGACAACCCTGCCCATTTTGATCAGCGAATTGTCTCTTCTGCCATGATCCGACGCTGTAAAGAAATTGTCAAAGAAAGCAAAAGATTTCAAAAGCTCGTAAACTAGCAACTATGAATAAAGCTGACTTTAAATCGTCGACGAGTCAGTGAATTAGTCAGCTCTTTTCCCCAGATCGATCTTCATCGAAAACTCTTCATCGAAAGCTAGCAATGATCGATTCCTTCCAATTCTACTAAATGAACCTGAGAAACACTCCCACAACTCTAAGTAATCCTAAGCGCATCTCCCCATCATCTGAAAAGCTGCACGAATATCCATATAAAAAAGCTTGCCCTGGAACTCATTCTCCTGGGCAAGCTTTTATTTAGTCTTGTGGTGTCATTCTTAAAAAGAGAGGCACCCCTCTTTTTTTAATTATGCCTGTTGAAAGACTATTTCACGATCCCAGTGCCTGTGGGCCGCAATAGCTTTAGCAAAGTCATCTGCAAATTCTTTCATATGATCACCTGTTACTACGCCAGCTTTGCCGATCATCTTATTATTTTCGAGCCACTTCACTCCAGAGTGAGTCGCACCGATCGGTTTAAAGTGAGTAAAGGCTTCATTCAAGAAGTAATTCGCTGATTGAGAGAATGCCTGACTTTCATTGTCGCCGCCAACAAGGTAAAGGGCGTCGAAAAGAACTGATTCACTTGTTAAGAACGTATGATCAATTTGAGCTTCCGCGCCATCGTTCGCTTTCCTGTAGCCTAATTTGTCACTAATCAGTTCAGGTTGAACTCCTTGAGACTTCAGTTCATTGATCACTGTCATTAAGTCTTCTCCCTTAAAGCCGTCTGCCACAATAACACCGACTTTACGAGTATCCGGCTTAAAGTGCGTATTCATCATACTTAACGCTGGAGAGGACTTTGTAACATCTGAACCTCCGCTTTGAGGAGCTCTTACTCCGATGTTGTCAGCGATGGATTTAGCGAGATCAAGACTGACATTTGCGAACATATCGACCACTTGTTTTTGAACAGATTCGCTTTGAACTTTGCCAAGCTCGAAACTGAAAGCACTGGTAATATGATCTTTTTCAACGTCGCTCATACTGTTCCAAAACAGCGTTGCTTGAGAGAAATGATCTTTAAAGCTTTCACTGCGCGCCTTAACTTTATGGGCGTCAATCCGTTCCTGGTAATGAACATACCCGCCTTCTTCTTTCGCTGCCGGTTCAGGCTGATTGTCAGCGAGCGAGTTTTTATGATAACTCACCTGACCTTTATTAATAGTTTGACGCATGAATCCATCTCGCTGATTATTGTGGAAAGGACAAACTGGTTTGTTAATAGGCACTTCGTGGAAGTTTGTACTTCCAAACCGATTGATTTGAGTATCAGTATAAGAGAATAAACGACCTTGAAGTAAAGGATCATTCGTGAAATCTATTCCTTTTACCACATTGCCTGGCTGGAAGGCTACCTGTTCATTTTCAGCAAAAACGTTTTCTACATTTCTATTTAACGTCATTTTACCGACAATTTTCACCGGTACTTCTTCTTCCGGCCACACCTTGGTTGGGTCAAGAAGATCAAAGTCAAAATTAAATTCGTCTTCTTCTTTGATTACCTGAATCCCTAATTCATATTCTGGGTAGTTCCCCATTTCAATCGATTCATATAGATCACCACGGTGGAAGTCGGCATCTTTACCGGAAAGCTTTTGGGCTTCATCCCATACGAGAGAATGCATTCCAAGAACTGGTTTCCAGTGAAATTTCACAAAGTGCGCTTCTCCCTTTGCATTGACCAAACGGAAAGTGTGCACGCCAAACCCTTCCATCATTCGGAAGCTTCTCGGAATCGCACGATCAGACATCGCCCACATCGCCATATGAGCTGATTCCTGGTTATTCGCAATGAAATCCCAGAATGTATCATGCGCAGACGCTGCCTGTGGTATTCCGTTATGCGGCTCTGGCTTGACGGCATGAACTAAATCAGGAAATTTAATCGCATCCTGAATAAAGAAAACAGGGATGTTATTTCCAACTAAGTCAAAGTTTCCGGTATCTGTGTAAAATCTAGTCGCAAATCCACGTACATCTCTTACGGTTTCAGAGGAGCCTTTGGAACCTGCCACAGTTGAGAATCTGACGAAGACCGGCGTTGTCTTCGAAGGATTGGTTAAGAAGTCCGCATCCGTATACTCCTCTAAAGATTCATAGACTTGAAATTCCCCATGGGCGGAATAACCTCTAGCATGGACAGCCCGTTCGGGAATACGTTCGTGATCAAAGTGAGTTATTTTTTCACGAAAATGAAAATCCTCCATTAATGTTGGTCCGCGTTCACCCGCTTTTAAAGAAAATTCATCTTCAGAAACTTTTTGGCCGTTGTTCGTAGTCATGTGCCCTTTATCATTCGTGCTGTATTTTTCAAGCTGCTCTTGTTTACGATTCTTCTGCTCGTCACTCATTCCAATACTCCTCCTTTTATAAAATATGTAAATTCTTATGTCCTCTCTTTTCCCGTTCACCACTTAATAAAACATGTTAATTAGAATTTATATAAAAAAACAATGGTTATTCTTGACGTAGATTCAATAGCTATTAGGAGTGTTGGGTACAAGACCAAGAGGGGCATTGAAGTGGAAGAAATGGTATCTTCATGAATCGCAAAATAAAAACCCGAACCAGATCGTTCGGGTTTTCTAATGCATGAAGTTCTTACGTTCCCAACTTATGTGGAGCTATAGCTTACTCTTCATCACGAAGGGTAAGACCCTCTACGTGCTTGCGTTCCATCTGCTTGTTTATTTTCCGGTATTCTTTGGATTTAAAAATAATATCAAAATCATAATCATCAGGATACAGTTCTTCTGCAGCTATATGGAGCTTTAAACGCTTATGATTATAGGTATACTTCTCTCCTTTGATTTGAACGATATAATTCCCCTTTTCATCCGGTCCCTTATAAACGATGGCGGTTTCGCCTGTAGCAAGAACCACTACATTATCTCCCATTGCAAAGCCCTTCGAAGTCGGTTTTGCCTTCTCCGAGTATTTTTGTCTTCCATACCGATTGATGGCTGTCTGGCTCGTGTATGCCTGATTCTTCAATTGGTCGGCATCCACCGTATAAAGCGTTTCTTCTTTATAGGTAATCTCGTGAGCTTTCTTAAGAATGTCTGGGTGAAGACCTAGTTTGTGGGCAATATCAAAGGCTTGACTTCTACCTGTCATACCAAGAAGGAGCTTGTAAGTCGGCTTCAACGTTTCCAAATCAAATTCCATTGCCCCGTTGATAAATCCTGGCTTTTGTTTGGCATATTCCTTCATCTCACTATAGTGGGTAGTTGCTAAAATAGTTGATCCTTTCTGAGATAATTGTTCAAGTATCGCCGTGGCCAGCCCCATACCTTCTCCTGGATCTGTGCCGGATCCTATTTCATCTAAGAGGAGCAGGGAGTGGTCATTTGCCTCTCTGAGAATATCAATTAAGTTGACTAACCGAGAGCTGAACGTGCTTAAATTCTCCTCAATACTCTGGCCGTCCCCTATATCTACAAAAATCTGCTGAAAAATGGGCAGTACGGTTCCTTCGTCCGTCGGTATGTGCAGACCGGATTGAGCCATTAAACATAGCAGTCCCGTCGTTTTCAAAGTCACGGTTTTCCCTCCTGTGTTAGGACCAGTGATTAACAACGCCTGATCTTTTTCCCCCATTTGCAACGATAGGGGCACCGCTTCTTCCTTTAACAGTGGGTGCCGTGCATTCTTCATTACTATAGAATATCCTTCTGCAAAGATAGGCGTACTGCCACTAATAGAACGGCTGTATTTCGCTTTTGCGAAAATAATATCATATTGAAGCATGGTCTCCATGGCAATAGTCAGTTCATATTCGTGGTCCAGGACGCGGTTAGTCAAGGAATATAGAATTTGTTCAACTTCCTGTTCCTCGTTCATACGCAGAAGCTGAAGATCCTCCTGCAGAAATGTCAGCTCTTCCGGCTCGATGAAGAGTGTTGCCCCTGAAGAAGATTGGTCAATAATGGTTCCTTTCACCTTTCTGCGATGCTCTCGTTTAATAGGAAGGGTATATCTTTGGTTTTTCTCCACCGGACGGCTTTCCTGCATATAGGCGTGATGTTTCTTAGATAAAGCCTCTATACGTTCTTTCAGTTTCGCTTGTTTAATGTGCAGCTGTTTCCGGACCTTAGATAAGGTCTTCGAAGCATAATCATCCACTTGTCCGTGACGGATTTTACTAGAAATGTCTTCTTCTAACATGGATAGATCAGCCATCGAATGAGCATAGAGGCTTATTGTTGGAGCGATAAATTCCTTATCCTTCATATATCGCTTTAATTTAGTACAATGATCGAGAAACGAAAGAAGATCTGTGAATTGAGCCGGTTTAATAAATATTCCCTTCTGCCCCTGTTCCATCATATAGCTCACATCATCGAGACTGTGAACGGGTAGATTACCGCTCATATTAAGAATCGCCAACGCCTCGTCAATTTCTTCATGCCAGCGTTCTATCATTTTACGGTTAATAGATGGAGTGAGCTGTTCTACCTTCTCTTTTCCTTCGCGTGTTAAGGCCAAACCAGCTGCCTCTTGTAAAATTTGCTTAAACTCTAAGGTTTGATACGTGCGTTGATTCAATGGGGTCCCCTCCTGAATTTTCCCATAAAAAAAACTGCGGCAAGCTAAATAGCTCACCGCAGCAAAGATATGGTTTGAATGGATGAATACATTCTCCGTTCCGCCATAATAGAGTATAAAAAAAGCTATGACTAAAAAAGCCATAGCTGTAGGTACACTCTTGTCTTTTGCGCTATGCTTATGCTTGTTCTTAACTCCTCCTGAAAAATAGTGCAGCGAAATAAGCCTGCTTAATGCATGCTTTTAACTGCTATTCAGGACCGTATAAAGTTAACGGAATTAGTTAAGAACAACCACACTCATAAATCATTTCCCCTTTTTAGTAAGGAATTGTGCTGGCGGAACAGAAACTGTTCACAGCTAAATCGTACTCAATTCACCAGAAAAAGTCAATCATCGAATGCCTGATCCATATCGATCTCTCGACTATCAGTAATCACAGCAGATAAAGAACGTTCAATAATTCGAATGGCATTATTATTCCCTTCCGTTGTCTCTGAAGCTGTACAATCCTTGGGCACCCAAAGGTTGTATTCTCTCATATACGCATCGTTTGCGGTAAATAATACACAGATATCACCTGCAATTCCAGTGATAATTAAGTTATTGACTTCCAGCTGGTTGAGAAGAATACCCAGCTGCGTTCCGAAAAAACCGGAATGCTTCGGTTTAATTATGAAATAATCGTCTTCATCAGGGAGTAGCTGATCAATGACTGGCTTACCTTGTCCCTTCCTGCATTCAGAAATTAAATCGGAAACGTTATCCTGCCAAAGACCAAAATTGTCGTTGACGTAAATGACGGGAAGATTTTTATCCTTTGCCAGCGATTTCAAATTTTGCAGATTCTCTGTCATTTGCAGAGTGTTATCAAGCAGATCTTCTCCGCCGTCGAACTCCATTTTATTAATCATATCTATAATAATCAGCGCCGTATCCTGCTTCATGGACATCACTCTCCTTTATAACGTTCTGGTCCTGCCGGAACTTGACGTTTATGCTCAGTCTTGGCGTGCAAGTCTTTCAAATGTTTTTCATCTTCCGGGCTGATACTTTCTCCACGGAGATATTTATCGATCGTGTCATAGGATAATCCAAGTTCATCTTCATCTGACTGTCCTTCCCAGAGCTCTGCGCTTGGCTTCTTATGGAGAATAGAATCCGTAACATTGAGAGCCTTAGCCATTTCCCGGACTTCCTCCTTGCGCATATGAATCAATGGAACAAGATCCACACCGCCATCCCCATATTTAGTGAAATAACCTGTATAATCTTCCGCTGCATTATCTGTTCCCACTACTAAATAATTGTAATTGCTTGCTACTGCATATAAAGTGCTCATTCTGAGTCTTGCTTGCAAATTCGCACCGCCGAGCTGGGACTTCCCTTCATTCCAATCTCCTTTTTCTTCAAGCTTTTCACGAATAGCGGAGAAGGTTTCCTTATAAGGAATCGTTAATTCTATTCCTGTATAATCCAGATTTGCCCCTTCTACTACAGCCAGAGCATCATCCTGATCCTCAACCTTTTGGTTTATTGGTAAAATAACTCCTAAAGAATGATCTGGGAAAGCACGTTTAATTAAATAAGAAACTACTGCAGAATCTATCCCTCCGCTGATTCCTACTAATGCTCCGTCTGCCCCTGCCTCTTTCACCTTGTTTTGAAGCCAATTTGTTAAGTATTCAATTCGTTTTTGCATGAATATCTCCCCTTCCTTTTTATTACTAATAGAATCTATGTTCCTCTTTTTATTCTCCTTAAACATCATTTTTCCATCTGCTTTCCTCCACCAATTCCTACAACAAATATTATTCTAATAAAATAATATTACAAAAAATTTAATACAGACTTATGATTCATTTCTTCCTCTTCTGCCCGCAATTATATGAAACAGCTTTAAATCGCCTTCATTTAGGTCTCTCTCACTTTTCCTATCATTTTATTTACTTCTATTTGTAAATAAAAAGACCTATATAAAAGGATAAATTCTGTAAATGTTCAAAGTTTAAGGGATTTTAATTACGGAAATAGGTCAACAAACTTTAAGAAGAGGATGTGTTTAAAGTGAAAGCTGTCACATATCAAGGCAAAGAACGGATGGTAACGAAACAAGTCGAAGCCCCTTCTATTAAAGAACATACGGACATGATTGTAAAAATAACAGCAAGCGGAATATGCGGTTCAGACCTACACCTCTACAAAGGTGGAATTGAGCCGGAGCAGGATTACGTTGTCGGCCACGAACCAATGGGAATTGTCGAAGAAGTTGGACCTGACGTGAAGAACTTGAAAAAAGGCGACCGGGTCGTCATTCCTTTTAATATTGGATGCGGAGAATGCTTCTTCTGCAAAAACCAAATGGAAAGCCAGTGTGATGAGTCCAATCCCCACGGTGAAATCGGTGGTTTATTCGGATTTACAGAAATGTACGGAAGCTATCCAGGAGGACAAGCAGAATACCTGCGTGTTCCTTATGCGGATTTCACGTCCTTTAAAGTTCCGGAGTCGAGTGAATTGGATGACGAAAGTGTCTTATTCCTTTCTGATGTCATTCCAACAGCTTACTGGAGTGTAGAGAACAGCGGGGTAAAACAGGGAGACACCGTCATCATCCTTGGAAGCGGACCGATTGGATTAATGGCCCAGAAATTCGCTAAACTTAAAGGCGCCAGCCGAGTGATTGCTGTTGACCAAGTGGATCACCGTCTTGATCATGCCAAACGGACGAATAATGCGGAAACCTATAATTTTAAAACCTTTGAAAAAATCGGCTCCCTTCTTCACGAAGAAACGAAAGGCGGAGCAGATGTCGTCATAGACTGTGTAGGTATGGATGGCACGGTGCCTTCCGATGAAGAATTCGGTTCAGAATTTGATAACCAATTTGGAACAATCAGCCCTATTAAAACGGCGTCTGAGTCTATTCGTAAATTTGGAACCGTCCAGCTGACCGGAGTGTATGGAACAGAAGCTAATGGTTTTCCAATCGGTGACTTCTTTGCCCGCAATGTTTCATTAAAAATGGGGCAGGCTCCTGTTATCCACTTGATGCCTAAATTGTATGACATGATTGAAAATAAAGAGTTTGATCCGACTGATATCATTACTCACAGCATGCCGATCGATGAGGCAGCAAAAGCTTACGATATTTTTGATAAAAAAGAAGATGGCAACATTAAAGTTATATTGAAACCATAAATCCCTTGATGAGTCCATGTTTTTGTATTAGAAGTAGGTTGGGAAAAAATCTGCCAGCCATTATTAGACCCGAACGATGAAGCAATTAACGTTTCTTCATCGTTCGGGTTTTTTCCTGCCAGCGTGATATGAGGTATCTTGAAATTTACACAGAACGTATTTCACGTTTCCCATTTATCTAAATCAGGCTCCTATAATGAACAGGAAGAAGGAAGTGAAAAATAGAAACCATTCTAGCGCAGGAAATACAAGGAGACTGCTGCAGGAGGAAGGCATAGTGTACCCCCGGAGTGCGCAGCACGAGGAGGCACACCAGCCGCCCGCGAAAAGCGGAGTGTATTTCCGGAGCGGCTATTCAGAGTAAATCTCTATCCTTCCCGAATTGTTCGTCTTTAGCTTGTTTAATTGATGAACCTTTGTACCTCCTTCTCTCTGGCATCCTGATTCCAACGAACCATTTTCCTGTTTTTTACACAATTTTTACATATTTCGACAGAAGGTTACGGCAAAAGGTTATAGAATAGTAACGGGCCCACTCATTATATAGGAGGTTGTTACATGTTAAAGAAGGCTTTTGCCGCTGCATTAACTATTGGAATACTAGCTTTACCGTTACATAATCCGCCCGCGCATGCGGATGGAGCATCAGCAGATGTGAATCTGCGAATCTTAGAAACGACCGACATCCATACGAATATTGTGAATTATGATTACTATAAAGACCAGAAGACAGACCAATTCGGACTGGCAAAAACGGCAACACTCATCAAACAAGCGAGAACAGAATCAACCAATAGCTTGTTGTTTGATAATGGTGATTTAATCCAAGGGACACCCTTAGGAGATTATGTGGCGAAGGTAAATCCTCTTAAGGAGGGTGAAGTGCACCCAGTTTATAAAGCGATGAATCTCCTCAATTATGATGCTGGAAATATCGGAAATCATGAATTTAATTATGGACTTGATTTTCTAAATCGAAGTCTTAGCGGTGCAAACTTCCCTTACGTCAACGCTAACGTTTATGTAGATGATCAGGATAATAATCCGGACAATGATAAACATTATTTTAATCCCTACAAGATCCTTGATAAAACGGTCACTGATGAGAATGGTCAGGAACATCAGCTGAAAGTCGGCGTGATTGGGTTCGTGCCCCCTCAAGTGATGCAATGGGATAAAGGAAATCTAGAAGGGAAAGTGATTGTGAAAGACATAGTAGAAACGGCAAAGAAATACGTACCTGAAATGAAGGCAGAAGGTGCTGATATTATTGTTGCCGTTCCCCACTCAGGCTTTGAAAAAGCTGCACCACAGGGAAATGATGAGAATGCCGTTTATTACTTAAGTGAGGTAGAGGGAATCGACGCGATTCTATTTGGACATGCTCATAAAGTATTTCCTGGAGACGCCACTTTCGAAGGGGTGAGCGGTGTGGATTCTGCTAAAGGTACAATTAATGGTGTCCCTTCTGTTGAACCTGGGTATTGGGGCGATCATCTAGGGGTTATTGACCTTACCTTAACAGATAACAATGGGAACTGGACGGTAAAAGATTCTCAATCAGAAGCGCGTCCTATCTATGACTCAGCTACGGGCACATCCCTTGTAGAGACGGATCAGGACATTGTGAACGCTGTAAAAGAGGAGCACGAAGCAACGATCGATTATGTAAGAACACCGGTGGGAGAAACTACCGCACCGATTAACAGCTATTTCGCGCTTGTCAACGATGATCCATCCATTCAAATTGTTACGAATGCACAGAAATGGTATGTGGAAAATAACATTCAGGGAACGGAATATGCGGATATTCCCGTATTATCGGCCGGGGCACCGTTTAAAGCCGGCGGCCGGAGCGGTTCTTCCTATTATACAGATATACCAGCAGGAGATATCGCGATCAAGAATGTAGCGGACCTTTACGTTTATCCAAATACGTTAAAAGCCGTACTTCTGAATGGGGAAGAACTAAAAGACTGGCTAGAGATGTCTGCCGGTCAATTTAACCAAATCGATCCAAAAAGTAAACAAGAGCAAAGTTTAATCAATTCAGAATTCCCTTCTTATAACTACGACGTCATTGACGGAGTTACTTATAAAGTTGATGTTACACAGCCGGCTAAATACGATCAAAGCGGTAAGGAAATCCATCCGGATGCCAACCGAATTAAAAAACTGCAGTATAATGGTAAGAATGTAACAAAGGACATGTCCTTTATTGTGGCGACCAATAACTATCGTGCGAGCGGAGGCGGTCACTTCCCTCACCTGGACGGTTCCAACATCATCATTGATTCACCAGATGAAAACCGTCAAATCTTAATTGACTATATGGTGGACCAGCAAACGATTGATCCGGCTGCCGATCAGAACTGGTCCTTTGAAGAAATTAAAAATAAGAAACTTGATCTTACTTTTGAATCTTCTAAACAAGCACAGCCTTATGCAGACTCCATTGAGAATATCAACTTTCTAAATGAAACCGAAAATGGTTTCGCCAAGTACCAGCTCGACCTTTCGCAAGATAAAGATAAACATCACGGAAAACATCATCATCACCACGGCGGTCATGGGAGACATCACCACCATCACGGCAAAGGTCACGGCCATCACAAACATAAATAAGGTAAAAAAAGACATCATAGAAACATAGAAAATACAACCAAAATCATTAGCAAATACATTAGTACCGTCGGAAAGCGAAGAGTATGAACCTTCATAGACGTGCAAACAGCTAACCCGGACCAACGAAAGCAAATGGTCCGGGTTTGCTATTGCTATCTCCCCTATCTGTTTCATTATCTAATCAGGGGAAGCGGACTTATGCCATGTTCTGCGCCAGGTTTTATTAATTGGTAGAGATGGCTTGGATCATCTGTGAACAAACCATCAACTCCCAATGAAATCGCCTGCTGTATGAATGATTCATTTTGAACATTATACGGGTGCACCAGCAGGTGATGCCTGTGAGCTGCCTGTACATATTTCTTTGAAATAAGTTCCTGCGAGGGACCCACTCCATCCGCATAGGTACCTATCTCCTCCATTTGCTGATTTAATTCTGCTTCTCCAGCAGGAGCCGAATCTACTAATTGAATGAACACTACTTCTTCAGGAACTATCCCCTTGAGCTTCTTCAGGCTTTCAGGAATAAAAGACTCCAGAACCACCTGTCTTTTTTCAAACACATGGTTTCTTTGTAAGATCCCAGCAAGCTGTTCTTCCATCCCAAGACCTTTGGTTTCTATGTAAATTCCAATGTGAGTAGAGGGATATTCCTTAATGAGGTTCAAGATTTCCTGCAATGTTGGTATTTGCAGTCCTTGATATTCCGGATCTGCGAGTGGAGGGTAGGCAGCGTTAAACCATGTTCCCGCATCCAGTTTTTTAATTTCTTCAAGAGTGAAATTTTTCACGGCCCACGGAGACCTGTCAGGATACAGTTCTTTGACGTTGGTCGTTCTCTCGAGTGTAGAATCATGTACAGCAACAAGCTCTCCATCTTTTGTCATCTGCAAATCAAACTCTACAAAGTCTGCCTGCTGTTCGATGGCTTTTCGAAAGGCTGGAAGCGTATGTTCAGGCGTACGTGCAGAGGCTCCTCGGTGAGCGATTATAACTGGATCACTAAAGGGAACTAGGGTAGACATAGCTTGCTTTACGGTACTTCCTGATTTTATGTAAACAAGTGAAATGGAAGCAGCAAAGAACAGCAGTAAACATAGAGAGGTAAATACTATCCTGTTGTTCATTTTCAATTTCACTCCTGATTCTATCTTTAACTTCTGGATGACGGATCAAGATTCTTGTTGGAAGCAACCCCCAACATGACTACACCCTTCTAGAGGGAGATCTCTTACTCGCTCAAACTGGTTCCGTTCTTTCCCAGTCTTCTTTAAACAATGCGTAGCAAATAACATCTTCATAGTTGTTATGCTTTAAGTAATGCTGCTTTAGCAGTCCTTCTCTTCTAAACCCCAGCCGTTCATGATACTTTATGCTTCGGTCGTTAAACAGAAAGACTTCCGCACAAATCTTTCTAACACCTAACTTCTGAAAAGCAAAATCCAACCCCATACTCCCCATTAAATTTCCAGTCCCTTTCGGTAAAGAGGAATCCCCTAAATAAAAGCCCCAGTAACAGGAGTTGTGGTCGACATTTAAGTCCTTAAAATATACTACTCCACCAGGTTTCCTTTTATATTCAAATAGTAAAAAATGGTTCTTTGTTCTGTCCAGATTTCGAAACCAATCTACATGCTCCTGCCTGGAAATGACATGATCATTCGTCATATTTAAGCGTACGCGATCAGAGTTACGCCATTCGAGAACTTTATCCATATCACTCATTTCCATATATCTTAGCGAGCCGTTACCCTTGTTCATAAAACACTCTCCTTACCCAGTCAAACTCTTTATGTTCCTTTTGATTCTGATGAAAGAGACGTAACCCCTGTTCTGAGATTTCGGCTAGTTGGGATGGGGATTGTTTAAACTCCTTGATTTTCCGAGCAATCATTTCCACACTTACTTGGTCATACCAGCCTAGGTTCATAATGGCATTCACTTTCTCCAGCTCGCGGCACATCGCTACTTGATTATCTGCTGTGAGAATCGTGAGTGCCGGAAGTCCCAGAAAACACCTTTCCCATGTAGAGCTCCCTCCAGCGCCAATAGCCAGGTCAGCCTTCAACATTAAATCAGCGACGTAATTAACCTGGCAGTGAAAAGTTATGTTCGGCCATCTTTTACATCTTTCTCTAATTAATTCTTTCCGCTCGTTTGCCTCACCCGTTACCACATCTACTTTCATTTCCTCATCCATTAGTAATTCTAAGGCTGATAATGCCTTCTCCGTTTCCTGCGTAGGGTCCGTTCCTCCAAACATAATCATTACCCGCCTGAGACTTCCTTCTCTTTTCCTCAGCTGATTCCTTGCTTGTTTAAACTCCTCCCTTAACAAAGCATAACCAGGCCCGAACAATTTCAGCGAATGTACCGGAACTAAGTCCCTGTACCTTTCTTCATTATTGGAGTAGTATCCCTGATCTAAGATGACATCACAGTCATGGAGGCGGTCAGCCAGGTCATCAATAACCATAATCTTCAATACATACGGACGAATAGATTTCTCCCATTGCTGATTAATCCGGTAATGGTCAATAATAATCCAGTCGACCTCGCCCATACCTTCTAATATCTCAGCGACTGCTTTCTGATCTTCCTGCCAGTTGAATTCCATTTCCCGATCTGTACCGGCAATCGAATACACGGTGTATCCTTTTTCCTTTATGTCTTTAATTAAATTGCCTTTTAAATCTTTGCAAATAAAACACACTTCCGCACCAAGTATTCTTAATTCCTCAGCTATGCTTAAGCATCTCATGACATGACCATATCCTATAGATACGGATGAATCCGTGCGGATCACAACTTTCAATTTCGTCCCCAACAAGTGGGGGTCATCAGATTTCACAGCAATTTTCTCCCTAGAATAAAAGCTTCCGCCGCTTCCACACCAATAGCAGAGCCACGAAGTTTCGCTAAATAGAGCGCCGTATCAATGGATCGCGAGTGCGGCCAGTCTCTCATTTCATGACTGTACTCTTCCAGGGCTTTCAACTTTTTGTCAATCGTATGGGATACATCGATAAACCAGTTTGGATGGAAAGTAGCCCCCGAATTTGGCGGCTGCCATTCAGTACTTGATAAAACTTCAAAAAACAGCAGTTCTTTTACATTATGCTTATCCGGCATCGGTCTGCAAGCGGTAATGACCGCCCGATGAATACAGCGGTGATCAACATTGACATCTCCTATGTGGTGAGTATAAACACAATCCGGGTGGTATTCTTCTATTAAATCTTCTACTACTTTAGTAATATCTATTTGGTCCACTGAATCCATACGATTATCAGGAAAATCAAATAACTTCAATTCCTTGACCCCAAGGATTTGGTTTGCTTTTTCTGCTTGCTTTGCAAGTAATGATAATTTACCTTCGTTAGCCGGCCGGTTTCTCTTCTTCTCTCTGCTCGTAATTCCCTCAGCCAAAATGGCTACACGAACTTCATCACCGTTCTCCACATGCTTTGCCATCGCAGCTCCACAGCCTAATATTTCATCGTCCGGATGTGCCGCTATTACTAATACTTTCAAGACCCCTTCCCCCTTCGCTTCTCCTTCTGCCAATCTGCTACCTTGTTAACATTCTCCGCTGAATGTGAGGCAATAAGACCTTGATTACTATATTGGTGATTATAGTGGAAGGATGCACCGCTAAGATCAGTCATCACTCCTCCTGCTTCTTGCAAAACTAAATGAGGAGCAGCAATATCCCAATCTTTAACCACGACATCTTTGACGAATAAGTCAGCAGTCCCATCCGCTACTTTGCAAATTTTCAAGGAAATACTTCCACATTCTATATAACTCGCACAGGAGAAGTGATCATACACTTCTTTTGCGATGCCGCTCGGTACCGGTTCGTTATCGATCAGAGTACTAAAAGGCTTGAGAGTAGAGCAAAGGAGAGATGAACCGTTATGATACGCTCCTCCACCTTTTTCAGCGGCATACATCTCCCCAAGACTTGGCGCAAAGATTGCCGCTACTACAGGACAGCCATTTTCCATCAGCGCCGCCTGGGTTACATATCCGTCATATCCATGAGCAAAGCTTGCTGTTCCATCTATTGGATCGATCAACCAGTACTTTCGCGGGCGAACGGCTGTTAAGGACTGAGGATTTTCTTCACTGATAATAGGAACAGAGGCATCTAATTTAGTTAAATAGATTTCCAATAATTGATGCGCATATCCATCGATTTTCGATTTAAATTGGGTTCCTTCCCAATGACCTTCAGAAGCTTCTCCGCGTCTAGTCAGCACCGCTTTCCCCACTTTTTCAACAATCAACGTTAGGTCATCAAGCTTCATTTTCAACACTCTCCAGCATGTTTACTAACCGTTTATTCATCGGCCAGGGACTCCATCCCAGTACTTCTTTCGCCCGGGAATTATCTAATTGAATAACCGGCTGCTCTACAGAAGCGTCTATAACTTTGCAATCTTTCATTAATGAAGCTATTCTTTGAGCTAATAAAAGTATATTGCAAGGTTCGCCAGTCGAGATGTTCAAACACGTCCACCCACTTCCTCCATGCACCACAGCTTTCTGTACCGCCTCGATCACATCCTCTATATGCAAAACGTCAAGCGGCAGAGGCATCGAAAATTCCACCTTAATTTCTTTGCGCTTTACTGCTGCTTCACAGAGTTTATATACCATGCCGCTTTTTCGGCCTTCTCCATAAATACCAGGAAAGCGCAGACATGTGACTGCCAAATCCTGCTTAGACCCTGTCTTTAGCAGCTGCTCTGCACAATATTTGCTTACCGCGTAATGCTCAAGTGGTTCACATAGAGTTTCTTCCTGAATAACCTGGGTCTTTGGAAGTCCATAAACGGTTTGAGAGGAAGCATAAATTAAATGCTTCACTCCTGCAGCTAAACAGTACTCAAGCAGGTTAGCGGTGGAAATGGTATTGGCCATATACAGAGATGCAATGTCTTTATTGGCTGGTACGGGAGCTAGAGTTGGATTCGTTTGATTAGGCAGAAGATGAATATCTACCAAACCAGCAAAGTGCACAACCGTATCGGGATGATCCTTTCTTTGTTTTAATTGTTCCAAATGCTTTATGGAAGTTAAATCTAACTGAATATATTCTTTTTGATTTGAGTAACAATCAGAACGAAAAACAGGGAGGACTTCTCCGTATAACCCTTGCAATGCCTCCAACAGTTTCCTGCCGACGAACCCCCCTCCTCCAGTCAGCAGAATCATTGCCCCTCACCGGTAAATTCCTTCATTCGCTTCAGAAATTTATCTTCCGTTATAAATTCATCCAAGGTCTGCCGAAGCAAAACTACTCCTTCTTTCCAAGAAATGTTTTGGCTTGACCGTACACCTAATGCTCGATCTACTAAGTAATTCAATTCATCAAACCCTGAAGCAATCGTTAAAGATACGCTGGTAGAAAAGCGAGGGTTAATTTCAAATACAAAAGGCACTCCTTGCTTATCTATACGGAGCTGCACATTGAATGGCCCATCTGCCTGCAATTGCTCTTGAATCTTTATACACACTTTTTCAATCACACTGTTTTTTCGTGTAACCGCAAGCTGAGTAACTCCTCGTTTCTTAATAATTTCTTTTGGAATGACCGCTTGGACCCTCCCGTCGCGCCAAACACAAACGGAAACAGTAAATTCCAAGCCATCAATGTATTCCTGAATAAGGATATCCTTCGCAGACGGTAAGGTGCCTCTATAACTATTAAACTCGTCAATCGACTGGAAGACTTCCACTCCCCGGCTTCCTCTTCCAACTCTTGGCTTAGCTATAATCGGAAACTTAAGGTCATGAGCACCTTCACTCGCAAGCTTCGTCCTCGGAAAAGGGATTCCCGCCTTTTCAAAGGCTTGCATTAATTTATATTTATCTAGACATAATTCTATGAACGTTTTGTCCGGAACCAATACAGCCAGTGATTCACTCCCCAACGCAGCAGAAGCTGGAAGTTCTTCATCAACTAAAGGAATAAGTACATCTACTTTTTCCTGCTGACAAAGCTCCGCCAGCTTCTTTGAAAATTCTGGAGAGTCTCCTTGAGGGAGCTTAAACCCTTGATCGGCCGTATAAAGTCCCACAGCATGAGGATCCATATCCCCAGCCAGTACTCGATAGCCCTTACTCTTCAAGATTCTAATTAATCCCGGAACCGCCGCCCCTCCAGCACCGGTCAAAAACACGGTCTTATGACTCATTTTAAATCCTCCCATGTAATCCAGTGATCGGCCTTTACGGTTTGGGTCAATACCATACCTTTGACCTCTTCCATGAATCGCGGGGAAATTCCATAACCCGGACGTTTGATGCACAAATCCGCCTTAGTCAGCCTTTCTCCTGCTTGAAGGTCCCTAGTTGTGTGAAGACTTCTTCTCCCCTTCCAATACATTTCCTCTTCCTCTTTCCTCGGCCCGTTCTTTACTCCGTCTCCTAAAGCTTTCCCCACCTCTCGTATGTCCGTTATCATCGTTTTCATCTCTTCCGGTTCAACCGCAAATGGATGATCCGGTCCAGAAAGCGTTCTATCCAGTGTGAAATGCTTTTCGATTACACATGCCCCTAATGCCGCTGCGGCTATGGAAACATGGGTCCCCAGCGTATGATCCGAGTACCCGACAGGAACTTGAAAGGTATCTTGTAAGGTTTTCATAGCTGTTAAGTTCGATAACTCAACAGGGGCAGGATAGAGCGATGTGCATTGTAATAAAATAATTTTGTCGTTCCCTTCTTTCCTGCAACGATTAACCGCCCATTGAATGTCTCCATAATCCGCCATGCCCGTTGATAAAATCATCGGCTTTTGGAAAGAGGCCATCCGGGCGATTAAATCACCGTCCGTTAAATCAAAGGAAGCCACTTTGAATGCTTTCATATCCAATTGACCTAACAGATCAACCGCCTCCTTGTCGCAAGGAGAAGATAAAAATGTGACACCGTGCTTCGCTGCATACGCCATTAACACCGTATGCCAATCCCTGTTTATCTCGAGAGAGCGAATCAGTTCATAGGTTCCTCGTTTGTTATGATCTAAATAGGAAAAACCCGGGGTATACTTAGAATAATGACGATCTGCTTTAAACGTCTGGAATTTAACAGCATCTGCTCCTGCAGCTGCTGCAGAAGCAATCAGCTGCTTTGCCTGTGCCAAATTCCCATCGTGGTTTGATCCAATTTCCGCAATAATATAAGGGCGGACAGCGTCTACTGCCCTCCCATTAATCGTTATGGCCTCCCCCATAGTTATCCCCCCTAAGTACGACCAGTTACGAGTGAACAGAGTAATGAGAAAGGATGCTTTTAGTCACGCTTATCACGTCTTCAGCGTCTTGTTTGGTCATGGAAGGATGTAAAGGAAGCGTAATGATTTCTTCATAGAGCTTTTCCGCAGCTGGGCACAGACCTTTCTGAAATCCTAATTTTTTATAGAATGGATGATAGTACACAGGGATATAATGAACATTCACTCCAATATTAGCTTTCAGAAACGATTCAAATATTTTTTTCCTGCCTACTTTCAATTGATCTAAGTTCAAGCGAATGACATACAGGTGCCAGCTCGAATCACTTAGCTGATCTTGAAAAGGAATAGTCAACTCCTTCAAGTCTTTAAATGCTTCATTATACATCTGCACATACTTTTTCCTTCGCTGAATAAAGCCGCTTAATTTAGTTAATTGACTTTCCCCGAGAGCAGCCTGTATATCCGTCATCCGGTAGTTAAAACCAAGAAACTCCATTTCGTAATACCAGGGTCCGTGATTTTCTACTAGATCCTGAGGGTTGCGGCTGATCCCATGAGTTCTGAACTTAAGCAGGCTATCCCGATACTGAGGATTATTGGTCGTGATCATACCGCCTTCTCCAGTAGTGATATGTTTCACCGGATGGAAACTGAACATGGTCATATCATTGAGACCCCCGACCGCTTTCCCATTATAGAAAGCTCCTAATGCATGAGCCGCATCTTCAATCACCACTAGGTTATGTTCTTGAGCGATTTTATGAATAGCTTTCATATTTGCTGGCTGACCAGTAAAGTGTACGGGTATAATGGCTTTTGTTTTAGAGGTGATGAGAGAGGATATAGAGGCAGGTGAGATATTGTAAGTATCGGGATCTATGTCGGCAAACACTGGGCAGGCTTTTTGATATAGAATGCAGTTAGCCGTTGCGGCGAAAGTCATAGGCGTGGTGATCACTTCGTCTCCTTCCTCAATACCCGCAGCAAAGCAGGCAGCATGCAATGCCGCCGTCCCACTTGAAAACGCAACAGCATACTTTGCTCCTGTGTATTGAGCAACAGCGGCTTCAAATTTCCCCACCATCGGCCCTGTAGTCAGAAATTCACTATTCAAGACTTTCTCAACAGCCTGGCAATCCTGTTCGTCAATCCATTGTCTTCCATATGGGAGTAACGAGGACCTTACTCGATAGAATTCTTCATCGTTTTGATTGATGTTCATATTCACTCCTCCGCTAGATTAAATCCGTCGATTTGATCCATTCTTCCGTTTTTCGGATCCCTTCTTCCAAGCTGACTTGTGGTTTCCAGCCTAATAATTTCTCTGCTTTTTCATGATTGCACAATAATTTAGCAATCTCACTTTGAGGGTGTATATGTTTCACGTGCTGAATTTTGCCTTCATCTTTACAGATGAGAAAAGCTAAATCGTTAACGGAAACGTCTTTCCCTAGACCAGCATTAACGATCTCCCCATTCACGGTGTCTTCATAACCGCTTGTCACTACAAATCTGGCGCAATCTTCTACATACAAAAGATCTCTCGTTTGTTTTCCATCACCGTAAATCTGCAGAGGAATACCTTCGAGGTTATTCTTGATAAAAATGGCTACTACTCCGCCTTCTCCTCCTGTTTTCTGGAAAGGGCCATAGGTATTAAATGGGCGAATAACTACAGCTGGAAGGTCATAGGCATAATAATAAGACAAGACCAAATTCTCTGCGGCAATTTTTGAAGCCGCATAAGGAGACGCGGGTTTGATCGGATCCGTTTCTTTAATTCCCAATGGAGTCGAAGCTTGATCATAAACCATGCAAGTACTCATAAATACAATCTTCACCTGGTGTTGTTTACATTGTTCCAGAATATTAAATGTGCCAATCGTATCATTGTCGAACGTAGTCTTAGGATCATCAATACTATCCTGAACGTTGATGCTCGCCCCAAGGTGATAACAGACAGAAAAATGGTTTGAAAATACCTGCGCTAATAAACCATTGTCTTTAATGTCCCCTTTTATAAAAGCTGCAAAATTCTTATGAGTTCTAAACGCTGACAAATTCTCTTCTCTGCCATTAGACAGATCATCCAAAACCCACACATGATGTCCATCGTCTAGTAGCTTCTTTACTACCCACCGGCCGATAAATCCCGCTCCTCCGGTAACTAATACATTCATTCCGTTTCCTCCCTTCAAGCTAAATAAGCTTTTCTTTAATAATTCTAGTCCTTAAATCTTCTAAGGTCATAGGAGACTGGTCGTCGGAACGGTATGTTCCTTTAGTCACGGGTTTCGCTCCATTATAATCTGCCAAATTTGCAGGGGATGCCGGTATCACAAACATATCGGGTAATTCAAGCGCGGTTAGCGATTCATCTTCGGTCATTAATTCTTCATACATTTTCTCCCCAGGTCTTAACCCTATTTCCTCAATTCCTACGGAGTCACATTTAATATCATATTTGTTACAGGTTTCTTCTATGACTACTTTGGCCAAATCCTGTAAATTAACGACAGGCATTTTTAATACAAATACTTCTCCTCCCGTTGAATACTGTAAGGCTTTCATCGTAAGATTTGTGGCTTCTTCCAGGGTCATCATAAAGCGACTCATCTTCAAATCTGTGACAGTAATTTTCTTATGTTCCCTTATTTGCCTGGTGAACAAAGGAATAACAGATCCTCGCGAGCCCATTACGTTCCCAAATCGTACACTTGAAAACGTTGTAGAGTGACTTCCCTCAATCGTTTGCGCGGATGCAATCAGCCTTTCAGCGGCTAACTTAGTTGCACCGTACGTATTAGTCGGGGAAATGGCTTTATCCGTGCTTGTAAAGACGACCTTTTTCACCTTCCTAGCTATGGCTGCATGAATCACATTATAAGTGCCTTTAATATTGGTCAGGACAGCTTCGTATGGGTTAAATTCACATGATGGAACATGTTTCATAGCGGCTGCGTGGAAGACATAATCGATTCCATCCATAACCTGAAACACTCGTGCTTCATCCCTTACGTCGCCAAGGCAGTACTGAATATCCTGATCGTTTCCCATTTCATTCTGCAAAAGGTATTGCTTATATTCATCACGGCTGAACACTCGCACGAACTTAGGATCTTGGAGCAGAATCGCCTTCAATAGACTCTTCCCAATCGTTCCAGTTCCGCCAATAATCAGTACTCTTTTATTCTTAAAATACATTCTTCTCCTCCTTTCTATGTCATCCTTCTAAAGTGATTTCAAAGAACTTATCGTACAATTGCCGAACTAGGATCCGCTTGCCTTTTCTTTCTATCCTATTAATCCTTGTAAGGAAGCTGTTTATCTCCTTAACGGTTAAACTGGGAAATTTCTGCATAACAATGGGATTGGTCTTATATATCCGTTTATTATTTTCTCTCTTCAATTTGCTGAGCAGTTGAGCATTCATTTCAATATGATCGGGACTCGCCTTAGGTGCAGGAATTTTATTTAATAAATGAAGAATATTTTCATGGGCAAACCGATCCTGAACCCCCGCATTATATCCCTTAAGCAGTTGCAGCTTTCTTTGTTCATTAAATTTGTTGCTGTTGAAATCATATTGATTTAGGTCATGATCAATAAACTGAAAGATATCTTTTACTTTAGCTACTTTAATACTAAGCTCGTTTGGCAGGTCATATTTCCTTTCTTTCAACGGAACATAGGAAATGACTGGTTTCTCCAGCAGAAAGGCTTCAGCTCCAGTCGTACAGCCATTATGAATGACTAGCTTAGAAGCAAGAATCCAGTTAATCACGTTTCCTTCGTGGACCACGGAAACATTGTTACATTCTTTCAAATCTTGCTCGTACACACTGAATACTTCGCTTGGATGAGGTCTGATTACGAAATGAAGATGAGGATACCTTTGACTGCACGCTTTGATCATTACGATAAATTGCTTATAAAGCTGTAAGATTTCTCTTGGACCATACTTCCCTAGATGTCTCTCTAATTGGGAAAGGATTTTTACATTCACCTTGCCCTTTTCATTCACGGTCTTTGTATAGGCAGGAAACCTGGTATTAATTAGAACAAAGTCTCCATAACGTTCTTTGATGGCTTCCGCTCCAATATTAAATAAGCTGCGATATTTCGTTTGCAGTAAATCAAAACGGGGATTGCCCGTGATCACACATTTATGGGCTTCACCAGGATACTGACTAATAATAATATTTTTCTGTACTTCTCCCCAGCAGCACTCATAGTCAAGAAGATTAAAGCTCTTCTGGTCAAGACTCTTCTGAATATAAATCTCTTTCTCCGTTAGCGGAAACCCTTCTTCGTGTAAATTCAGCAACTTATGTCCGTACTTCTTAGCCTGTTGGAAACGGCGTAATTTATCGTTCTCGATGTAGCCCTTATCAAGAAAAATCCCGGGCGGTAAACATTCAAGTGCCTCTTCCATCATCCCTGATAAACCCAAAACGACCCTGTAATTATGGTGCACTGCGTAATAGGCGAGCAATAACTTTGCATCAAGCTCTCTTACTTTCGTTTCTATGGGTAAGTAAAGCCATGGTTTATGATCGATCTCATCTGTCATCTTATTTTTCAGCCTTTCTTTCATCCTTTTAAAAAACTTCATACCTATCACTCAATCTTTTTTAATCTACTAATTATATATATGTGGTTTAGCTTATGCGGTGTTAGGTGTAAAGCGGAGTATACACTTATCCTATGGCACTCTTGTAAGATTTAAAGACAGCAAAAACCCCCTGAATCCCACAAAAGAGGGTCTGTGCATTCAAGGGGGTTCTTCATTTGCACAATCAGGTTTTTCTATGGCAAATCAGTCGATGCGTTCGATTTTAAAAAGATTATCACCTAATTGTTCTATTGTGAGATGACTAATGTTGCGCTCCAATTTATCCATTTTTTTATAAAAAGCCCAAATCTCCTTCCTGTAGAGCGATGGAAATACATATTTTAACTTTGCATTGAAGCGGACTTTCATAGGCTGTTTAGGAGAAGAATCCCCTGCTGCATCTACGGGCAGCTTATTCATTAATTTGAGGATTTTATTATACGTGAACGTTTCTTTTAACACGGGAGAATAATGATCTAATAATTGTCTATTCTCGGGAGCGTATTGTTCCTCACTCACTCGTGTAAAGTCACCATTTATTATAATCTTATCCAATATTGAATGAACTTCTGCGATGGTGCTTGCTTTTATTCCTAATTGATTAGCAAGTTCTACATCAAACTCCTTCGAAACAATAGGCAAATAAGAGATGGTAGATTTACCAAGGAGAAATGCTTCAATACTCGAGGTACAGCCATTATGAATCACCACTTTAGCTGCTGCCAGCCAATTAATAATATTTCCTTGATGGAGCACATGGACCTTTGGATACGAAGTGAATTCCTTTTGATAACTCTTACTATTTTCCCCAGGGTGGGGACGGATCACGATGTTCACATCTGGATACCGAACCGCCATAGTATGAATCAGCTGAAGAAAACTTTCGTACAGCTTCTTCATATAAACCGTAACTGCATCCGTGTTTTCCTTTTTGCCCTTCATATAGTTGTAGCTTGTGAATCTTGTATTAATTAAGATAAAAGTACCAAACTTCCCTTTTAACCGATTCACTTCTTCTTTAAAAAGGTACTGAAATTTGGGCTTAAGCAAGTCCAGTCTTGGACTGCCTGTCACATAACACATGTTCTTTCTGTTAGGACGTTTCTGAATAATTATATCTTTCTGATAGTCCCCCCAGCAGTATTCCTGGCTGACAAGCTCCAACATGTCAGCCTTCATCCTGTCGCGCATATACTTCTTCTGATCCGAAACCAGAAAACCCTCTTCATCAAGCTCCACTATTTTATGGCCGGCTGCATGGGCATTGGTAATTACTCTCTGCCGGTATCCATGTGTATAACCTTTAGAAAAGAAAATCCCTTTGGGCAGCGTATTGGCGGCCAGTTCGACCATTTGATGTTCCCCTAAGACAACTCGATAACCTTCTCTCAGAGCATAATAGCTTAATAGAAGTTTCGCATCTAATTCTCTTACTTTTACTTCAATGGGCAGATACAGCCACTTTTTCTTATTATTCATGCTTCCCCCCATTCCTGCCTGTTCACATGTTGAACGCTGTGCATGAGAATGGCACTAAATCGAATGCAGTCATCTTTTTAATTTATGATCTTTCCTTACTAATATTCCAATCCAATCAATCATGTAAAAACCCGAACCATTAATGACTGGTTCGGGTTGGCTGATGAGTCCTATTATATTGTTTTTATTGAGAGAAGTTGTCAAACAGCCTTCCGCCATAAGGTTCAAGCAGTTCATCTATATATTGAATCAGTTCTTTTTTCTTACTAAGCTGATAATACTCCCGTAAGTATTTCTCAAGCTCTTTACTCATCCCTGGATTAAAATCCTTAAGTGAACGATACATCCATTTACCCTCTCCGGTCCACTGCTGATTAGCTCTTAAAATAAATTGATGGAGTTTTTCAGTAAGGGCGGTCACAGTAAACAGGTCCTCTTCAGGCAAAGTAGACCCTTCTAAATCATCAAGTAAATCCGTAATTCTATATCGCATTTTATCCAGCTGGCTTTTCGGCCAAGCACTTGGTCCTTTATTTAATAACTCTTTCCCTTCTCGAATAAGCGCCTCCCCAAGTTCTTCTCCTTTTAGCACTATTCCTTCTGCACAGATCCTAGTAAGCAAAGGCACTCCATGCTGTTCTTCCAGAAAAAAATTATAGGATAAAGAGTCCTCATTATGAACAAATACTTCAATCGGCCAATCCATAAACTGACAAGATTTACGAAAGGAATCATTAGACAAGATGAGAATATCAAGGTCAGACGAACTGGTTTGTTCCCCGCGGACGACACTGCCAGACAAGAGAGCAGCTTTACACCCTGGAAAATATTGCTGAACAAACTGGAGTGCTGTATCCATTATTATCTTATTCACTTTATCCTGCTCCTTTTGCCCTTCTTATGAAATAATATGAGTACTGAGTACTGCTGTTCACCCACTGCCGCCTTATTCCCACCCGTCTTATTTTCATTCATTTTTTTAAGAAGGAAATTGGGCACTAGATAAAGTCACCAAGTAAATTTCTGTTTCCATGCTTCTAATTCTTCTTTTGTTTCCTTGCTTAAAAGCTCAATCTGCCGTAAAAACTTTGCTTTAGCGCCTTCATATAATTCGATATCCAGCTGATTCAATTCTTTTATTCTTTCAATCATAGACGGAGAAACTTCATGGACCGGTATCCGATTAGGATTATTATTTCTCATCTTGGTTCCGGCGGCAATTTTCCAACCGAAGAGTTTTTCCATAAAAAATAAGGATTCACTATACATTTCCGTCATGCCGGCTAATAAAAAATAGTTTCTTAGATTTTCTTTTGCTGCAGCTAACTGTGTTGGGTCTCCTCCGGAAAGGTACCGTGTAGCAAGATTAACCGTACGGAATTTAATATTCCGCAAATCCTCCATGGGTTCATAAGGATTATTTTCCACATCCTCCCGCTCCATGTATTGAATGAACTCTTCCAAACTCATATTATTTACTTGCTCGCACAGAGGATCACGCACGGTATTCCTTATATAATAATAAGTTGAAATGACCCGGTCCACAGGATCCCTTAACATCGTTACATAGGCGCATGGTTTATTAAATTTTTCAAAATAAGTACCATGCTTCACTATGATATTAGTAGGCTGCGCTCTTAAAATTCCCCAGAGCGTTTGACCACCCGTCTTAGGAATATGCAGAAAACAAACTAAAAACTCTTCCTCAAGATCATCTTTATTAAAATGGATCAAATGGACACAACGCCTTTACTCTTTTGAGTTAAGGTATGATAGACCCTTCAAAACGTGCAGAGAACTAAGTCATATCTTGTGGCATGATTAGGGAAGAACATCTTCCTGAATTTTTCTATTATGTACAGCTTTCTGCTTTCAAGCAAATTCGATGAACTAATTTTTGTTAGCAAGCCACTCTAATGCACCCTGAAGATCTTCAGCAACAAAATCGACCCCTAACTCAGTTGAATGTACCCCCGGATCCTCTAAAGTCGTTTTCCCCGCACCTGTCTGAACGAGAATTTTTAAACTCCCAGTCTTTGAAGCGGCCAGCATATCCGTCCACCGATCCCCGATCACTGCACAATTGGATAAGTCCAAACCATATTTATCTCTTGCTTCTATCAGCATCCCTGTATTGGGCTTACGACAGCTGCAAAGCTCTTCTATACGATGAGGACAAATAAATATGTCGTCGAATCCAAACCCTCTCAATTCATTAACAAACTCATGAACACTGGATTTTCCTTCAGCTATTCCTGGTTGATTGGTAAAGGAAAAGATATTAACTTTCTCGCTATGTAATTGATCGATCACACTCGTTGTAAACGGAAATAAGGAGAACTTTCCAGGATAGTGGATAGACTCATCGCCGCCAATCGTCCCATCACGGTCTAAAAATACAGCCTCAAGCCATTCTAAGTTCACTGTCTTTCCTCCCTTTTTAGTAAAGAGCATGCCGTTTAGAGAAACACGGCATGCTCTAAGGTGGATCTATTCTTTTTCCTGTAACTCTTCAGCTTCTGTCTCTTCCTTATCTTCTTGATTTTCACCACTGTCTTCTTTAGATGCAGCGGCTTCTTGGAAGGCTGACGCCTGTTCCTGATCAAAATTACTGACTTTCCCACGGGAGACATAGCTTTCCAGCATGGCTTTTAAATCCATCCCCGTTGTTTCCTTTAAGGACTCTTGGATCCCCAGCATCGTAGAAGTCACACTGTTCGCTACTTTAGATGATCCTCCCTGAGAGTTGGATCCTCCCATATCAATAACTTTCATATCCTTAATTTGAGCCAGCGGAGCAGCCACTTTCTCTGCGTATTCCGGCAGTACCTTGATCAACATTTCCATAATAGCGGCTTCTCCATAATGCTCCATAGCTTTAGCCATACGTTCTTTTGATTCAGCTTCAGCTATTCCACGCTGACGTATAACTTCTGCTTCCGATTCCCCTTTAATTCGTTCTGTATCCGCGTCAGCTTCCGCTCGTTTGGTCACTTCATAAGCCTCGGCATCCGCAATCGAGCGGCGGCGTTTATTTTCCTCTTCTTCTAGTTCTACAGCACGCTGCTTCTCTATGTATTTTACTTTTAATTCTTCTTCTTTAATTTGCTGAGCAAGCTTTTGGCGTTCGAGTTCCCCAGCTTGATCTGCCTTTGCTCTAGCACGGTTCGTTTCTTTTTGAAATTCTGCCTCTTTAATTTCTTTCTGATTCGTAGATTCTGCCACTGCAGTTAAACGGCGGTTCTCTTCATCTTTGGCTTCCTGATCATTTTTCGCATGATAGATACGAGTTTCTTTCGTAGCATCGGATTCTGCTAAGTTTGCCTTTTTCTGAACTTCCGCAATATGAGGACGTCCCAGTGCATCGATATATCCATTCTCTTTATCCACGTCTTCCACGTCATTCAACGCAAATGAGGTAATTTCGAATCCCATGCCTTTTAAGTCAGATTCTGCAATTTTCTTTACTTGTGTGTTAACTTCTTTAAAGTCATTATAGATTTTCTCAATTGGCAGAGAAGCAATAATTGAACGAAGGTGACCGTTCAACACATCCTTCAATTCTGATTCACGTTCCTTCTGCTTTTTACCCAAGAATTTCTCTGCAAAATTTGCCATGATCTCAAGCTCACTGCCGATACTGATCACGGCTGTACTTGCTACGCGTACTGGTATCCCCTCTTTGGTGTAAGCTTTCTCAGAGTTCACTTGCAGCTGAAAAGAAGTTAAATCAATCGGTGTGGCAGTTTGAAACATACGCAGACGATACCCTCCGCCTCGGATAATTTTCACTGACCTGCCATTATCATCTTCAAATACGTTCTTTTCTTTTTCTGGATCTCCAAGCTTCGGACCTGTTACAATCAGCGCTTCATTTGAACTTGCTGTTTTGTAGCGCAAACGGAAAATGATAAATAGGATGATCGCAGCCACGACAGCGACTGCACCAATAACGCCTAAAATCATTAAAAATAATGCATTTTCGAACATATCTACGACCCCTTTAATTTTTATTGTCCATACTTTTCCAACTATGGACCCTGTATTACATAACGATTGTCCCCCTCCAAAAGTTTCAATAGTCGAGCAATTTAAGCAGAAATTTACAAATACCTTAGTAATTTGATGATTAAACTGCCACAAGAAGAGTGAAAATAATTGAGTGTCACTCATTTTACCAAACTAAAAAAGGGCATCTTATGAACGTTGTACGCTAACCTGTACAGTTTCAAAAAACCCCCTTATACGTGTATTCAGTTATAGTTAAGCTGCACATTCCGCATCAAAAATCTTCACCAGTCTTTGGGTGATTTCTTATATTATTTCCGAAAGATGGAGAGGATTTTTTCTAAATTTCCTTTTGGCTTATTTGCTGCCGCATCTTCTAAACGCTGGTTAAAGTCATTTTGTGCTCGCCATTCCTTCTTTTGTTCTTCCCGCATTTCCTGAATTTCTCTTTGTAATAGTTCCGTCTTTTGTTTCTCCTGCTCCAGCAGTTCTTCATAATGAGCTTCCTGCTGTTTCGTCATTTTTTCAAGTTTCGCCTGTGTTTTCTGTGCAGAATTCCCTACACCCGCGCTAATCACATGATGATCTTGCTGTAGTCGAGAAACCGTAGTTTTCAGCTCAGACATATCGTTTGTCAATTGCACGTTCATTTCACGCGAAGCAGCTAGTTCATTAGATATGAACATTAGGAACTCACGTAATTGACCAGGGTCCTGAGGAGTTTCACCATATGTATCAGGTACAGCAACATTCGTTTCTTTGGATTCTAAACGATCCTGCTGCATGTCCACCATATCCTGTGCTATATCGTCCAGAGGCTTATCCGTATCGCGTATCGCTATAAGCGATTCGATGTCGGATCGAACAAAGATACGGCGATTGCGATCTTTAAAGAACTCGTACCCCTTACGCTCTAAAATTTGGCCATACTTTCTGACAGTCGGTGTGGCAATGCCCAGCTCTTCTGCTACTTCCTTGGTCGTGTAAGCTCTTTCATTAGGCTGTATATCGTGTCGCATATCGTCGAACCTCCTTTCCTATAAATATGAAGGTTTTCGACCGAATTTGCAAGCTTTGTCGTAAAGCGATATATCGCTTTAAAACAGAGCCTATCCGACCATTTATTTAACCACCCCAGCCCTATTGATATCAGATTAATCAATTACTTTGATCCTTTATCATCCATCATAAGATGCACCATATCGGAAATCGCTACAGGCGATACAAGGTTGAGATTAAAATTCCCGGATTTATCCAACCAGGAATTAAGGACCAGAAAATCCAACTACAAAGGCTTTCAAATTAAAAAATTGAATGATTCCTATTAGATAAATTCCAGCCTCATCCATTCTACACACAATTCCTGATACGGATTCCCACATCACTTCCCCATCCCCTATTTTACCTTTCTATTCACACTGCTTTGAAATGGGTATCAAAAATAGTGATTACAGGTATAGAAAATACTCCCTAACGTTACTTATATCCGTCATGATAAAATGGGGAAGCAATAATGATGAAAATGAGGTGCAGCAATGGATACATTTTTACAATATAACCCCACTAAACTTTTCTTCGGAAAGGGACAAGTTGAACAGATTTCAAACGAAATACCTAAAAAAACACGTGTCCTAGTTGTTTATGGCGGAGGAAGCATTAAACAGAATGGAGTATATAATGATGTATTAAAGGAACTTAAGAAAATAGATGCACAAGTTTTTGAACTGCCTGGCGTTGAGCCCAACCCTCGTCTGTCTACTGTTCACAAAGGGGTCGAAATCTGCAAGCAGGAAGGCATCGGTTTTGTCCTTGCGGTTGGAGGCGGGAGCGTGATTGACTGTACCAAAGCCATTGCCGCCGGCTCAGTCTATGATGGTGACGTTTGGGAATTAATAACACAAGCGGCACCGATCGAAAATGCCTTGCCCATCGGGACAGTACTCACACTTGCAGCGACCGGTTCAGAAATGAATCCAGTGTCAGTAATCACAAATTGGGAAACCAATGATAAGCTAGGCTGGGGATCACCACATGTACACCCAACCTTCTCCATCCTGGATCCAGAGTATACTTTTTCAGTCCCAGAAAACCAAACGGTTTACGGTATCGTCGACAGTATGTCACATGCGCTTGAGCATTATTTTCACAGAACCGCGAATACGCCTATGATCGACGGATTTATTGAATCCTTGCTTCGGACGGCCATTCAGACAGGACCAAAGCTGTTAGCAAACCCACAATCCTATGAATACCGTGAAACGATGATGTACATAAGTACAACTGCGTTCAACGGCACCCTTAGTAATGGTACAGATGGTGGCGATTGGGCTACTCATCGTATTGAGCATGCAATCTCAGCGATATATGACATCCCTCATGGTGGAGGTCTTGCCATCTTATTCCCCCATTGGCTGGAACATGTGTTAGAGGAAGACCCAAGTCGCGTAAAACAGCTGGCCATCAATGTACTAGGTGTTGATCCTTCCGGTAAAGACGATAAAGAAGTCGCTCTTGAAGGAGCACGGTGCCTCCGCAGATTCTGGAATTCTTTAGGAGCACCAAACACATTAGCTGATTATGATATTGATGATCAAAATCTTGAGTCCATTGCAGAAAAAACTTTTATAAAACCAGGTGTTGGCACATATAAAGAATTGAACCGAGAGAATGTAGTAGATATATTAAAGCGATCATTATAATAATTATTGAGAACAAGAAAGGGAAAGAGAGTGTTTCTCTGCCCCTTTCTTGTCTGGATAAGAACTCATTGCAAATGGGGCTACAAATAACACACTTTTCCCCTGCCTATCCCACAATTGAATGACTAAAATAGTAGTAGCTGGAAAATAACCGAAGTTAAAGAAAAGGTTAATATATGTATCGTGCCCAGAAAAGCCGAATTTCCAAAACTTCCTCGATGATATTAATCAAATACCCTATAAGAACTCCAAGCGGAAAATATCCAACAATGTGTCTATTATCACAGAATATGAAGCACCATGCTAAAGGAATGATAAACCAAAAAAAAATAAAAGATCATGTAAATACCTCCTACTTTGCGAAGGAGAAATTCCCTAAGTGTATTTAACCCTAGGTATTCACATGAGTTCATTTACTTATTCTGCCTAATATCTTTTAAAGAACAGGTATGTGTTCACCAGATAAACCAAGTAGAAAATTACCGTTTCTTAAATGTGCAGCATATCACTTGTGTGTATTAGAGCGAATAAATTCCTGCCTACTTCTCCTCTAAAGTGTCTGTAACGCCCCACACTTTTTTATAATTTGTATAATTATTCACGGCAATATCTAAGTCATGAAACATACGATGCAGCTCAACAAACTCATCTAACCCGGCAAGTTTTCGAATCTTCTCAATGTCCGATTCTTGAACTTCACCATATTCATGCTGCTGATCTAGATACTCCAAAATATAGTCCGCTTCTTTTCTTTGTTTCTTATAGTCAATCTCATCCTTTCCTCCATACCCCAAGGTCTGATTGTAAAAATGATGTTCGTCTTTGACAAATTGATTGATTCCCTTAGAAACCCGGGATTGATCCTCAGAGGAATCGGCAGCTGCTTCTGCATCTCCCTGAGCAGTGCTTTCTACGGACTTCGTTTCGCCTTCAGATAATAGTGAGAAGCTAACGGCACTGATTACTCCAATGATTAAAACCACACTAATTCCGACTGACCACCAAATGATTTTATTCATTTTTCCACCTTCTTACATAAATTCTATCAAGTGTTAATCTAGTACTAGAGTATCAGACCAATATTTTACTGTAAATCATATAGTAGAATATAAACAGGAATTAAGTTTGTGTTATTCAAATTCTCTGGTATTCAAAATTCACAATAGAACTTTATTGATTTTCACTTAAGCAATTGTCTTTTCCGAGCACACAACAAAGCCCGAACCTAGGTAAGTTCGGGCTTTGGGACTCTTCACACTTATTATTTTTTGTAAATACTTAATTTGTTTTCAATCGGAGTACGTTCTTTCGCTTTCGGTTCTTTATCAAAATAACCGAGGTGTAAGAAACCGACAATTTTCTCTCCAGGCTTAACACCTAAGATTTCCCGGACGCGGGGTTCATGAATCTGAGGATTTGTTTTCCAGACTACTCCTAATTTGCGTTCCCATGAAAGCAATTGAAAGTTCTGAATGAGGCTGCTGATCGCTCCAAAGTTCTCTTCCCACTGTTTCTGACGCGGATCTTCTTCCATTACTGGAATCAGAAAAGCGGCGGGCTGACTGAAATAATTCCTTCGGTTCTCTTGTCTTTCTCTCGGAAAAGTCTGAACGATATCTTCTACAAAGTCACTCGTTTCCTCAGTCGGCACAAAGATAAAACGCCAAGGTTCTCTAAGCCCGTGGGTTGGCGCCCATCTGGCATCATCTAATAATTCTCTAATTAATTCTTCAGGTACTTCCTTATCCAAATATCCGCTTTTCACTGATCTGCGTGCACGAATAATTTTGGCTAGATCTGTTTTCTCTTCTTCCATATGTCTCACCTGCATTTATTAGATTGAGTTCATTCTGACGATAATGATAATCGTTATCACTACAATTGTCAATTCTATTATAGTATATACTACGTCCTGCGTATCGACCACTTTTTTCCCAAATTGATCAACCCTTTTCTGACCTTCGCTTTCGCTTCGTTCGCTGTAGATATGTTTAACTGGTTGGATTTTCGTAAATGTTGTAACCATTACTCTCCTTTAGATAATAACAACAACGGATTTTACCTACCTTTGGAAGAAAAAAATAGGAACGAAGGCAACAAGGAGTGAATCATGATGAAAAAACTAGTTTACGGCGTGTTTTCCCTGCTTTATCTGGGAGTTACTCTTTTTGGTCTTGGTCCCATATTATTTTCAGATGGACCTATGAAATCAAGGATGTACTCTTTGGCGATTGTCATTTTTATTTATATCGCCCTTGGGTTAATTTTATTAATTTGGAATAAAAAAAGCGGAAGACAAAAATAGCTTTAAGAAGAGCCGTTAAACCTCTCATGCAGAGTTTAACGGCTCTTCTTTCCCTTTCACTTAGCCCCTCTATGCCCCCACGGTTTAAATACTGAAAAAGATTAATTTTTCACCTCTATTCCCCTTGGTTCATCCGTGAAGAAGAGTAATAAAGGTGGGAACAAACATATACTTCTGGTGATCTAGAAGTCTTGCTTGGTGGCAAGACAAAAAATCCGAGCGTTGATGGAAGAAGGTCGTTACCATTTCATCAATGTTCGGATTTAATTATGGCAAAAAGATTTATGTCCCGGTTTCAGGCGAACTACTGCGGAATTTTAAGGATGGTACCCATTAGTAAAAAGTCAGGATTAGATATGTGATTGACTTGAACTAGCTTAGATACACTCGTATTATACCGCCGGGCAATGCTGTATAGCGTATCGCCTGCCTTCACTGCATAAGCAGTATAATGGGGTTCTGCTTGACCTGGAATAACTAGGACCTGTCCCACCGTTATATAGCTCGCATTTGCCAAATGATTGGCGGATACGATGGATGAAACAGAAACCCCGTATTTACGAGCCAGGCTGTATAGAGTATCCCCTGATAGGACGGTATAGGTATGAATTGAAGAGGGCTCACTGATTACAAGCACCTGCCCTGCTCGAATATAGCTTGGGTCAGCTAAATGATTCATTTCTGCCATCTGCTGCACCGTCATCCCGTATTTTTTTGCAATCCTATATAATGTATCCCCTGGTTTTACCACATAAGTGTCCCCCGCAGATTGGACGAATAAAAGATCACGGACAGTCACAAATTTATATCCCTTCGCTTTGAGTTTTGAAATCATCGTTGGAAGAGCACCAGGGGTTCCGGAAGCCCCCTCCCCTGTATGCATTAAAATAATTGACCCTGGTACGATATGATCCATTACCTTATTAGTTATCGCTGCACTTGAAGTGCCTTTCCAATCCAGAGTATCAATATTCCATTGAATGGTGTGGGTAAAACCAGCACTACCAGCTGCGGAAAGAACCGCAGAATTCACAGCTCCAAATGGGGCACGGAAAAGAGGTTTTGAAGATTTGCCAGTTGTGCTTTTAATCATAGCTTCCGTTTGATTTAATTCGTTTTTCATTTGCGCTGCGGAAAGCGTAGTGAAGTCAGGATGAGAATACGAATGATTGCCAATATCATAGCCGGCAGCGATAATTTTTTTAACTGCTCTTGGGTGAGCTTTTGTTCCGGAACCTGTTAGAAAGAAGGTAGCCGTAATTTGGTGGTCCGCAAGCACCGAAAGAATCTTCTCAATATTGGTTCCATCGGCTCCATCGTCAAAGGTAAGCGCTACGACTTTATTCGCTGAAGTTCCTTTTGCAACAAATTGAGAGCTGGCGGCTTGGACATGGAGAGAAGAGAATAGAGGAAAAGAGATCAGCAGGGTGAGAACAACACAGAGTTTTACTAGTTTAGTACTCAACTCTATCACCTCTTAGTTTAGTTATGCTAAAAAGTCAGCATATGTACATTTTTATAATGAATTCAATCCATTATTACAGGTGAATAAAGGCGGGCTCTTATAGTCCTATTATACCTCTTACCAGGCCATTTTCCTATTCCATAAGATTCCATTTCTCTAAAAAAACAGGAGCTCCCCATTGATTGGGGAGCTCCTAATATTAAGCAAAGGTCTGTTTTAAATGTTCAGCTTTCTTAACGGTTTCTTTCATTAAGTCGGCTGCCGTCTTGTTATCGGATGTTAAATTGTCAACAGTAGCATTCATTTCTTCTAAACTTGCTGCCGATTGCTGAATAATGGTTGCAAGCTCACTCGTCGCAAGTTCCACCGTTGCTGTTTTCCCTCGTACACTGTTAGCGAGCTGTGTGAAGCCATCCAGCTTTTCATCCAGCATGGCAAGTGTAGAAGCCATTTGGTCGAAAAAGGTTTGCAGGTCTTCTGATGTTTGGGCTCCGTGATCGATCTTTTCTTTACTTTGTTCCATTTTATCTAATGAAATCGACGTGCTGCGATTCAGTTCTTCTAAGTTTTCGGTAATTTGTTCGGTCGCTTGACTGGATACTTCAGCAAGCTTTCGGATTTCATCAGCAACTACAGAAAACCCTTTCCCTGCTTCACCTGCACGCGCCGCTTCGATGGAAGCATTAAGGGCAAGCAAGTTCGTCTGGTTCGTAATCTCATCTATGGTACTCGTAAAGGTATTAATCTCGCCAATCTTGTTAGACACGATCGTAAAGTTGCGATTTAACTCTTCTATAAAAATCTTCATCTCCTGCATTTCATTTTGCAAATGCATCATTTGTTCTCTACCAGATTGAACTACCTCATTAGCCTGTCTTGATTCACGACTTAATTCCTTGGAAGCCTGGTCGATACCTCCCATGGAAGACTGAGTATCATTCGCATTTTCCGTAATATCAGAAATTTGTTCGGACTGATCCTGGCTGCCTGAAGTTATCTGACTAATCGCTTCCCTTATATCATTTTGGGCATCTAAATTTAGTTGAATCTGACCATCCACTTGAGAAATATCAGCCAGAATGGACAGCAGATTTGATTCTAAGGTGTCTTTTTGTTCCTGCTGACGCTGATTATCCTGTTCGATCTGCATAAGATAATTTCCAATGCGTGAAGCTTGAGAATTATATAATCCTATCATAATCCATAACGTAATCCCAAATAACAGATAAACGAGCAGCGTGTAGCTCATTATAGAACCTATTGCTGTTTGTTCCGTTCCTGCTAAGTAATAATTGACTGCCAGGGTAATCAGTCCAAGGACATATCCTATACCGAAAATGACCCGCTTCATGTGGACAGATGACAGTAAGACAAGAAAGAATACGATCATCAGGACGTGAACGGAGCTTCCTGAAGCCAGTATATGGACCATACCTAGGAAGTTAATTGAAATAATACTTATGTAAGCATACAGGGTATCCTTTTTAACAATAAAATGAAGCAGTACATACAGAACAATATAGCCTGCCAATTCACTTCCAAAACAAATCGCACTAAGTTGGTCATGTTCATAAAAGGACAGCCCCAAACCAGCAATCCATGCCAATGCAAACGTATAAAACGTCAATTTATTCTTCTTGCGTAAATCTCTTAGATAGAAGCTTTCTGTTTCTGTCATATTCTTCCCCCTTACTATGCCGATAAACAGCATTTCCCCTTTAATTAATAGATACAAAGATACATTACTATAGTAGTATCGGATGCAGACAGAGTTTGTTTAACTCCGCTCAATAAAGGTCTATTAAAGGTCATATTTCAACCGGGCGGCCGAGCGTATAATTATACTCACCACTCTACCTTATAATGGAAGGAGGACAGTAAAAAAACTATAAAATAGAAAATACGGGATGTGAGGGTATGTGGAAGAAACAATTGGCTGGATGGTTTGTATTCCTGCTTGTTTTGTCATGGATTCCTATTCCCAATGCAGAGGCAGCATCTGCCTTAACCATTCGTTCACCTGAAGATGGTGAGATCGTTCAAGGAAATAAGGTTCGGATTTCGGGCAAGTATACGGAAACATCCAATATTCAATTAATCATTAATGCTGAGGAGACAGTCGAAGTTATAATGAATCCAGAAGGCCAGAATTCGGGCACATGGTACTACGATTTAAACACAAGCCGATACAATGGTTCCTTAGAGCTGCTCGCTATCGGTACAAATACGTCGACTCGTTATACTGTTTGGTCAAACCGTATTCACCTGAAAACCCATAATAGTCATGCGGCAGAGCCTGTAGTCACTATTATAAGCCCTGAGGATTCAGGACAAATTAAGCAGAACAATGTAAAAATTGAAGTAAAGGCAGCTTCAGAGAACCGATTAAAACGGGTAGAAGTTCGTATAAATGGCGGTCACTGGAAAGCAGCTAAAGAAAAGAATGGCCTGTATGAGTACAAATGGAAAATCAAGCGTCATAAACTGAAAGATCAAACCTTCAGCTTAGAAGCAAGTGCAACAGACTCCAAGGGTACAACTGGATTGAGTTCCACCTCTTATGTTCAGCTTGGAAAAGGGTCAAATGAAGAGACCGCACTCCTTAATCAAGACCGTGCCATGTGGATCTGGGAAAATGCCTCCTATAACCTCCTGTATAATAAAGGCTCCCGAAAGGTTCTAGATGCTATGGCTAAGGATACAAAAACCTTTGACCAGCCCCCCATTACCACCTTATATCTTGGAGTGGGTGATTATTTCGGGACAGATATGCTGGAAGATGAACGAGAGAAAGTACGGGATCTTGTCCAGTGGGCGCATGACCACGGCTATAAGATTCAGGCACTTATGTCAGGAGGGACCAAACCTCCCTATTTTGGTGCGTACCAGGAATACCATCACCTCGCCATACGTGAATTTGAAAATATTTTAAATTACAACTTATCTTCAAAAGAAAAGGAGCGTTTCGACGGAGTAAATATCGACATTGAACCTTATATAGCACCTGAATTCAAAACTGATAAACCTTCTTTACAGCTTCAATACCTGGATCTCTTACAAATATTTATGGAGCGCAAAAAAGCTGCAGGTTCTGGGCTCTCGGTCGGTGCAGCCATACCAAGATGGTATGATTCTTCTGACTTTGCAAAGGGAATTATCTGGGGAGATCCTGGCAAGGAAAAAAATCAGTGGCTATCTCAACATGTCCAAGATATTGTCGATTATATTTCCATCATGGACTATCGTGATCAGGCAGAAGGATCGGCAGGGATCATTGCTCAAGCCCAAGGTGAAATAGATTATGCCAACGAAATTGGCAAACCAAATTCTGTTGTAATTGGCGTAGAAACGAAGGATATTGCTGATGGAGGCGATCCTGAAGTGATCAGTTTTCGCGAGGAAGGACGCACTTATATGGAAGAAGAGCTGAAGAAAATTGAAAGCGCTTTCTCTAAAGAAGAAAGTTATGCCGGAATCGCCATGCATCATTATGATACGATTCGCTATCTTCCGTCTGAATGGAGTCCTGATGCAGTCTACTGGAAACCGCCGGAAGATTTCGAACCCCCTACTCAAATTAGTAAACCTTTGAAGGCCGATCCATTTGACTATCAGAGCGTGACCCTTAGCTATGGAAGATCTTTTGATAATCAGGAAATTGAAGAATACCGGATTTACAGGAGTACCGATCCTGCTTTCCAAGCGAGTAATGATACGTTTGCCGGAGCTTCCAGAAGTTTAGAGTTTACAGATACTGGTTTATTACCAAATACTACTTATTATTATAAAGTAGCGGCAGTCGATGTAACCGGAAATACCGGTCCGTTATCATCTATGGTTTCAGCTGCTACCACGAGTACGGACTTACTGCCAATGATCATAAATGACGCTTCCATTGTCTTCGATGGGACAAAAGCTAAGGTGACCGTAAACGTAGTGGACTTAAAGAATCATCAAGGGCTATCAGCGGTCATCGGCGGTCGTTTTACTCGGTTAAGCGGTAAATATATGACAACGAACACCAATGCATCCGGTCATACAGAATTCTTTTCTGAAGAATTGGGAAATGTAAAAGGTCAAGTAGGATTCAAAGTGAACTCTCTGACAAGCGATGGCTATTACTGGGCCTCCGCCTATGATCTGAAAGGTGAACTGTTAACAGAGTGGAACAAACAAACGATCCCAGTCTATGAAGATGCTTTTATTCGGAGCGGTGACTTCGCCGATCTTAACTATGGCACAGAGCCACTGCTTGATATTAAAGATGTAGATGATCACAAAAGTACCAACTATGACCGTGCCGCCTTGTTAAAATTTGATTTCTCTTCTCTTCCCATTCATAAGATTAACCAGGCCACTCTTCATTTCTATGTAAACCAAGAAGTTACCGATGCAGCAGTCGAGAAAGTCCCAGTTTCAATTACAGGTCTTGTAGATGATCATTGGAGTGAAGGTAATGTAAATTGGAATAACCAGCCTGCGCAAAGTGAAAATGATTCCTACATCGGTCAGCTGAATATTACTCACAAAGGGTGGTACAGCATCAATGTCTCGGAATATATAAAAGACCAACTATCCGATAAAACGTTAACCATTCGTTTAGAGGATCAAAATGCCACAGATCGAAGCGTTTTTGTACACAGCAAAGATAACCTGCACCCTGCTTATATTGATGTGTATTGATGAGGATAAGACTGTAGCTATTCTGCAATGAAGAAACCCCAAATGGTAAGGGAGGTACCCTTCCATTTGGGTTTTCAAATCAGGCCATTCATTTTCTATCCTACCCCAGAAAAATCGCCCCATAAATGAGAGATCCTAATATCACAAAAGCCGGATGCAGCTTCACTTTTTCTAATAACAGGAGGCTTACTGCTATTAATCCAAGGGTTTGAAATAGGCCGGCCGCTTCATAAGAGTTCCTGAAAAACTGCCAGGCCATGATACCGAGTAGGATAGCAATGGCAGGCCGAATGAGGTTGGTCATCGTCTTCACCCGTGGTGAATCTTTAAATTTGTAAAGCAGACTAAGGAGCAGAATCATTAAAATAAGCGATGGGGCGACCGTGGCGAACACCCCCACAAATGTCCCAAGGTAACCTCCCTGCTGATAGCCAATAAAGCCTGCCATTTTAGTGGCGATTGGCCCTGGCAGAGCGTTTGCCATGGCGAGCATTTCACTAAATTCTGTCACATTCATCCAATGAAACCGGTCCACGACTTCATTTTCAACTAAAGGGATTGAGGCTGGGCCGCCGCCATATCCGATAATTCCGGGAATGAAGAACGCAACGAAGATTTTCCAAAAGATCATGAGGATTGCTCCTGCCCTTTAAGAGGTCCAGCTTCTTTCTGGCTCATCGGTTTCACAAGGGCATACACAAGCAGTGCCAATATGATGAGTCCAGGATGGAGACCAAGCCATTCTATTAATACTAATGATCCGGCCCCAATCAATAAAGTAACTGGCCATCCTAAATTTATTTTTGACTTTTTAATGAAATCATACGTAAGTTTAGCAAGCATAACCCCTACAACGGGCACCACTGCATGAGTCATCCCGTTTACCCATGGCTGGTCGCGGAAAGAGTTCAAAGAAGTTATGAGGACAATCATAATCACTATCGTAGGGATAATGGTAGCTAACACTGCATTCATCATCCCTAATAATCCTGACACACGATAACCAATATACCCCGCCATCTTGGTAGCGATAGGACCTGGCAGGGAATTCCCTAGAGCCAGGATATCTCCAAATTCGTCATCTGATAACCACTGATACTTATCCACTACTTCCTTATGTACTAATGGTATGGATGAAGGTCCGCCGCCATAACCAAGCATCCCCACTCGAAAAAAGGCTATAAAGAGGTTCCACTGTTGCATGATCCATCAGCTCCTTTCCTTCTCCTCCCTCTTATTCCCTAATAAGCAGAGATCGTACCATCTGTTCTTGATTCCGTCCCTCCGTACAGAGTACCAGTTTCGTAATCGCGCCAAATGATCTGTCCTCGGCCGAATGCCCCCGTCTCCAATTGAACTTCAATGTGGTGACCTTTTCTTTTCAGTGCTTCTGCAACATGAGCTGGGAAATTGGGTTCAACCCAGACGGTACGATCCTTCATCCATTGCCATCTAGGTGAGTCCAGTGTTGCTTGAGGGTTTAAATGAAAATCAATCGTGTTCATGACTACCTGCACGTGTCCCTGGGGCTGCATAAATCCTCCCATTACTCCAAAGGGACCTATAGGTTTATTATCTTTGGTTAAAAATCCTGGAATAATCGTATGGTAAGACCGTTTATTTCCTGCCAGTGAATTAACGTGGCCTTCTTCCAGAGAGAAATTGTGTCCCCGATTTTGAAGAGCAATCCCCGTTCCCGGAACCACTAATCCAGAACCAAATCCCATATAATTACTCTGGATAAAGGAGACCATATTTCCGTCTTTATCTGCAGCAGCTAGATAAACCGTACCTCCCTTAGGCGGTGTGCCCGCTTCTGGCTGCATCGCTTGATCAGTAATTAATGACCGCCTTAGCTCTGCATATTCTTCACTTAGTAAATCATCACACGAAACATCCATATAGGCATCGTCTGCCACAAATTTATGACCATCCGCAAACGCTAATTTCATGGCTTCCATCTGCTTATGATACGTGTCGACTGCTTCTTTTTCTTTCAGGTCGAAACCTTTTAAAATATTCAAAGCCGATAACGCCACAATCCCCTGACCGTTCGGAGGGATTTCCCATACATCATAACCACGGTAATCAACCGAAATCGGATCGACCCATTCAGGATGATAATTTTCCAGGTCGCTTTTACGAATGAATCCCCCATACTCTTTTGAAAAGTTGTCTATTTCATCGGCAATCTCGCCATGATAAAAGGTCTCTGCATTAGTATCTGCAATTTTCCGTAAAGTTTCCGCATGTCCCTTAGAAGACCAAACTTCCCCAATAGCCGGAGCACGACCTTCTGGAGCAAATGTTTCGAACCAGTGGTTAAATTCATCTCCCTTAAGCAGGTGTTTAAATTTCTCTGCTGCCGCTGACCAGAACTTACCCAGGACTGGCGAGATAGGAAAACCTTCCTCAGCATACTGGATCGCCGGAGCAAGTACATCTTTAAGAGGCAGCTTTCCAAATCGACGTGATAATTCCGCCCAAGCTCCTGGGGCACCAGGGACTGTCACAGGTGTAAATCCATAAGTCGGTATTTCACTGTGGCCGCGTTTTTTCAGTTCTTCAATAGAAAGCGAAGCGGGAGAATGACCGCTTCCGTTCAATCCATACAGTTTATCCTTCACCCATACCAGGGCAAAAGCATCTCCTCCTATGCCATTCGAGGTCGGTTCCACGACCGTCAGTGTCGCTGCTGCAGCAATTGCCGCATCAATTGCATTCCCGCCTTGCTGCAATATGGATAGTCCTGCTTGCGCAGCCAGGGGTTGAGAAGCTGCTACCATTCCATTGCGGGCAATCGTTGTCTGCCTAGTCGTTTCGTACGGATAATATAAGTAGTCTAAATGATTCAATGCCATTCAGCTCCTTTTCCCTTAAAATTATAAACTGCCTCACTATATAAATGTGATTAAACTTCGTGACAGGCAACATAATGATTGGTCTTAACTTCTCTCCACGCAGGTCGTTCTACTCTGCAGCGTTCATGGGCAAGAGGGCAGCGTGTATGAAAGGGACAACCGTTAGGATAATCGGCTGGATTAGGAAGTTCCCCCTCTAATCGGATCCTTTCTTTTCTTCTGCCCGGAATTGGCCGAGGAATCGCTGATAACAAAGCTTTTGTATAGGGATGCAAAGGGTTTGAAAATATTTCTTCCGTAGGGGCCAGTTCCGCTGTCGCCCCTAAATACATCACCAGGACTCGATTACAAATGTGGCGGACCACCCCTAAGTCGTGAGCAATAAATAAATAAGTTAACTGGTGAGACTGCTGTAATTGTTTCAATAACTGGATGATCTGCGCCTGAACTGACACATCTAGTGCGGAGACCGCTTCATCGCAGACGATTAAGGAAGGATTTAATGAAATTGCCCTTGCAATTCCGATCCTCTGCCGCTGGCCGCCGCTGAATTCATGGGGATAACGATCCATATGATCTTCTTTTAAACCCACTTCCACAAGCAGTTCTTTGACCCTTTGTCTCCGCTCTTTTCTGCTTATAGACGTATGGATTATAAAAGCTTCTTCAAGAGCATCACCAATACGCTGCCTGGGGTTAAGAGAGGCATAAGGATCTTGGAAAATCATTTGCATCTCTTTTTTGTATTTTTTAAATTGCCGTTCTGAAAGGCCTCCGATTTCTTCACCACGAAATTTGATCGACCCTTCCGTCAATTTTTCCAGCCCGAGGATTGTTCTTCCTAAAGTTGACTTGCCGCAGCCTGATTCTCCTACAACGCCTAATGTTTCTCCCTCCATCACATCCACTGTTACATTTTCTACGGCCTGGACATTGGATATGGTTTTCTTGAAAAAGCTGCTTTTTACAGGGAAATATTTCTTCACTTCATTCATTTCAAGAATAGGCTCTGTGTTTACGGTCATGAGAGTTTACCTCCTCTTCTTGCAGCCAGCATTTAGACTGATGGTGGTCGGATATTTTGAAAGATGGAGGCTCTTGTTCCATACATTTTTCCATCGCATATGGACATCTGGGGTGAAATCTGCACCCTTCAATTTTTTCACTTAAATTAGGAAGTGACCCAGGGATAGCCTCTAGCTTTTGACTGGCATCATCTACATTGGGAACAGATGCTAACAGTCCTTGTGTATAGGGATGCTGTGGATTTGAGAAAATTTCTTCTACGGTTCCTGTTTCTACAACGTTGCCGGCATACATAACCATCACTCTGTCCGCCACTTCTGCTACCACTCCCATGTCATGTGTAACCATAACGACGCCCATGCCTAATTCTGCCTTTAAGTCATCAATTAAATCCAATATTTGTGCTTGAATCGTAACATCCAACGCTGTTGTCGGTTCATCGGCAATTAATAAGGCCGGATTACAGGCAAGCGCTATGGCAATCATTACACGCTGCCTCATTCCCCCGCTTAATTCGTGGGGATACTGTTTGAGTCTTTTTTCTGAGTTTGGAATCCCAACCTGCTGAAGCAATTCAATCGCTCTATTTCTCGTTTCCGTTTTATTTAATTTCGTATGAAGCTTTAGGGGTTCCTTCAACTGATAGCCAATGGTAAAGACGGGATTCAGAGCTGTCATGGGCTCTTGAAATATCATCGAGATATCATTGCCTCGCAGCTTTCTCATTTGCTCTTCTTTCTTCGTAGTCAGTTCTTCTCCTTTGAAAGTAATCGACCCTGCGGTGATTTCTCCATTACTTGGAAGAAGCTGCAAAACTGATAAGGTCGTAATACTTTTTCCGCATCCCGATTCCCCGACGATACAAAGAGTTTCTTGCTGATCTACAGAAAAGGAAACTCCCCGGACAGCAGAAAGTCTGCCTTCTGCTGTCCGGAAAGAAGTTACTAAGTTATGAACGTTTAATAACTGTTTTTCCATGTTACCCCTACTCTCTATGAACGTTATAAAGCGACCATTGTCCAGTTGGATCAATCTGGATCCCTTTAACTGATTTATCATAAGCGGCCGTAACGACACCATGATGCATGGGAACCCAGACGGCATCTTTCACGGCCATCAAATTTGCTTCATTTAATTTTTCTTTACGAACATCCTGATCCACAGTTACGCGGGAAGCATCTACAAGTTTATCGAATTCACTGTTGTTATAGGACATGCGGTTAGAGGAGCCAATGTTATCAGAATGCAAGTTCGGATAAAGCAGTTCACTTCCATCAGCAGTACTGTTTGACCAGCCTAGGAAGGTCATATCAAAATCTCCCTTGGCAGTTGTATCAAGAAATGTACCCCATTCCATGGTCTCAATTTCTACCTTCAGTCCTGCTTCAGCAAGCTGGGACTGGACAATTTCTGCCATTTTCATGTAGCTGTCTCGATTAGCAGCTAGCAACGTTAATTTCTGCCCTTCGTAGCCATTGTCTTTCAGCATTTGTTTCGCTTTTTCTGGATCATAACTGTATCCTGCATCAGCAGCTCCTTCTTCGTAACCAAAAACCTTCGGACCGATGATGCTTTCGTTCTTAATTCCTAATCCTTTTAACTGTTTAACATATGCTTCTCTATCAATCGCATAGGAAACGGCTTTACGGAATTTAAGATCGTTAAAAGGAGCTTTATTCATATTAAAACCTAGATAATAAACAGGCGTTCCTTCTTTTTGCTGGATCTCCACACTATCAATTGATTTCAATCTTGGAAGTTGTTCAGTCGGAATGGCATCAATAAATTGAACCTCCCCTGTTTGCAGCATAGAAACCGCTGTTGAATATTCAGGGACCACTTTCATCGTTACCTTGTCCAGTTTCGGAGCTCCCTGCCAGTAATCCTCATTTTTCTTCAAGGAAACATGATCTCCTTGTACCCATTCTTCAAAAACAAACGGACCGGTACCGACAGGGTTTTTATTCAAATCTCCTGCTTTGTCAGCTTTTGGACTAACTATAGAGGCATTCGTATGGCACAAAGCAGCTAACAGGGGTCCATAAGGCTTGGCGGTTTTTAGAACGACCGTATTTTCATCTTTTACTTCAATAGATTCAACAGGTTCTAACAATGAGGCACGTGGGGCTGCCCGGTCTTTACTCTTAAATTGTTCAAATGTGTATTTTACTGCCTCCGCGTTAAAAGGGGTCCCATCGTGAAACTTGATATCTTTCTTCAAGTGAATGATCCATGTTTTATCATCTGGATTTTCATAGGATTCCGCCAGGAGCGGTTTGATCTCCATGGTCTCAGGGTCTCTTGTAAATAAAGTTTCATAGACTTGTTCGATCATAGCGGAAGAAACGGAGTCATTGGTGTCTATTGGAGATAACCCTACAACATCTGAAGTAGTGGCATATGTAAGGTCCTGTTGTGCATTGGCATCTCCTGACGCGCTTTCATCCGTTGAAGAACTATTACTACAACCCGCTAAAGCAAAGGCAGCGAAAAAAATGATCGATAACCAGATGATTTTACATTTCTTCATGAATAATCTCCTCCATTATATTAATTTTCCAATTCCATATTTGGATCTAAAGCATCTCTTAACCCATCCCCTACTACGTTGAAGGCAAATACAACGAGCATAATCGCTATCCCGGGAATAATCGTCATATGCGGTGAAGTAAACATAAAATCCTGCCCTGCAGCAATCATGGCTCCCCATTCAGGAGTAGGCGGCTGTGCCCCTAAACCCAGAAAACTGAGTGCTGCCGTAGATAGAATTGCGGTTGCCATGCGCATCGTAGCAAACACAATGATAGGCGCTGTGCAATTAGGAAGAATGTGCTTTAATAGAATGCGGGTATTACTTGCTCCTAGTGACCTCATTGCTAGGATGTACTCCTGATTTTTCACTGAAAGGACACTGCCTCTTACGATTCTGGCGCAGGTTGGGATCGACCAAATACTGATCGCTATCACCACATTCATTAAATTTGTGCCAAGCATGGCAATGATCAGCATAGCGAGAAGAATACCAGGGAAAGCAAATAACAAATCGACAATTCTCATAATAATGGCGTCGAGCTTTCGATAATACCCAGATAATAAGCCGAGAGTAATGCCGCCCAGTAATCCGATGATTACCGACCCCATCCCGACAATCAATGAAATCCTTGCTCCAAATACAAGCCGCGACCAAACGTCTCGTCCATAGTTATCTGTGCCCAGCCAATGTCCCTCGGCCCCTACCCCAAGTTCTGCATGAGCCAGGTCTTGTTTCACAGGGTCATAAGCGGCAAACCACGGAGCAAACACAGCCATAATCATTTGTATAACTATCACAAGTAATCCAAACACAGCCAGTTTGTTCTTTTATCAATCGCTTGAATGTAGTAAATACTACTCTCTCTTTCGATTTTCCATTAGATCTAGAATTGATGTGCTCGTTTGAAATCGAACTAGAACTTGCCACTTCCCAACCTCTCCCATCTAGTCATAATTGATGCGCGGATCAACAAATGCATAGATAATATCAACGAATAAATTCACTACCACAAACAGGGTGGCCACTAAGAGCACGGTACCTTGAACTACAGGAAAGTCGCGAGCAGCAATGGCATCGATCATTAACCTGCCTACCCCATTGATAGCAAAAACCTGTTCCGTAATGATGGTGCCTCCAAGTAAGAAACCAAAATTCAAACCAATGACGGTAATGACAGGGATCATGGCATTTCTTAATGCATGGACCCATATGACGGTTTTTCTTTTCACCCCTTTTGCTCGTGCCGTTCTAATATAATCGGCCCGAATGACTTCAAGCATCGCCGACCTGCTCATGCGAGCGATCATGGCTGCAGAAGCGGTTCCTAACGTAATAGCTGGAAGGATTAATTGCTTGATCCCTTCTATAGTCCAGAAAGGAGCACTCAGCCCCCCAACAGGAAGCCACTGAAGATTTACCGAAAAAATTAAAATTAACATGGCACCCAGCCAAAAGTTTGGAATAGAGATCCCTGCTAAAGCAATCGTCGTACTAGAAAAATCAAACCAGGAATTTTGTTTAATGGCAGAAATAATTCCTGCTGGAACTCCAATAACGACCGCTACCACCATACTTGCAATCGCTAGATTTAAGGTTTGCGGAAATCGAGCAGCTATAGCATCTGCGACCGGTTGATTGTTTTGAAAAGAATAACCCAAGTCCCCTTGCAGCACACCTCCTATGTAATCAAAATATTGCACGAGTACGGGTTTATCTAATCCTAATTCGATTCGAATAGCAGCCAAATCCGATTCAGTTGCTGTCGGACCACCAATAATAGTGGCAGGATCCCCTGGCGCAATATACATGCTCATAAAGACAAGAAACGATATTCCAATAAGTAAAAGCAGCAGCTGAATGAACCGTTTGGAAACTAACCCAACCATCTGATCAACCTCCTCCCTCATGAATTAACCCGGAATTGAATCAATTCTTTTATTTAACTAAAAACAGTATATACTAAGATATACCAAACGATTGTTAATTAAAAAAACATTTTTGATTAACAATCGTCATTTGTATAGTTGTAGATTATAATGCAATATTCCAAAAATTTAAACCCTTTTCGATAAAATATTTTTATTTTTCGTTATTTTCTTACAATTCAGCGTTCTTATTTGAATCACGACTGTAAAAGTGCTAAAATCTTGACGAATCGCTATGATAAGAAAGTCCTGAACGCAGCCACTTTTTTAAGGGGGATCTATATGCAGGAACATGAGAAATCAAAGATAGATGATATGGATAAAAGGATTCTAGAATTACTGATCGAGGATGGCCGCATGTCCTATACAGAAATCGGCAAAGAATTGGGATTATCACGCGTCGCCGTTCGCTCCAGGGTGAATCAATTAATTGATTGCGGAGTCATTGAAAAATTTACCGCAGTCATTAATAGTGAGAAAGTGGGCAAGCAAGTTTCCGCATTTTTTGAAGTAGACTGTGAACCTCGTTCACTTGTGGAAGTAGCTGAAAACTTAGCTAACAATCCCTATGTGGCCAGCTGTTACCAAATGACCGGACCGAGCACTCTGCACATGCACGTCCTGGTAGATGATTTTAAAGATCTCGAATCATTCATTAATACAGAATTGTATGCTCTAGAAGGCATTACCCGGGTCGAAAGCCATACTCTGCTGCGAAGGTTTAAAAGCCGCAGCGGTTTAAAATTATAAAAGGACAAGGTCCGCATGAATGGGGACCTTGTCCTTTTTTGTATCTATTTCTTTTTGAGATCATCTAAAGGAACATCCCCCTGAAATCACTCGAAATTCAATATAGGCCGCTCTGGTCCTATGAACACACACTTAAAATCTAGGCCTTTTCTATTGAACGTAACCAAGCGGTTAATAGAATAGCTCCGAATACCATGACTGCCCCGATCCATGGAGTATGAATAAGACCCATATGATCCACAATGATTCCTCCCACAAAGGATCCTATAGCAATGCCAATATTAAAAGCAGCAATGTTTAAAGCAGAAGCAACATTCACAGCGGAAGGAACATATTTTTCCGCTAAATGGACCACTAAAATTTGCAGCGCCGGTACATTCATAAAAGCAAATAACCCCATAAGAGTAATCACAGCTAACCCTGCGATTTTGAAAGGTGCAGCAAATGTAAGAGCGAATATAATGACCGCTTGTAACACAAACATCCAGAACAAGGCTTTTAATGGGTGATGTTTATCAGAGGCTTTTCCTCCTATCACGTTCCCCGCCGCTACTGCTAAACCGTACACGAGCAGGATTACACTTACCCATTTGGAACTAAAGCCCGTCACTTCCTCCAATAAAGGGGTTAAATACGTAAAGGCTACAAAGGTACCTCCATAACCCAAAGCAGTAATTGCAAAAGCCAGCAACAGTTTTCCGTTCTTCATAATCTTGAGCTGTTCACTGAATTTCGCCGGAGGGGCTTCCTTTAAATCCTTAGGAACAAGCAGGGCACTGGCAATTATTCCTATGATGCCAAGTACAGCTACTCCCCAGAAGGTGGCTCTCCACCCGAATGATTGACCGATAAAAGTCCCCAGTGGAACTCCTGTCACTGTGGCCACTGTTAATCCTGTAAACATAAACGCAATTGCGCTTGCCCGTTTATGAGATGGCACGAGATCGGCCGCAATAGTAGAACCAATCGAAAAGAATATTCCGTGAGAGAACGCCGTAATGATCCGGGCGGTAAGCAGCAAACCAAAACTTCCCGATAAAGCAGCGACAGAGTTACCAATGATAAACAGAACCATTAATGACATTAACAATGACTTTCTGCTCATCTTACTAGTCAGCGCCGTTAATATGGGAGCACCTACTGCTACCCCAATCGCATAGCCAGAGATTAACAAACCGGCAAGTGTTATGGAAATCGTTAAATCATCTGCAATAGATGAGAGCAGTCCGACTGGAACAAATTCAGTTGTTCCAATACCAAAAGCGCTTATCGCCAAAGCCATTAACCCAAGCTTATTTCCTTTTTCCTGATTAGTCGTCGTTGTCTGAGCGTATGAATTCATAAGAGAATTCCTCCTTTGTTGAGTTTTTCACCTTGAAAGAAGAACATTTTCTTACTTTCAAAGAATTCATAGTTGATTATGCGCCCAGATGAGAGGCTTGAGAAGTACGCACTTTCATGTGCTATAGGCACTTATAAGTACCATTTGGAGTCCTTCGGTCTTTAAAGAGCAGGAATTATTTTCACTTTTTTATGGTGAACTAAAAAACTAGCCAAATCGTTGAACAAGTGATAGATTAATAAGCATGGTAATTGACGATATATCACTTTATAATCTATACATGCTAAAATAACCCTTAAGGGAACGGAGGCCGTCAGCCTATGAAAAAATACAACATCCCCGTTGAAGCCGCACTTGAAGTTATCGGAGGTAAGTGGAAAGTCGTCATTCTATGCCACTTAATAAAAAACAAACGCCGGACAAGCGAATTAAAAAGATTAATGCCTGGTATCACTCAGAAAATGCTCACTCAGCAATTAAGAGAATTAGAAGCAGACGGCGTGATAGAACGAATCATCTATAACCAGGTTCCTCCTAAAGTCGAGTATTTGCTTACGGAATACGGCTGGTCATTAAAAGAGATCTTAGATAGTCTTTGTGCCTGGGGAGAACAGCATATTGAAAACACGTATCCTAATAAAGAAGACGTGCTGCTGGATACGGAAGAGTTAGAGAAAATATAATAGGATGGAGTACAGAAAAAAAGCGCGCAGAGCTAAAATACACTCTGCGCGCTTTTCTGCATTATTATAGTTTAAGGTGATTATTATGGGTTTTATCCTTTTAGTTCATCAACCTTTTTACCTTGCGGGTCAAACAATCGTGCTGTATCTCCGTTATTGTCCCACAGATAAGCCTTCGACCACTGTAAAACATTCGGCCGGCTTTCATAAGAATTTCTCCCGGACGTGATGGTAACACTAGCCCCTTTTTTCAAAACAAAATTGGATGGAAAATCAAACGTCTGGTTACCATCCACACTAACCAGCTTCCAACCTGCCATGGAAATATCCTTTTGATCCATATTTTTAATCGTTACTTTCTCTGCTACGATGTCAAGCTTCGTGATATCAAGCTTTCCCGTTGTTCCCGTCTCACTAGGAATATTAAGTAATTGCGAAACTACCTGCTGTGAAACCGCATTATTTCCTCCAAGAACGTAACCTTTACCATCTAGAGTAGTTAAATAATTTTTCACTTCATTGATAACTCTGGTTGGATGAGATAACACAATCCTGGCATTTAGTCGGTTAGCTAAACCTGAAGCAGCAACTGCATCAGGATAATCTTCTTTAACCTGATTCGTAGAAGTCCCTCTCACTAGTAGAAAATTCTCATTAGAACTATTCAAATCCTTTGCCGCTTTGATGTTCGTGGTGTATCGATTGTCCCCAGCGATCCGTTTCACTGCTATTCCTTTACCTTTAAAATAATTAGAAACTTTCTCACTTACAACCCCGGCACCTCCGTAAATGGTTACCTTTTTCACATGACCTGGCAAGCTTGAGGGAACTTTATCTTTAGCCGATAAGTAAATGGGAATCTCATAGATAGCAGAATAACTCGACGCGGATAGAGCGTCGGCAACCGTATATCCATTTACTACAATGGCCTCGGATTTATTTGATGTCCCTGCTTCGTTATTTATAGCAGCAGCTGTTGCAAAACGATCCTTTCCACTTACTCTTTTCAAGTCAATCCCTCTGTTACTCAATTGAAGAACTACATGATGAGTAATCGCATTCGGTCCGCCAAGAATATAAATTTTCTTTGTTCCAAGCCTTTGGATCTCTTTCAGCACTTCTGGCGGGAGACTGTTCGTATTTGTTAATAATATAGGGGCATCTTTTACTCCGGCTAAACTTGCAGCAGCTAAAGCGTCAGCAGGATTATCCCCTCGTGCCAGTATGACAGCCTTCTCGCTGCTGGTAAGGCCATTTGGCCACCCTTTTTTCGAAATCGCTATCGCCGTTTCATAACGATTATCTCCTTTAATTCGTTCCGAACCGCTGGCAGCAGAAACATGGTTACTAATTTGGCAGAATATAAAAACAGAAAATAAAGCAACGACAACAACACTTAAAACTCTTTTCATACACTCCCACCCTTGTAAAAAGTTGTAATTATTTAGTAGATTACCACAATTTTTCAATTTTGGGATCGACTGATTTACCTGTTTTTAGTACCTGTCGTTATTTATGATCCATGATCAGAAGATATAGAGTTTTACCAGCTACTCTAATAGATGCTTGAATACATAACTTACTTTATCGTAATCCATTTTCTCTTCGTAGAAGCGATGAGCTTCGCTCCGATTCAATCCCGAAGACAACGCCACACTTTCGTATCCGTTTTCTTCCGCCCACTTATGTACAAAGGTTAATAGCTTCTCACCATAACCAGAGGAGCGTTTTCGTTCACTGGTTACTAGATCACAAACCCAAACAAACCTTCCATAATACAAGGTGATCATAGGTTTGAAACCAGTCACCGCGACAATCTCTTGCTGATCATATAACGCAAACAGCTTGTACATATCCCTTTGTTTTGCCTCCGTGACTAGATCCAAGTAAGTAGATTCATTCAAATGTGGACGCAGCTGGCTCATCACGGGAAAAGCTAGCAAGATTTCATCATGGGACTGAAGTTCTGCAATTTTAAGAGAATCCATACCTCACCCTCCATTTGTATTTCGTTTTATGATCATTCATCGGGAAGACTTTCTTTCCGCCCATTCATGTTCTAAGATAGCCATTTCCCATAAACTCCAGTAGTGATGACCGACCTTTCTTGCATCTTTTAGGAGACCTTCTTTAGTAAACCCAGATTTTTCATAACAAGAAATAGCAGCATAGTTAAAATCAAAGACATTAAGACTAACGCGGTGCAGATCAAGTTCATCAAAAGCAATTTTTAAAATTTCTTCGATCATTTTCTGCCCAATTCCCTGTCCTCTAACTTCTTCTGCCCCTACGAGAACCTTACCAACTCTAGCAGACTTATGATTTCTATCAATCTTCCCGAGTGAGATATGTCCAATCAGTTCTCCTGGTTCGTCTAGAAAGACACTGTAAATTAATGAATCAGACTCGTTAGTATTCGCCCCCTTCAAATAGACTTCCAGTTGTTCTTCATCTAATGGAAATTCAAATTGAGGTCCACCCCACTGCAGCAGAAACTCTGGAGAATCAATCCATTGAATGAGTTGTTGAAAGGCAGACCGGTCAAAATATTTCAGTTCAATCATTCTCTAACCTCCTTGCTTATACTGCCATTAATGAATGTTCCCAGTCTTATGTACGATTCATGTAAACGTAGACTTTTTTACTTTTATAAATAACTTCCTTCTCTAAACTCATTCCTATTTTCTCAGCTACCTTAATCGAGCCCGTATTTCCAGGCTGAATCAATGCGATCAGCCGGTTTGTAATGTCGTGTTGAAAGGCATACTGCTTTAACGCCTCTGCAGCTTCTGATGCATAACCGCTGCGCCAATAGGGACGGGAGATCCAATAACCGATTTCCAGCTCTTCCCTATGGTCTACAAACTGTGGAATGATTCCAGCATGGCCAATGGCTGTCTGATCCTCTTTTCGAACAAGAACTTTCAAACCATACTCTGGATTCTGTTCATAAGTTTGATAAATTCTGTTCAGAAAATCCCTAGTTTCCTGACTATCTTTTATCCTCCCATCTCCAATAAAACGAACCATATCCTGGTCCGTCAACATGGACTGAAGTAATGCTTTATCCTTACCTTCATAATCACGGAAATACAATCGATTCGTCTCTAATTTCATTATGATCTCCTTTATGGGATAGTGTTAATTTTAATCATACAAAAAAAGAGCAGGGGCTGCCTACTCTTCCGGGACAAAAACATTCAATTCATTGTGCAGTACCTGCGCTTCAAACGGTAACTTGATGCCTTCATCTCCATCAATGTTAACAACTAAATCCATATTGGATTCTACTTTTAAATGAGAAGCTTGCAAGTATTCAATTTGTTCGTTACTCTGCAATTTCCCTTGAAAGAGATCTGGAATAATTTTAAATACTTTCGGCAGCGCCAATTCTTTCAAAATAAAGATATGAAAAACGCCATCGTTCACTTCCGCTTCTTCAGCAAACGATTCAATTCCGCCAACCGAATTGGTCATGGCCACCAGCATTAAATAAGCTTCGCCTTCCCAATCCTTTCCGTCATACTCTAAATGGAGGTCAAAGGGGGTTTCTTCTTTAAATGCCTTCGCCCCTTCAATTAAATAAGCCATCGGACCGAATTTAGACTTTTCTTTAGGGCTTACTTCATACACAGCTTCAGCGATCGCTCCTACTGCTAAAACATTCATAAAATATTGGTCATTAATTTTCCCAATATCTACAGGTACAGTATGTTGCTCGCTCAGTACTTTAAGCGCATCAGGAGTTCGCTTCGGAATATGGAGGGCTCTTGCAAAATCGTTTACCGTTCCTAAAGGGATAAAGCCGAAATTGGGAGTATTTCCTTTTTCAGCGAGCCCATTAATGCTTTCATTAATCGTTCCGTCTCCTCCCATAGAAACGAGAGTGTCCACACGACTCTCCCAAGCTTCAGCAGCAAAGCGAATCGCATCTCCCTGCTTTTCTGTATATTTGACCATTACCAGATCATGATCCTTCCCGAGGATTCCGACTGCATCCTCTTCATAGTCCAGCGCTTTTTCTTTTCCTGAAGACGGATTGATAATTAACATGGCTCGCTTCATAGCAATATTCCTCCTGTACAAGAGTCCAAAAACTAAAATCCTCGATTCTTACTAAACCTTGTGTCAGCTGTACTTTCCAAAGCTCATGTGCTCATAGCGTCCGCGTGTAATTTGATAAATCCCATATAAAATAAGTCCGATCGCAACGATCCCCAGCAGCCAGTGTCCAAAAGGCTTTTGGATCAACTCAGATAAGGCGCCGTCCAGCCCTCTAGTTTTGTCCGGGTCATGAGTAACCGCCGTCTCAATAAAGAAAAATCCGATCATACCTAACACAACCCCGCGGGCGGTAAGTCCCATCGTTCCAGAGTTTTTTGCAATTCTCCGTTCATGATCATCCATTTCTCCGGTAAGGAATTTATCCATAAAGCTCTGACTAAGTCCGCTGTATAATTCATAAATCCCGTATCCAATAATAATAACTCCAACCGCACCAATGACCCAGGGACCATAAGAGTGAGAAAGCAGCTTCGCAGAGAAAGTTTTCTTAGAACCTCCACCGCCGCTCCCTGCATGCATAGCAATTTTCATCGCTTTGAAGGCAAGAGCCCCATAAATAATACCACTCACAAAAAAACCAATTCTAGAAATAATTCCCTTGGCACCCGTGCCCACATTCTTAGGATCCTTAATGGCTTTAATAAATACCCAAATAATATAAAAAATTAATCCAATACCAATCAGCCACAATAAGATATTACCAAAGGGAGCTTTAGCTACAGAGTGAAGCATTCCTGAAGTCCCGGTAGTCTTTCCCCCCGCTGCTCCAATAGCTGCCATAAAGGCAAGGATGCCTACCAGGGCATAAACGACCCCTTTAGCCATATATCCCACTCTTGCCGAACGACGGATCCACGGCTTCATTTCTTCTTTCGCATCTTTGGCCTGTCGTGAAGCAGATCTTGTTGTATCCATACCATCCCTCTTTTCAATGAAATAAAATGTGTTCTTGTAGAAGATTCCCATTTTCCAGTAAAGAGAAACTAAAAGCTTGGAAATAAATTATGGAAGAATAATCTTTAGAGGAAAATCACTCCCGTTTCTATTAGTGATAGGATTGAGAAACTCTCTTAAAATCGTACCCATTCTACATGAATGAATCCCTCCAGTCATTTGAGTATTCCTCCCGACAACCTTTAAACCGTTCTAAAATTCTGCAAAGATCGTGAAAATATCTAGTACCCTGCGAGCAAACGTGTTATAATACAAATAGATAGAAAATTCAAATAATTAAACACAAGAAACAACTTAGGTGACTCAACCATAGCGGGTTCGTTTCCAAACGAACAAAGGCGAGTGTCTTAAAACGGGAACACATACTCCGTGTAAGAATGATTATGATGCCCGTCAATTAAGCTCTAGCCGTCTGATTTCAACTACATGTATGATGGCTGTATTTACTAAAAAGTATTCAGGATAAGGGCCTGACCTGAAAGAATCCATTAGTTTCCTCAAAAAAGGCAGCCTTCCGTGTAACAGTAAACCAGCCGGACATGATGTAATAGAATAGAATTAAAATTAGGCTTAACCATAAGAAGAAGGAAACGAATTCTCTGAAGAATGATCCTTCTATGAGGTACTGGTTATTTAAAAATGTAAGATCATAGATGATTCTTACGTGGTTGGGTCACCTAAGTTGTTTACATTCTTTTTCCTAACATCTACTGAAGTGATGTTAGGATTTTTTTATCTAAAAGTAAATTGTGCCAGTGAAGATGGCACAATGAACAAGGTGAGAATGTAAAGTCTGCCTTCAAATTAGAGGGAAGCGTACAGTCCATCACACCTCCTACTTCCGAGCCCTGCTATTTAAAATCCTCCCATTTCACCCAATAATCCTCACTAACTCTCTTCTTCACTGTCATCCCAATGATCTGCTCATAAAACTGGGGAAGAATTCCGAATCCCGGCCGTTTAATACATAAATCATTAGGCTGGATAACATCTCCAGGTTTCAGCACTCTAGTTGTGTGGAGGCTTCTTCTTCCTTTTGCAAACATCTCTTTCTCTTGATCATGAGGACCGTTTTTCATTCCCGTACCCATGCCTTTCTCTACTTCTCTTATCTTTTCAATCATCGCTTTTAATTCATGAGGTTCGAGAGCAAATTGATGATCCGGTCCCGGAAGAGTCTTATCCAAAGTAAAATGCTTCTCAACTAAACAACTTCCCATTGCTACAGAGGCAATCGGAATATGATCTCCAAGAGTATGATCTGAATAGCCAACAAGACAGCCAAATGCTTGATGCATCGTTTTCATCGCTTGCAAATTGGATAACTCTGCGGGTGAAGGATAAAGAGAAGTACATTGCAGCAGAACGATTTGGTTATTCTCTTCCTTCCTACAAGCATTTACTGCCGCTTGAATGTCAGAGTAATCAGCCATCCCTGTGGAAAGGATAATCGGTTTACCTTTCTTAGCAATATACTTAATTAATTGAAGGTCCGGAAAATCAAACGAAGCCAGCTTAAAGGCAGAAATATTCAGATTAGCGAGTAGGTCGACGGCTTCATAATCACACGCCGTACATAGCAAAGTAATCCCTTGAGACTCCGCATATTTCATGAGTTCAGACAGCCAGTTTCTATTTAGTTCTAAGGATTTGATAAGTTGATAGGTGGAGGTTCGGTGCTTTTTTAAATAAGTAAAGTCAGGGGTAAATTTGGAATAATGGCTATCCGCTTTAAATGCCTGAAATTTGACCGCATCCGCCCCGGCTTCTGCAGCAGATTTAATTAATTGTTTAGCTTTATTCAGGTCTCCGTCATGATTAGAGGCGGCCTCAGCAATAATGTAAGTGCGTGCTTTTCCTAACTCTGCACCATTGATCACCACTGATTGATCCATTCTTTCCCCTCCCATTAGTTCATACTTTCTAAGCTTCCAAAAGAAAGCAGAAGATATTTACCCATTTATTTGATTACAATAATATTTTATTAGAGGATCAAAAGTTTGATCTATGCTTGAAAAGGTAAAACCATGCCAGGCCGCTCGATCTGTATTAATGGAACAAGATCCTTCAAGCTCGTATACACATTTATTATCTTCTGTGATTTCATTGGTCACGTTCGCCTGCATTCCCGTAAAAGCTTCAATTTTATGAATGAGTCCAGCTAGTGACAGGTCCTCCCTGCATCCTGGATTAATCGCTCCAATAAAAGATGATGCCCCTATCTTAAATAAGAAATCTGCCGCTTCGTCTGAAGAGATAAAACTGTAACGTAATTCTTTTCTTTCGATTCCTATTGGCCAATGATTTAAGATTCTCTTAACATGAAACTTCAACCTTTCCGTATGATCGTCTTCCCCCACTACTATGGGAAAACGAATAGCGGTAACATCAAAATCATCATCTTTAAAAAGAACTTGTTCTGCAGTTCTTTTGCCTTCTTGATATCTTTTATATTTCATTGTTTCAGGTATGTGGTCTTGTGAAGCCGAATAATGGAGTGGATCAAACTCTTCTTCTTTATGATTTGTTCCAAAGTCATAAACTGCCTGAGAGGAGGTGAAAATGTAGCGCTTGACTTTACCCCTTAGCGCTTCAACTGTATCCAGCGCTTCCTGCGAGGAGAAGCAGGATTGGTCATAAACAAGGTCCCAGCGCTTATTTTTAAACGCCTTTACTAAAGTGCGTTTCTCCTTCCGGTCGATGACTAGCCTTTGTACTTGGCTGCCAAATGGATCTTTGGTCAAACCACGGGTAGCTAACGTGACGTGGTGCCCCTCGCCTAGAAGCTTAAAGACTAGTTGTTTTCCGAAAAATCTTGTACCGCCTAATACTAATACCTTCTTCATGTGACTCCCCTCTTTTAACAATAATTTTTTAAGGACAGAAGCAGTGTCCATTGAACTCGGTCATGGCTTTGATTCAACTTTATTATGGTATTCATTCCTTTTTTCTCTTATTACAACTTATTTATAAACGTAGATGGAAATGTTTCTATATCGGTCCCTTAACTGTATTAATCTTCCATCTGATGATAATAAACATTTTGACGAACTAATATGCTGGCATAAAATATCTCCTATCCATTTCAATGTGATAGGAGATATTTTAGGAGTATTCGTTATTCCTTATGAGAGCAAGGACTAAGAGAAACTCTCTTACTCTAGAATAAACAATTTCTAATAACATTCATGACTTACTACAATGCTTTAACCAAACCTCCATCAACAACAAGGGCTTGTCCTGTTAAATAAGTGTTCTGACTAGAGGCAAGAAAAACCAAGGTTTTCGCAAATTCTTCCGGTTCACCGTACCTGCGCATAGGAATATTCTTTTCCGTTTTTTCTTTTAATTCTTCTACAGATAGACCAAGTTTCCCGGCTCTTTTCTCATCCAATTGAGCTACGCGGTCCGTCGCAATTCGTCCAGGACCAACTGTATTAATTAAAATATTTTCCGGCGCAAGCTCTTGAGATAAACTTTTGGAAAGGCCTACAATCCCAGCACGGAAAGTATTAGAGAGAATGAGGTTATCTAAACTCTGCTTAATGGAGGAGGAGGCAATGTTCAGAATCCTGCCCTCCTTTTGTTCTTTCATCGATGGCAGCACCGCTCTAATTGTACGAATAAAGCTTAACAAATTAAGTTCAAACGCTTGCTGCCAATCCTCATCGTTGAAATCGTCAAACACCCCCGCTGGAGGTCCTCCTGCATTGTTAATGAGCACATCAATGGTCCCATTCCATTCCAAAGCTTTTTCTGCAAGCTGTGTAATTTGTTTAGGTTTCGTCATATCGCAGACAGTATAGTCAACCCTTTCATTTCCACTATGTTCCTTAATCTCTTCCACTGCCGCCTGCAAATCCCGCTCACTTCGGCTCGAAATCAGGACATATGCCCCTTCTTTTGCAAACTCCAGTGCCGTCGCTTTGCCAAGCCCTTTACTTGCAGCCGTTACAACCACTGATTTACCTTTTAACTGAAGATCCATATCTATATCTCTCCTTTTAGACTTTTACATCTTTCACTCTATTCTTCAAGCTCGTAAAACCATCAATCTGACAACCCACTTGATCTCCATGTTTAATCACTACCGCTCCAGGAGTTCCTGTCGAAATAATGTCGCCTGGCAGAAGTGTCATCACTTTAGAATGAAAAGAAATTAAATCGTATGGATTGAATGTCATGTTTTTAACTACGTTTTTCCTGTGAATTTGCCCGTTAATTTTTGTAGAAACATTTAATTCCAATACATCTTCTATTTCGTCCGGTGTGAGTAGCTGCGGACCAAAACTAAAGAAGGTATCAAAACTTTTGGACCTCGTTAAATAGCGTGGATTACGCTGTAATATATCTTCTGCAGTCATATCTATGACCGGCGTATACCCTGCAATGACTTCCTTTGCTTCTTCTATGGACACATCCTTGCACTTTTTTCCTATCACAATGCCAAGTTCTGCTTCTGCCGTTGTTCTCTCTGACTGCTTGGGAATTATGACGGTGTCCTCGTATCCAATGATCGTTGTATCCGGCTTCATAAAGCTGGCTGGTTCTGTTTGCGGTGCTTTCTCATTTAAATCGGACGCATGGTCTTGATAATTTAAACCAATCCCCCAAATTTTTCTAGGATTTCTGTAAAGAGGCAGACACTCTATCCCTTCTTCAGAGAGATAATGGTCTTCGAACCCCGCTTCTCCTTTTGATTTATTCCACCATGTTTGAAATGATGAAAAGTTCTCAGGGTGAATCAGTTGAAATAAATCCTCTGGCCAATCCGTGTGAAAGATCGTGTTCAAGGATCTCAAGGTTAAGTATTTCTTATCTATGTGGATAGCAGCTAGATTGCTGCCCTCATGCTTAATCGTAACAAGCTTCATGCTCCCCTCCCCTTTCTTCTTATCCCCTATTTACTTCGTGGAATATTTGGGAGATTGCTCCTCTGATACTCCCCCAGAGTTCTTTAGATTCGTAACCAAAATAAAAACAAATACGATTAGACCAATGAAGTCCGTCGTTAAACCTGGATAAATTAATAGCAAGGCTGCAATTCCTGATAATACACGCATCCAGCCAGCTACATCCTTCAGGAAATATCCTTCTGTCATAATAGATAACAAAAATACACCAATTAAAGATGTGATGGTAATAATTAAGACATTGATTACGGTGGCATCAATCATAAGCATTTCATGAGAGAATACAAACATGAAAGGAACAATAAACCCGGCGATCGCAAGTCTCATGGCTTGGAACCCTGTTTTATTCGGACTTCCACCTGCTATACCTGCACCTGCAAACGCAGCTAGAGCCACCGGTGGAGTTATATTTGCAAAAATGCCGAAGTAGAAGACAAACATATGAGCGATAAAAGTCGCTGTTTCTGTAGATCCAGCCATATCTCTATACAAAGGAAGCTGCAATAGAATAGGAGCTGCCATTGTACTCGTAATAATATAAGTAGGTATACTCGGAAGTCCCATACCTAGAATGATTGAGGTAATCATCGTTAAGAAAAGCGTGATGACTAGCTGAAGTAATGGACTGTTCATAGCATCACCGATACTAACGATGCTATTTGCAATCTCCAGCGCTACACCCGTCAGGGAAGCAATCCCGACAATGATCCCTACCGCTCCACATGCAATCGCTACTGGTACGGTTGTTTTCGCTCCGTCTTCCAGGGCGTCTAAACATTCTTTGACTCCCATTTCTTCTGCTTTTAAATTCAACTTCTTTCTCCAAAGATTAATGATCAGAGGAACGACGATTATTAACAATAGTTGCCACCAGTCCGAACGTACGTTAGGAATAGGGCTTCCACTGATCATACTCATCACTTGAGGCTGGAAAATCAGGAACAAAGAAATTGCTGATATGATAGGCAGCATTTGTTTGGATCCTGAAATGACAACCGTAGCAATAATGGACCAAAACGCCGCATAAAATGGAGTTTTACCAGAAAATAAAAGAAATAACAAAATGATCATGGGAATAATTAAATGGCCTCTTTCCGCCAATACGGATTTTAATGATGGCAGTTCACTTTTCGGAAGCCCTTTAAGTCCCCTTTTCGCTGCTCGGAAATGCACTTGTAATAAAATCCCTACATAAAACAATAAAGCCGGGATAATGCCTGCTAAGATCACTTGAGTGTAAGGGATGTTCAAATTTTCTGCCATAATAAAGGCAGCCGCCCCCATGATCGGAGGTAGAATTTGGCCCCCAACACTCGCGGCAGATTCAACTGCTCCGGCAAAATCCTTTTTGTAGCCGATCTTTTTCATTAAAGGAATCGTAAAAGCACCAGTCGTTACCACATTTGCAATCGCTGACCCATTAATGGATCCTAAAAAGCCACTGGCAATCACGGCTACTTTAGCTGGTCCGCCTTTAGTGTGACCGGCAACCGCTAAAGCTAGATCATTGAATAGCTTTCCCATACCTGAACGTGATAGAAAGGCACCAAATAAGATAAATAAAATAATGTAACTCGCCGAAACTCCAATCGCTGTTCCCAATATTCCTTCTGTGATAAATACGAGTTGAGAAACAATCTGTTTTGCGACACTAGTAACGACAGCAGGAGTTAATTGAGGATAAATGGAAAGTTTCACATAGAATCCATAGACTAGAAAACCTCCCCCTAATAAGGTTAATCCCCAGCCGGTCACCCTCCTTGTAATATCAAACAATAATAAAATCGCTAGTATACCAACATAGAAATCCATATTGTTTATTTGGCCGCCGGATTGAATGATTCTTTCCGCCGTGACGATCATATAAATTCCAACAAAAATAGAAAGTCCTGCGGTTAGATAGTCATAAAAGGGGATTCCCCCCTTTTTCCTCTGTTTCATAAACGGATACATGATAAAACCTAGACTCATCAACGTAAATAAATGAATGCTCCTCTGTTTAATATCCACTAGAGAACCCGCATAGGACGTATATAAGTGAAATAAAGATAATGATATCGCCAATAGTGAAATGAAAACAGCTATCGGCTTAGCATAGTTTCCTCTCGTCGAACTTTCTCGATCATAGTCTTCAACCTCGCTCATCGTTTTCTTCCCCATTTTCTCACCTCATTAAATGATCCAAATAATAGTTAATGCTTTGATAGACAGTTAATCTTTCCAACTTTATAGTGTAAGCTGTTTCTTTTTTATTAAATGGAAAAGCGCTCCCATTATGAATGAATCGATGCCTCGTATCCAAGCCCGTTCCGATTACAAGTTCTTTACCGATGACTCGGTCAATTCCTGTCATATATACCCAGCCGTCCTTAATATAAGTGTTCTTCCCTGCATGACTCGGAACGCCTGCTCCAAACGTTTTAAAACGAGTAGAATCAATTTTAATTGTGCCATTCGAAACAGCAAATATTTCTTCCCAGTCTTCCTTCTCCACAGAATGACGCCAGCGAATAGAGAAATTTGTATGGTCCTTATAGAAGAGAACTTTCACCCTCTTCCCCTGGGCAGTAATGGTTACTGCAGGGATAGAAATGAAAAACAAACCAACAAGAAGTCCAACGCAAACAGCAGCTATAAGTAATTTCTTCTTGCTCATATGTGAAAAAGGGCACCAAAGTGATGCCCTTTTCTCCTTGGTCTATTACTTTGCAATGCCTTTTTCTTCATAAAATTTCTTAGCTCCTGGGTGAAGTGGGGCAATAAGCCCTTTGGCAATTTCATCTCGATCAAGCTGCTTGAGTGCTCCTACTGATACACTGTCTGAACCAAGGTATTCATAATAGCGTTTAGTCAAATCGTAAACCATATCTTCACTTAAATCCGTGGAAACGATAATCATATTCTGAATACCAACTGTTTGTACTTCTTCGTCAAGATTATAGCGAGCTTTGTCACCGGATTCGATGGTATATTTCTTATAGAAAGGGTATTTATCCATTAGCTTGCTGGCGACATCTCCCTTAATCTGTACAAAATTGATATCTGTTTGCTGCATTAAATCAGTGATATTACTATTTGGAACACCTGAAGTGAAGAAAGCAGCATCTAAGTTCCCATTCTTCATCTCCTGGACACTATCGGCATAACCAGTATGAGTCACTTTCGATAGATCATCATACGTTAAATCTACTGCCCCTAACACTTTTTTGGCACTTTGTTCTACTCCTGAACCTACTTTACCAACACCTACTTTTTTCCCTTTCAAATCTTCAATGGAAGTAATTCCGCTGTCCTTTAATGCCACCACTTGGACTACATTTTGATACATCCCTGCTACCGCCTGGACATCGGCTTTCTTCCCTTTAAACTGACCTTCTCCATTAATCGCATCATAAGCTACATCACTCATGACAATAGCCATTTGGTTTAACCCATCTTCAATATTCTGGATATTAGCAACGGAAGCTCCTGTTGATTCTACCGTTACATTGCCAACAAGGTCACTTTCTTCGAAAATGGGCTTAAGTGCTCCTCCGATCGGATAATAAGTTCCAGATGTTCCCCCTGTTCCTAATACAATCGATTTAGAATCAGAACCACCGGATCCCCCGCCAGAACCTCCTGACTTTTCTTCATTACCGCATGCAGTTAATCCAATAGTAAAAATAATCATAGCTAACAGTATAAAAATCTTTTTCATATGTACGCCTCCCAATCAAAGTTGATCTTTTTACATGTTAACGCTTTCATATTATTTTTTGAATATTAAGAACATATTGGACATTTTGGTCTTTTTGGTCATAACAACATCGCAAACTTCTGTTAACCACCGACAAGCGACGAAATAGATCAAATTTTATCCACTTCGTTTATGTAACTTATGTCCTCGCAGGGCTAAGCGCTTAAGCTGAATGTAGCATCACACCGCCAAAAGCTACCCATACCCATATATCTCCATACTTTCCCAGACTATAAAAAAGCTCTCTTCCAGGCAAGTAAAAGAGAGCCGTAATGAAGCTTATTCTATTTTGTATTTATTCACCGGTCTGCCGACGCCGCCATATTGAATATCCATTTCCACCTCTCCGCTTTTTTGCAAATAATCAAGATATCTTCTGGCAGTAACTCGAGCAATTCCTACCCCGTCAGCCGCCTCTTCTGCAGACACAGATTCTGTCTGCCCTTGTAAATAAAGCAAAATCTGCTTTAACGTTTGAGCGTTTAATCCTTTTGGAAGTTCATTCTCATCCAGGTTCTTTTTTGCCTTATCTATTAATACAGGGCCAAGAAAATGATCGATCTCATGTTGGCGGAATTCTTCTTTAGAAGAAACATTCGAATAGTACTTGAAATAATGCTTTAATGATTGTTCCAGCCTTTCAAATTTGAAAGGCTTTACGATATAGTCTATCGCTCCATTCTGAAGCATTTTTCTAATCGTTTCTTTATCATTTGCAGCAGTAATGACCATAATGTCTACATCCACTTGATTGGAGCGAATTCTTTCCATCATAGAAACACCATCTTGTTCAGGCATATAAATATCCAAAATGACCAGGTCCGGCTTCAGTTGATTTAATTGATGCAGGCCTTCCTCACCATTGGAAGCAATATGGATGACTTCAAATCCAGGAACACTTTCAATAAACTGCCTGTTTACTTCCTGAACCATAGGGTCGTCTTCTACTAACAGCACTCTTATGACTTCCTTCTTAACCATAAGATTCCTCCTCAAGCACCATTGGAAAAGTTAATATAAAACTCGTTCCTTCTCCTTCCTTGGAAACGACTTCTATATGCCCCATTCCTTTCTTCACGGTTTCATTTATTAAAAATAGTCCATATCCAGATCCTTGCTCCCCTTTCGTCGTATACCCCTTTTCAAAAACTTTTGGCAGCTGATCATTAGAGATCCCTTTCCCGTTGTCTTCCACTGCGATCGTGCACACCTGGCTATCCTGATGCACTGATATATCCACCCACTTTTGTTCTCTCTCCAATTTTTGAAGAGAATGAAAGGCATTTTCAATCAAGTTTCCAAGCATAAGTACGAAGTCATGCTTGTCCAATAACGGGGGGTACTTTTCCATTTGACTTTGATCATCAATAGTCACTTCTACACCAAGTTCCTGACCACGACTTACTTTGCTGAGTAATAATCCGGCCACACTATAATCTTTCATTTTATTTACTAGAAACTTAGATAACTCTTCTTGTTTTTCTGAGACATCAAAAACAAATTTCAATGCTTTTTCTTTATTATCCAATTGGATTAACCCAGCGATGGTGTGCAGCTTATTTAAATGCTCATGATTTTGGACACGTAGAGCATCTACAAATGCTTTCACCCCGGTAAGTTCTTCCGCAAGCTTTGTAACTTCCGTGCGATCCTGAAACACAGCCACTGCACCTATAATCTGTCCCTCTACCAAAATAGGAACACGGCTGCTCATGATCAGTTTATCACCAATTCTCATTTCTTCATGATAGTTAGTTTCGCCACTAGTTAACACTGCCCCAAGTCTTGTTTCCGGGATAACCTTTTCTATCTTTTGACCTGTCTGGTCGCCTTTAATCCCCAGAATTCTTTTAGCTTTATGATTTAAAATCGTTATTTTCCCATTTATGTCTATGGCTATGATTCCTTCATTCATCGCCTGAAAGGTTGCGGTCCTTTCCACAAGCAGCTGCACAATTTCATGGGGTTCAAGGTGAAAGGTTTGTTCTTTTAAATGACGAGCTAAAAGCCATGAACCTACGATCCCGAATAACGCAGTTAGGAACAAAACAAGTAAAATTTCATTTTTCATAACAAGGATGATTTCAATAATGGAAGGAAGCATGTTACCCACAATGACAACACCAATTTGTTCATGCTTATCATTCATTACGGGAACAAAAGCGCGAACAGCTATTCCCATTTCTCCCTTTGCTTTTGAAACATAACTATGCTCTGCAAATGCCGGGCCTTCGTCTTTACCCGCAGAAACGGTTCCCAGCTTTTCGTCAACGGGGTGGGAGAAGCGAATTCTGTTCATATTCAAAACCACTATATAGTCGGCTGAATTAATGGTACGAATTCTCTCCACAATGGGATTGACTTCTTTCCAACCTTCAGATTCGGTTAGATTTTGTTTCACACCTGGAAGATTAGCCACCGTTCTTCCTGTGATGAGGGCGTGCTCTCCTAACTCCCTTTCATTGGTATCAATCTTATTGCCGATTAAGATTATCCCACCTATTAATATAGAAAAGAGAACCACTCCAAATGATAGAATGGTAATCTTCCAGCGAATCGGTATCCGTTTCATTGACATCCTTGGTCTTCCTTCCTTCGATAATAAACCTAGTGTACCATGCTGACAGCCATGTGTTACACTGTTGTAAACGATTTCGGAAAGAGGGATCCTTGTGAGAACCATCATGGCCATTACCTTATTTATTCTTACTGGTATCCTGACTGCCTTGTTCTTTGGTTTTGATTTTAGTAAAGCCGCAAATTCTTTAGAATATGACGATGAACAAGAAGGAATGAAGGATGAAATTGTTATTAAATTCAGCCATGTTGCTGCAGAAAACACACCTAAAGGAAGAGCTGCAAGAAAGTTTGCTTCGCTCGTCCAAGAACGGACTAGAGGAAAAATAAAGGTTCAAATCTTTGCTAATGGCTCCCTTTACAATGATCAAAATGAATATCAAGCGCTTCTCGATGGACACGTCCAAATGATTGCTCCTGCCACTTCAAAGTTAACCAAACACTATCCAAAATGGCAGGTACTAGATTTGCCATTTGCATTTCCCACGCAGAAAGCTGTCCAAGAAGCTTACGAAGGTAAAATCGGGAATATATTACTAAACACTTTGGATTCCGATCATGTTAAAGGCCTTACCTTCTGGTATAACGGTTATAAACAAATCACGAATGATGAAAAGCCTATTATTTTACCAGAAGATTTTACACGCATGCATTTTCGAATCATGCCGAGTCCTGTCATTAAATCTCAATTTAAAATGCTGGATGCAAGTACAAGTGTGCTCCCCTTTAATAAAGTCTACCGTAACCTGGAAGTTCAATTTATTGATGGGGAAGAAAACACCTTCTCCAACATCTATACAAAGAAACTGTATAGACATCAAAAATACTTAACCATCAGTAATCATGCTTATCTTGGCTATGTCGTATTAATGAATGGTAAGTTCTGGAACAGGCTTAGCCCTGAAAATAAGAAAATAATCAACCAGGCACTGAAAGAAACAACAGAATGGAATCACCGTCATTCGATTGAAACGAATGATCAGCAGAAGAGATATTTAATGAAAACAAATGCCCTTAAAATTCACTATCTAACTAACGAAGAGGAAAAAAGATGGAAAGAAGCACTTGGTCCTGTCTATCATAAGGCTGCACCCATTGTTGGAAAAAAGCTTATGAATGAGGTTGATCGTTTACAGAAGAAATATAGTTATTAAACGAATGAGGAGGAGAATAATGAACACTCTATTTGTGGCAGGTCACTCTAAATTACCAACCGGTATGGCAGCGAACCATATCTCGGAGTCTTTAACTCTCACTCTTGAAATTGATAAAAAATATGGAGTGATTGTGGATGCTTCTTGTACGCTTGCAACGGAACATAGTAGAGAATACATCAAACACTTATTGAAAGGATTCAGTTTAAAAGAAGATATTGAAGAGCCTCTAAAACAGTTGAACGAAGGTTATCTTGGGAAAGCAGGCAATGCTCTTGCTGCTGCTTTGAGAGATTCCTATAAACAATATCAGCTTCATTTATAAGAACTAAAGCGCAAGCACCTGGTCTGCCCCGCTAGCTGGATGCAACCTCCCACCACAAAAAGGTACCCACACCAATACTTTATAATTTCCTAGCCGAAATAAAAGGATTTGATTCCCTATGGAATCAAATCCTTTTGTTTATGCTTTTAACTTACTTTGATCTGGGCATCATGAGGAAGTTGTCTTACAATTTCTTTTCCAATTTCTAACGATGCCGTTGCTGCCGGTGAAGGTGCATTACATACATGGATGGACCGTTTGCCGCGAATGATATAGAAATCATCTACCAGTTTCCCATCCTTCAACATAGCTTGGGCTCGAACACCAGCGTGTGTCGGAATCACGTCTTTCGCTTCTAATTCTGGAACCAGACGCTGTAAGCTTTTGACGAATGTTTTTTTATGGAAAGAACGAACGATCTCCTTCCATCCTTCTTTCATGTTACTCTCTGCCATTTTCCAAAAGCCTGGATAGGTAAAGATATCCATAGCATCTTTCGGATTAAATGAAGTTTTATGATATCCTTCTCGTTTCAAACTTAAGACTGCATTAGGACCTGCATGAACACTGCCATCAATCATGCGGGTCAGATGAACCCCAAGAAACGGGAAATCAGGGTTAGGAATCGGATAGATAAGTCCCTTGACTAAATGACGTTTTTCCTTTGCGAGTGTAAAGTACTCCCCACGAAATGGAACGATTTTCAGATCCGTATGGATATTCGCCATTTTCACTAACCGATCGCTATGAAGTCCTGCACAGTTGATTAAATACTTTGATTTGAATGATCCTTGATTAGTATCAATAACCACTTCTTCCTGCACTTCTTCTAAATTCTTAACCTTTGTACCAAGAAAGAGGTCTACCCCAGCCTCTTGAATAAGAGAAGCAAGTGTCTCTGTTACTTGTTTATAATCCACAATCCCCGTAGTAGGAACTTTCAATGCAGCCAATCCATTGACGTGAGGCTCTATTTCGAGCAGTTCTTCACGAGTAATTTTTGTAACATTTAATTTATTTTTTTGTACTCGTTCATAAAGGGCTTCCATACGTGGTAGTTCTTCTTGTTCTGTAGCAACAAGCACTTTCCCACATACTTCATGCTTAATATCATGAGCCTTGCAAAAAGCCACCATAGAAGCCGATCCTTGCTTAGCCATTCTAGCTTTTAAACTTCCAGGCTTATAATAAACCCCAGAATGAATGACCCCGCTGTTTCTTCCCGTCTGATGGCTTGCCCACTCTACTTCCTTTTCTATGACCGCGATTTTAGCTTGAGGATATTTTTGAACTAAGGAATAGGCGGTAGATAAGCCAACAATCCCTCCTCCTATAATTAGAAACTGATACATGATTTCCTCTCCCTTTTGAAACCAAATTATTTAGCAAATCTTCCTCTTTGTCTTAACAGCTCACGATGCAGCTCGGTATTTTTTTCAAAGGATTCTCTTCCATGGAGCCAAAAACGGTTATTCAGCATAATCAAATCCCCTGCCGGCAGATTGAGACCGATTGTTGATTTAGAATTCTCCATAGAATCAGACAAATCTTTCAAATAGGTGGCCTGCTCAATCGATTCCGGGTACACAAACTGGTCAATAAAGCAGATGCACGGTTTGTTGTTCTGCATATAAAAAGGCTCACGGTAGACTTCTTGGGACACATTTTTACTTGCCGGTGCCTTATAAGTAAATGGAAAAGATCCCATCGGAAGGTGATAAAAATGCTCTAAATCTTCCCAATCATCCAAATGCAGAATTCTCGACCTTCCCCCTACAGCATTTTGTTCCGCAAACTTCATCATAAGCAGCCAGTCTGTCGGCTCATCCACATACGTGCCATCCGTATGAAGAGTAAACAGCCGATAAGCTTGACGAAGGTAAGAGTCACTATCATCCGTATGTTTAACAGTAAAGCGTGCATAATATTTCCCTGACATTGCATCGAAATTTGGTGTACCCACAAGATGCGAAAGCGCCGTTGAAAATTTCACATAATCTTTTGGATCACTCGTGCGATTTTGCAATCCAATCGTAAACCCACCTGAATTTCGGTCATGTAAAATATTTCGGATTGTATGACCAAACTCTTTATCAGTCAGGCTCTCCAGTTTATCGGCAACAATTAATCGCATATACGGAATGTATTCAAGCTGCTCGTCGCTCACCCCATTTAAATCCTCTAGAAATTGATCCACCACTTCCGTTTCCAGCTCAATATGATACAGCCTTTGGTGGTCGCTATGTTCATAAATTTTATATCCTTTTCCAGTTTGGACCTTTGCCTGTTTCATTTCCATTGCACACATATAATTGCCTCCTAGTTTTGTTTTTCCTTCTTGATATGGGCCCATAAAGATAAAAAAAGCCAGTATTCACCCCTTAATATAGGAGTTCATACTGGCTTTTGAGCTGTGTTCGTTTCTCTGGCGCTCAGAGATTGGACAGCTTTTACAGTTAATATATTAAATTATTGGTAAAACGTAAGAGCAGCGGGAAGTTGAAAGGGGCTACCTATCTACAAGCTACTTTCTAACTCACATATTATAACAATCTAAATTTTCTGTCAATGAATAATTGGTAGAAAATCCCTTAAATAGTTCTCATTCCTGTACATTACACCCATCTTGTCGTCAGAACCTTTTTCCGAGTATAGAACTGCAATCCATCTTTGCCGTTCGCATGAAGGTCTCCATAGAAGGAATCCTTCCACCCGGAGAATGGGAAGAACGCCATTGGAGCAGGTACTCCAATATTCACTCCCAGCATCCCCGCATCAATCGTTTCACGGAATTGTCTTACACTACCTCCGTCCTTCGTAAACAAACATGCCCCGTTAGCAAAGCGGGATTGGTTTGTTAAATCAATGGCAGACTCAAGGTCCTTCACCCTGGTAATAGATAAAACGGGAGCGAATATTTCATCCTGCCAGATTTTCATTTCCGTAGTGACATGATCAAAGATGGTCGGCCCAACGAAATAGCCTTCTCTTTGTGCATCTTCATCTTTTCTTCCGTCACGAACAAGGGTGGCTCCTTCCTTTTCACCCGTATCAATGTATTCCAGTGTACGTTCTTTATGCTTATCTCTTATAACTGGTCCAAGGAAGATTCCCTCATCCATGCCGTTTCCAATCGAAATTTCATTCGCTTTTTGGGTGAGCATTTCAATAAATTCATCGGCCACTGAATCCTCTACAGCAACTACGGAGGCAGCCATACAGCGTTCTCCCGCAGAACCAAAAGCGGCATTAAGAATTTGTGTCGTCGCATTGTCCATATTGGCATCTTTTAAAACAATGGAGTGGTTCTTTGCCCCAGCAAGGGCTTGGACACGTTTAAGTTTCTCAGTGCCGCGTTTATATACATATTCTGCTACCGGCTGGGATCCAACAAAGGAAATCGCGGCAACGTCTTTATGATCCAGTAATCCATTTACGACGTCATGAGCACCGTGTACGATATTGAATACACCAGCAGGCAATCCAGCTTCCTCAAATAATTCAGCTAGTCGATTTGCCAGCAATGGCGTACGCTCGGAAGGTTTCAACACGAATGTATTCCCTGTCACTATTGCCATAGGGAACATCCAGGCAGGCACCATCATAGGAAAGTTAAACGGAGTGATCCCCCCTACCACCCCTATCGGATATCGGTAGACCCCTGACTCCAGATCTGCCGCAATGGATGGCAGCTGCTCCCCCATCATTAAGGAAGGAGCCCCGGCTGCAAATTCGACATTTTCTATTCCACGCTGGACTTCTCCTTGAGCTTCTTTAAAGCTTTTGCCATTTTCAGTCGTAACAATTTCCGCAAGCTCATCCCAATGCTCGACTAACAGCTGTTGGTATTTAAATAGGATACGAGCACGCTTGGGGACAGGGACTTCCTTCCAGTCCTCAAATGCTAGATTCGCCCTTTGTACCGCCTCGTCCACATCGGACTGAGTAGAGATAGGAACATGAGCGATCACTTCACCTGTCGCCGGATTGTACACTTCTTCCGTTTTCTCAGTATTCGCTTCAACCCATCGGCCGCCAATATAATTCTTTAAAAGCTTTACTTTTGTTTGAGTCATAGTTATTCCTCCTAAATTAAATGGTGAATCCAGACCGGGTTTCTATAAAATAATAGATCCTTTACAGTTCCTTACCCTTTTACCTTTTCTTTAGACGCGATCACACCGTTTGCCAATAATGATTCTATCGCTTCTTTGCTATATCCCATAGATTCTAAGATTTCTTCTGAATGTTCCCCTAAGCCCGGGGGATAAGATCGGATTTCTCCTGGAGTTCTTGAGAATTTCAATGGAAGGTTAATCATCTTTTGCGACCCAAGGTGCTCTTTATGAACCACCATCTCCCGGTCAATGATATGGGGATCATTAAGAATATCCGATAAATGATTTACAGGACCACAAGGAATTTGATAGCTTTCAAATAACTTCACCCACTCCTTAACAGATTTCAGTTGGAACTGCTCTTCCATCAGAGCAAGCAGCTCATCCCGATGCTCCACCCGTTGAGGATTGGTTTTAAATTGAGGAGACTTCAGGGATTCTACTCCCATCGCTTCTACGGCGTCTTCCCAAAGCTTATCATTGCCTATTGCCAGGATAAAATGGCCGTCAGACGCTTTAAAGACTTGATAGGGAACGATATTAGGATGCGCTCCTCCCATAGGTTCTGGATCCTTCCCCGTGGCAAAGTAGCTGCCCGCTAAGTAGGTTTGCCAGGACACAATGGTATCGAGTAATGAAGCATCGATCCATTGACCTTTGCCTGATTTATCTCTTTCGATTAAAGCAACTAAAATTCCGAATGCTGCCCACATCCCCGTGCCAATATCCGCCATAGAAAAACCCGCTTTAACTGGGTTTCCGCCTTTTTCACCGGTGACAGACATTAAGCCGCCTAACCCCTGAGCTAATAGGTCGTAGCCAGGCTTCTGGGCATAGGGACCCGTTTGACCAAAACCTGAAATAGAAGAAAGTATAATACCAGGATTATGTTTCTTTAATGTCTCATAACCGATCCCTAGTCTTTCGAGCGTTCCCGGTCGGAAATTTTCCACCACCACATCCGCATCTTTAATCATATTGAAAAATATTTGTTTGCCATCTTCCTCTTTTAGATTGATGACCACACTTTTTTTATTGCGATTAATACTTAGAAAATAGGTGCTCTCTTCCTCAACAAACGGCGGTCCCCATTGGCGTGTATCATCTCCTTTGGGACTTTCCACTTTAATGACTTCTGCTCCTAAATCAGCCAGCGTCATTGTACAGTAAGGACCACTAAGAATCCTGGTTAAGTCGATAATCTTAATACCTTCCAGCGCTGCCATTTAATCCTCTCCCCTTTAACAAGATCCTTTCTTCCCGTTTCGCAAAGTGCACCTCTGGAATTACCAGCCAGTCCTTCCATAGTCCACTGCCGAAATGACTTATGGCTTCGTATAAACCGTTCTTGTGTAAGTGTAGAAGTCAATGCCGGCTGAACCTTGTTCCCGCGGTCCAATGGTGGTCGATTTAATTCCTCCAAATGGGTACTGGGCTTCGCTATAAGTACTTGGCAAATTTACGTGAGTGACCCCCGATTCTATATTTCTAGTAAAGTCATTCGCTTTAGAAAGATCTTTGGTATAAATGGAAGAAGAGAGACCATAACGAACATCATTGGCCCATTCCAGCGCCTGCTCATAGGAATCTACGATCATAATCGAAAGAACGGGACCGAAAATTTCCTCTTGAGCGATTCGCATTCTCGGAGTTACTTCTGTGAAAATGGCTGGTTCTACAAAGCAGCCATTCTCATATTCTTTATCCGTTAAAGCGTGTCCGCCGTACAGTAACTGCGCTCCTTCCGACTGCCCAATTTCAATATAGTGTTTGTAATTGTCCACTTGTCCCTTATCAATAAATGCCCCCATGGTCGTTTCAGGATCTAAGGGATCACCAATCTTTATCTCTTTTGTCTTTGCTACAAGCTTTTCGATTAATGAAGAGGCTGCCTCTCTTTCTACAATCACCCGGCTGGTGGCCGTACACCGTTGTCCGCATTCCCCAAACCCGCCAAAAATAATATGTTCAACAGCCAAGTCGAGATCAGCGTCTTTCAGGACTACAAATGGATTCTTTCCTCCCATCTCCGCTTGCATCCTTGCTCCTCTTTCCTGTACTTCATTGCCAAGCTTCGTACCTACTTCAGTAGAGCCAGTAAAGGATACAGCTTTGACCTTTTCATCGCTTGAAATAGCCCTTCCAGCAGCACCGCCTGGACCCGTTACAAAATTAATAACTCCTTTTGGGACGCCTGCTTCTATCAATAATTCAACGAGCATGGCACTGATGAGTGGTGTATTACTAGCAGGCTTGAATACGACGGTATTGCCTGCCACTAACGCGGGGGAGATTTTCCAGGCTGCAATTCCTAAGGGGAAATTCCACGGGGTAATGATCCCAACGACACCTAAAGGCTCTCTAATTGTATAAGCAAAGACACCTTCTTGCTGAGAAGGGATTGTCTCTCCAGTTAAGCGCGTCCCTTCCGCTGCTTGCATCCGCATACCAGCTAAAGCTCTTTTCACTTCTCCTTGCGCTTCTTTTATGGTTTTTCCAACCTCTAGAACGATGGCTTTTACAAATTCATCTTCCCGTTCCTCCATTTTTTGCGCTGCTTTTAAAATCATTTCTGCACGCACGGGTGCAGGAACTTTCCGCCATTCTTGAAAGGCTTCCTGAGCAGCTTCTGCAGCTGTGTGATAGTCCTCTTCCTTTGATTTAGCAAATTCAGCAAGGATCATCGTTCTATTCGCTGGATTGACACTTTTGAAAGTTTCTCCTGTTGAGGATTCCACCCATTTTCCATTTATGAAATTCTTATATTGTTTCACTTTCGTATCCATTTTAGTTGGCAAAACAAGTCCCCTCCCTTTTATTCACATCACAGGTTTTAAGTTCAACACTTGCTCCACTTCCATATACTCTAATTGATGGGCTTCGGCCACCTGTTTATAGGTAACCATCCTATTGAGCACATTCACCCCTTTTAATAATGATCGGTTTTCTGAACAGGCACGAGCAACTCCTTTAGCAGCGATTTGAAGAGCATAAGGAACCGTTACATTGGTAAGGGCCAGTGTCGACGTTTGCGGCACGGCCCCCGGCATATTTCCAACGGCATAATGAACAACCCCATGCTTCACATAAGTGGGATTGTCATGTGTAGTGACATGATCAACGGTTTCAAAAATCCCCCCCTGATCGACTGCCACATCGACAACGACTGAACCTTTTTTCATCGTGGTAATCATCTCTTCATTTACTAGCTTAGGAGCTCTTGCCCCCGGAATAAGAACAGCACCAATGACAAGATCGGACTCTTCCACTGCCTCCCGGATATTCAAAGGGTTGGACATTAAAGTATTGATAGAACTGCCAAACAGGTCATCCAATTGCCGGAGTCTTTCAGGGTTCAGATCAAGAAGGTTTACATCTGCCCCTAACCCGATCGCAATTTTCACTGCATTCGTTCCTACAACTCCCCCGCCGATGACAGTAACCTTTCCTCTTCTTACACCTGGCACACCACCGAGAAGAATCCCTTTGCCTCCGTTATTTCGCTCTAAGAACTGCGCGCCTATTTGGGTGGACATTCGTCCAGCTACTTCACTCATTGGAGTTAAGAGAGGGAGCGTTCCATTTGCAGACTGGACCGTTTCATATGCGATTGCTGTGACATTTTTATCAAGTAAAGCTTTCGTTAAATTCCGATCAGCTGCGAGATGAAGATAGGTAAATAAGATCAATCCCTCATAAAAGTACCGATATTCTTCATGAATGGGTTCTTTTACTTTCATCACCATTTGCTGAGTCCAAGCTTCTTCCGCTGTTTGGACAATTTCTGCTCCCATTTCCATATAAGCTTGATTTGAAATGCCTGAATTTAACCCGGCATCACTTTCCACATACACCTGATGACCCTGCTTTGTGAGAGTGTAAACTCCTGCCGGTGTGATAGCGACTCGATTTTCATTGTTTTTTATTTCTTTTGGAATGCCAATACGCACGGATGTCCCCTCCAGACTTCACCATTTTAGAAATGTTCTTCCACGCTTTATAGTTCGTTTAGGCCGTCTACTAAAGTGTCGAGCAGCAAAGTAATATCCTCTTCCTCAATACTTAGTGGTGGAGCAAGGGTAATTACATTGTTATAGCCTGCAACTGTCATCCCGTTCTTCCCGATGATGACATTTTTTTGTTTGCAATAACTAATGACGCGATTCACAAGAGACGTGTCCAGCGGCTCTTTGGTATCTTTGCTGCTTACTAATTCAATACCAATTAACAGCCCTTTCCCTCTGATATTCCCTACAAATTTATGGGACTGCAAACGATCTTTTAGTTCAGTCATGACTCTTTTTCCCAATTCTTTTGACCGTGCAAATAGATTCTCACGTTCCATAATTTCAATGTTTTTAAGAGCAAGCGCACAAGAGGCAGGATGACCGCCGAAGGTATTAATGTGACGGAAGAAATCGTACTCTTCTGTTCCTTTAAAAGCCTCATAAACTTCCCTCTTCACTGCTGTCAGTGATAAAGGCAGGTAAGCGCTGGTAAGCCCCTTGGCCATCGTAATAATATCTGGCTTCACTCCATAATTCATAAATCCGAATGGTTCTCCAGTGCGTCCGAATCCACAGATGACTTCATCGACGATTAACAGTGCTCCATGTTTCTCACAAATACTCTTCACTTCTGACATATATTGGTCCGGTGGCACAATCACCCCGCCCCCAGTAATAATAGGCTCCATGATAACCCCGGCAATGGTCTCGCTTAGCTCCCACGTCATAACTTCATCGATATTTTTTGCGCCCCACCGATCTGCTTCACTATGATCATTTCTATAGGTATCCGGCGGCGCTACGTGAAGAAATCCTTGAGCAAGCGGTTCATATTTATACTTGCGCTGTGCTTGCCCGGTAGCTGCAAGAGAGGCTGAAGAACTTCCATGATACGCTCGATAACGGGAGATTATTTTGCTGCGGTGAAACTCCCCTTTTTGCTGATGGTACTGTCTTGCAATTTTAAAAGCGGCTTCGTTCGCTTCTGACCCGCTGTTTGAAAAGAAGATGACATAATCCTCACCTAACAGCTGATTGATTTTTTCCCCTAATTTAATCGCGGCTTCATGGCTTTGAGTTAAAGGCATATAGGATAATTCCATTAACTGCTGATATGCTGCCTCTGCCAATTCTTTTCTTCCATATCCCACATTGACACACCATAGACCAGACATAGCGTCTAAATATTTATTTCCTTCCATATCTGTTATCCAGGACCCTTCCGCACTTTTCGCAACCATAGTGGCGTTCGGATTATAAGGTTTCATAGAATGCCACACAAATTTTTCATCTTTGGTAAGCATTTCGCCACTTATATCTGTTTTTGTCATTAAAGAAAACCTCCTTAGTTTTCAAGCAATTACCACAAAAAAGAAAACGCTTACAAAACTACAAAGCTGAATATGCTAACGCTGCAGAGTACCCCTTTTTAATTCAGACTCACCCGTGCGATCTATGATGTCTAATAATTTTGAATTATCTTAATTTATATTGATTATCTAACACCTGTAAACTAGATTCATTAGACATTTTGTCAAACAGATACTCCATGAGATTCACACAATGACAACACTTGAAATATTGAGACATAAAAAAAGCCCGACCATTTCGGTCAGACCTTGTTGTGCAGAGCTTTCATAGTGAGCATTCTATGAAGATTGATTTGCTATTGACTGCTGATATTCATAAGCAAGAATTGAAAATTCGATTGCCTGTCTTTTCTCTGAATCCATAAAATCCTCTCCAAGAAGTTTTTCAAGCTTGTCCAACCGGTGATATAACGTTTGCCTAACTACAAAGATCTTTTCGGCCGTTTCCTTTTTCGATCCATGACAAGCTAAGTAAACTTTAAGAGTTTCCAGCAGATTCGTGTGATTGTGCTTATCATAGGCAATAATAGGCTCTAAATAATCATTCACAAGACTATTTAAGTTACTATGTTTATGGACTAGAGAAATAAGCCGGTACATATGCATATCTTCAAAGAAGTACTTCGATTGATCTGCAGGAAGCTTCCCCTGGATCGACAGGGTTTCTTGAGCCGTGTTAAAACTTCTATATAAAAGAGTTAAATCCCGAACATATTTCCCCCCTGCGATTTGAAAAGAAGAGACAGACGGGTCATTTAACCTATTTATATTTTTAATCCTTTCAATCCCTTTGGTCACCCTGCTTTTCCAGTCCTCTTCTCTTTGCTTATTTAATAAAACAAAAGTCAGCAGATTTCGTTTTTCGACCGGAAAAACAAAATAACCATTTTGGTCAAAAATATTTTGGATGAGCATATTCAAATAAGTAATATCTTTACTTACTTATTTCCATTCAACTTCAGTTTAACGATGAGTACGACAGCACCCGTCACTGAGCCATTCATCTTATAACCTGCTAAACGTTCTTTTATTTCCTCAATACTATGTTCTCCCCGAAGCCACTCCAGCATCCATTCTGTTTCTTCCGCTTTTTTCTTCTCTTCTGTGTAAAGCTCACGTAAGAAATACTGGGCTAATGCCGTGGCAGTTCGATCTAATAGTAAAGACTCAAATTCACCAAATTCCCTGCAGTCAGAATACAAGTAAACATTAGCAAACTCTCTTTCAAAGACTTGTACCGGCTGCTTTAATATATTTTTGGAAGGATGTGCGGAAAAGTTATCTAAACTAGCTAACATTTCATTTTTTTCTTTTTCTCGCACTGTAGGGACGGTGACAATTTTATGGTCATTAGATATGTAAATAAGATGACAATTAATGTATTGCTGCAAATATTTCAGTATTTCAAAATAGTTGTCAATGGTTAACAATTTCTTATTCAATCGCTGAGAGTAATCTTCTATGTTAGAAATAATTTCATATTGCTGATTGATTAAATCAGAATGAAGGTCTTGCGTAATTTCAACGAATGACACTTCTTTATCAAAGACTACGATGGGGAAATCGTGTTTATCGGCTAATTCTATAGCTTGATCTGGTATGTCATGGATAAAGCTCCCCAGTTCAATACATAATCCTGCTACGTCTCGTTGAATTAACTGTTTTAACAAGGTTATAAATAAGTCATCATTCTCTTTCCAGCCAAACCCTGTGGAAAGAACTAATTCTCCGCCTTTGAGATTGCCTCTCACTTCAATAACTTCAAATACATGTACCCATTTCACTATCCGATTTACTCCATTGCTGCCTGCAATTACTCGTGCGTTTTGGAAATGTGGTCGTTTTAATATGTTATCTATAGATAATTTAAAGTGATATTTCATTCTCCCACCTCTCATTTTAAATTACTATAATTTTGAAAAAAAATCTAATGCCAGAAGGATGATTTTCTCTTTAAAAATTCTATTAACCTTTATTTCACAAGAGTTGAATTCCAATAAAGCTTCCCATTCTTGAAGATTTAGTTTCGAGACAATAGTAAGCGTATAGGGGGCTGCGGGAAAAGGATCGCTTTCCGTGGGGCGGGCGCTAAGCCTCCTCGAGCAAAGCTCTGTGGGGTCTCAGCTGTCCCGCAATTCCCACAGGAGTCTCACCGTTTCCCTCCGCCCCCTTGCCACAATAGAATCTCGAAATCCCTTCAAGAAAAAGTGAAAATTCTCATGTCTGCATGCAGGTCTCTGAAGCATATTCCCTCTAATATGTAGGAAGTGATGAGGCTATTCTTCCGGAAGAGACTTGTATCTCCATTGAATGGATTGTCGGGAATCTGTGCGTTATTCCCTTCCCTCTACCTTGATTGAATGAAACGGAAACAAATAGTGATGCTCTTTCAATGATTGGAAAGACGGTCTGTAACAAAGCATAGCTCGTTAACAATAACTCGGAAGACATTGGAGAAGGTCCGTTCATCTACCTATGAGTAGGGTGATGG
>NZ_JAUTWQ010000060.1:0-205 GCF_046719735.1 Halobacillus rhizosphaerae
GATCGACCAGAAGAAGGCGCGCGAGCTGAACGTCACGTCGCAGGACGTGTCGAGCTTCCTCGCGATGACGCTGTCCGGCACGACCGTCACGCAGTATCGCGAGCGGGACAAGCTGATCGCAGTCGACCTGCGCGCGCCGCGAGCGGATCGTGTCGATCCGGAGAAGCTCGCCGGCCTCGCGCTGCCGACCCCGAACGGCCCGGTG
>NZ_JAUTWQ010000007.1:0-220 GCF_046719735.1 Halobacillus rhizosphaerae
TCTGTGCGTTATTCCCTTCCCTCTACCTTGATTGAATGAAACGGAAACAAATAGTGATGCTCTTTCAATGATTGGAAAGACGGTCTGTAACAAAGCATAGCTCGTTAACAATAACTCGGAAGACATTGGAGAAGGTCCGTTCATCTACCTATGAGTAGGGTGATGGGGAAACGGTGAGACTCTCGTGGGAGAAGGGACTAGGCGAGATCCCACAGGGAGT